>NZ_CAXAPD010000015.1:0-151261 GCF_963970515.1 Pseudomonas sp. RL_5y_Pfl2_73 | reverse complement strand
CCGCTACCGCATGGTGCTCAAGGCCCCCGATGGGCTGGGCTTGACCTGGCACCTGCGCACCGAACTGGACGCCGGGCCGATGGCGTTGCTCAGGCTACGAGGGTTTACGTTGCCGGGGCAGGTATTTTTGGAGGGGCGTGGGGCTGCGGGGGGATAGGCGTGCAACCTGAACCGCCTGACTATTGATGGATCTGAGCACGGATTGTTCGATGCACGAAACGGCGGTGCGGGAGATGTAGAGCTGTCGGGCGTGAGTTTGCTCAAACTAAGTCGGGCAATTGGCTGCTTTGTGGTGGAATCGGTCCGTGTTTGTCGCTATTGGAGAGCCAAAAATGAGACCCGTTTTGCCTACCCGCACGGTCTGGCGGCCCGTGCCGTAGTCAAACATGGTGATCCTTATTGCCACCGCGACGACATCAGGGAACGATTCAGTGCCCGTCGGGCCGATTGTCCAAGGAGGTTTCATGACCCAACGATTACTCCAACTCGACCAAGTGTCGTTCAATCTGCCCGACGGGCGCGTTCTGCTCGATCACTTGAACCATACCTTCAGCGCCAGAGCCACAGGTATCGTGGGGGCCAATGGCTGTGGCAAGTCGTTGCTGGGTCGGCTGCTGACGGGGGAACAAAGGCCCACCAGCGGCACCGTCCGCCGCGAAGGACGGGTTTACGCCGTGGCGCAATTACTGGAACCCGAGCGCTATCCCAGCGTCGCCGCGCTGGCCGGGGTCGACCACATTCTGGCGGCACTGGATCGCATTGCCCGAGGTAGCGTCGACGATGACGACCATTCGCTGGTGGTCGATCAATGGGATTGCGCAGCACGCCTTGAGGCGCAACTGCAGCAGATCGGCCTCGGTCACTTGAATGCCCACGCATGCACCGACGCACTCAGTGGCGGCGAACGGCAACGGGTGGCGCTGCTGGGGGCGTGGTTATCCAGGGCTGACTGGCTCATTCTGGATGAGCCCAGCAACCACCTGGATATTGATCAGCAACACAAGCTTGCGCAGCAGATCGATCGCTGGCCCAACGGCCTGGTGCTGATCAGCCACGACCGCGGACTTCTGGAGCACGTGAACGAAATTGTCGAGCTTTCACCGTCGGGGTTGGGGGTTTATGGCGGCAGCTACCGTCAGTATGCGGCGGCACGCGAGCAGGAGCAGCAGTCGTTCCAGTCGGCATTGCAAGGGGAGCGGGCGCAGGCCAAGCGTGAGCACCGTGAGAGGGGCGTGCAGATGGAGCGTCAGCAACGGCGCAATGCCCGCGGCGACCGTCAGACCCGTGAAGGCAATCAGACCAAGCTGATTACCAACGCCCAGAAAGAACGCAGTGAAAACAGCCAGGGGAAATTGCGCCTCAATCAACAAGTGGCCCGTGAGCAGCAGCAACGACGTATTGCCGAGGCCCGTGCGCGGTGTGCGCCGCAGATTCAGCGCATGATGCTGTCCCCGGAAAGCACTGTGCCTAACGGCAAGTTGATATTGCAGCTCAATGACATCGTGTTGCCGTATGGTTGCGCTACGCCTGTCAATCTGACGTTGACGGGGCCTATGCGCCTGGCAGTCTTGGGCCCCAACGGTAGCGGGAAATCAACCCTGCTGCGGGTCATCGCCGGTCAACTGCCGGCGCGGGAAGGTGAGCTGATACGCAGTTGCCTTATCGGGTGGTTGGATCAACATGCTGGATTGCAGTACCCCGACCGCACGCCAGTGCAATGGCTCCACGAGAGCAATCCCCAGTTGCCCGAAGCCGAGGCGCGAACCCGGTTGGCGCAAATGGGCATCGATGCGGATCGTGCGCTGCTCAAGACCTATCAATTGAGTGGTGGCGAGCGCCTGAAAATGGCGCTCGCGGCACAGCTACATGCACAGCGGCCACCGCAGTTGCTGTTGCTGGATGAGCCGGACAACCACTTGGATCTACCCAGTCGAATCGCGCTGGAGCAAATGCTCAACCAGTACCAAGGTTCATTGATCGTGGTTTCTCACGACAGGACTTTTCTACAGGCCATTCATCTGGATGCCGAGCTCCATCTCAACCTCTAGACGCGGTTTGATTGATTGTCTGACCTTATTGCAATCACTTCGGATAAAGCGGCGGCAAACCACTGTCGCCCAGTGGGTCCTGGGAGCGATCTGCGGTGGGAATGGTACGAATGGCCCGCCACAAGTCCTCTCCTTGCCAATGCTGGCCGGTTTCGCTGTAGAGCGCGCCATTGAGGCCGTCCAGGGCGTCGGACAGCGGCACGAAGCGCGCCGCCATGTCGGCCAGGGTTTCCGGTTGCTGGCGGGCCCAGGCGTCGAGGGCCTGGCGGGTGGCGTGGGGGTCGTTGGCCAGGCAGGTACGCTTGAGATCATCCAGCAGGGTGCGCGGGTTCGGTCCGGTCTGGGTCGAGCGCAGGATCGCCGGCTGCCAGCGGGCGCGCCACCACAAGCCAAAACCCAGCAGCGTGGTGCAGGCGAGGAGGAAGGTGCTCAGTTGCCAGTACCACAGGGCCTCGCTGTCGACCGTTGTCACGATCTGCGTCGTACCGGCCGGCGTGTCTACCATCAGGCTTGGATTGTTCGCTACTTGCAGGGTCCGCGCGGGGAGGCTGGTGCGGTCCAGGTGGTCTTCCAGGGTGTTCCACCAGACCACTTCCACCGGTGGCAGCTCGATGGTCCCGCTGCGGTTGGGCACCAGCGCCTCGCGGTCTTCGCGGCTGCCCACTAACCCGCGCTCACTTTGACGGCTGCTGAGTACCGGTTGGTCCGGATAGCGCCGCAGGCCATTGATCTCTGTGGCGGGCAGCGGTGGCAGCTGGGCGCTGGCCAGGCCTTCGGCTTCCAGGGTCAGGCTGCGGGTCAGGGAGTCGCCCACCTGGCTATGGGTCGGTTCCGGGCTCCAGCTTTCACTCAAGGACAGGCTGCGTGCGGGCAGCCAGGGCACGTCGGCCGGATAGATGGCAGGCTTGGGTTTGACGTGTAGCAACAGTTGCGCGGAGCTGACTCGCATCAACTGGCCGGGTTTGGGGCCCGAAGGTACGGCGTCCTGGGCCACCGGCTCGACCAGGGTGGCACTGAATGTCTGGGCCGGAATCGTCAGTTCGCCGCTGCGCTGCGGGTAGATGCCGTAGCGCAGTTCGATCACGCCATGGCGGACATCGTTGATGACTTTTTCATAGGTGCGCGATTCGCCCAGTTGCTCGGTGCGGGCATCGGGGATGTGCAGCGGCGTGAGGCTGCTGTCGTCGTACAGCGACACCGAATGGTAGATGCGCAGGGTCAAGATCGCCTGGGCCTGAACATACACTTCGGTCTGGTCGAGGCTGGCCTCGATGAACACCGGTGCCAGGGGCCCCGAGGCGTTGCGGGTTTCGCTTTCGATCACTTGCAGGGTGATCGGCTGGCTGGTCACTTCGCCCAGTCGCAATGGGGGAATGATCACGGTGCCGCTGTGGCGCGGCAGCAGGGTCACGATCCAACGGGTGGTGGCGCGGTTTACACCGTCGAGGGTCGTCAACTGGTTGACCTGACGGGTACCGCGCACATCGAACAAGGCCTGAAGCGGGCCCAGGTCCGGTTTGCCAAACAACGTGGCGTCGTTGGATTCCAGGGTCAGTTCCACCGTTTCCCCGGAGTTCAGGCGGCTGCGGTCCACACTGGCAGTTAGCTGTGCAGCCTGGGTTCCAGAGGCCCAGAGCAACAACACGAGGAGATAGGCGGTGAAGCGGGTCATTGGGTTTTTTCCTGGGCCTGGTGGCTTTGCTGTTCATACCAGAATTTACGCCTGAGCAACTCCCCTGGATTATCCGGGATCTGGCGCAGCCATTGTTCCAGTGCCTGGCGCTGTTCTTCTTCATTGCGCTGACCTGCGGCAGGACGCAGTGGTGGGGTGGTGGTTTGCTCATCGGGCAGTTCGCTGCCCGGTACATCCTGAGCGGTAGACGGTTGTGCCGTTCGCGGGGGCTGGGATGGGTCCGATGTCGCGCTTGCCTCGTGGGAGGGCTGCCCCGGTGCGGAAGACTGGGTGGGTGAGTCGGCATCGGGCGATTGCTCGGCGCGGTCCGGCTCCTCGTTTTCGGCAGGCCTGGGCTCTTCCGGTACGGGGGGCGGCTCTTTCAACAAGCTTTCCACCAGCGCCTTGTTGGTCTGGGCGGGGCGCAGGTCGGGTTGCAACTCCAGGGCCTGCTCGTAGGCATCCAGCGCGGCTTCCAGTTCGCCGCTCCTGGCCAGGGCATTGCCACGATTGTAGTGCGCGCGGGCGTCGTTGCCTTCGGCGAAGCGTCGGGCGGCTTCGCTGTATTGGCCGGCTTCGTACAGGGCGACGCCTTGCCACTGGCTGTCCTTGAAGTGGGCGGCGGCTTCGGCGGGACGTTTTTGCTTGAGCAGATGCTGGCCCTGTTGGTCGGCGCGCAGCCACAGGTCCTGGAATTCGAAGGCGTGGCCGGTTTGCGGCAACATGAACAGCAGCGGCAGGCAAAATAGCCAGCCTCGCCGGCCGGCACAGGCGGCCAGCAGCAATAGGGGCAGGAGCAGCCAATAGCCTTGGTCGGCCCAGGTGTCCAGGCGCAGTGTTTGCCCGTCGCTGCGCAGATGGCGAGGACCGTCCAACAGGCCGAGGCCGCGCAGGTCGCTGTCGTCCAGGCGCGCTGGCCGGTAGCGGCCATCCAGCTTGTTGGCAAAGGCCTTGAGGCCTGGGCTGTCCAAGCGCGGTAGCAGAATCGAACCCTGTGCATCCTTGAGGTAACTGCCATCTTCCTGGGGCACCGGTGCGCCTTCGCGGGTACCGATGCCCAGCATCAACCATTGCGTGGCGGAACCGTTCAGGGCCTGGCGAATGCCTTGGCGTTCCTGCTCGTTCAGCGACGAACCGATCAGCAGGATCCGGCCATGGCCCAGTTCGCCCTGGTCCAGCAGAGCCAGGGCCTTGCGGACCGCCAGGTCGGCACGATGGCCGCTTTGCGGCATGATCGATGGTGCGAGGGCTTCGAGCAGGTTGGCGCTGGTGGCCAGGTCGTCGGACAATGGCACCAGCGTATGGGCGCTGCCAGCATAGACGATGATCGCGGTCTGGGCGTCGCTGCGGTTCTGCAGCAGGTCCAGTACCTTGCGCCGGGCCTGTTCCAGGCGCGTGGGCGGGACGTCGGTGGCGAGCATTTCCGGGGTCAGCTCCAGCACGACCACCAGCGGGTCGGCGGGTTTCTGGCTGGTTTGTTCGACCCGCGCCCAGCTCGGCCCTAGCAACGCCAGCACGATCAACAGCCAACCCAGGCCCAGGGCAATCCAAGGCAACCGGCTTTCACGGCCACTGCCGCCACTGAGCAGCACAGCATGAAAGGCGGGAGGCAGGATCATCTGCCAGCGGCCCACGCGTTTCTGCCGGTGCCACAGTTGCCAGAGCAACCAACCCAGCAGAGGCAGCAGCAACACGAACCAGGGGCGTAGCCAGTGTGGCCAGAGAGCGATCATCGACGCCTCCGCAAGCGCAGGCGCTTGAGCCGCTGGCGCCACTCGGTGTGTTGGGCCGGCTGGAACAGCGGCTGGTTGAACAGGCGCTGCAATGGATTGTCCGGCCAGCGCGCCCGGGCCACCAGCAACATGCTCAACAGCAACACAACGGCCAGGGGCCAGTGATACAGCGCCAGGGCAGGACGGGCCTGGGTCGGTTGCTGAGTCACCGGTTCGAGCTGGTCGAGGGTGGTCTTGATCGCCAGTAACTGCTCACCATCCTGGGCACGAAAATACCGGCCGCCGGTGACTTGGGCAATTTCCTTGAGTGTCGGTTCGTCCAGGTCCAGGCTCGGGTTGACGCCGAGTAAACCCGTGGTACCGCTTTGTTCCGGGTCGGCACCGATGCCGATCGGGTAGATTTTCACGCCTTCGTCGGCGGCCAGTCGCGCGGCGGTGAGGGGGGCGATTTCGCCGCCGTTGTTGGCGCCGTCGGTGACCAGAATCAATACGCGGCTGTGGGCCGGCCGTTGGCGCAGACGCTTGAGGGCCAGGCCGATGGCGTCGCCGATGGCCGTATTCTTGCCAGCGATGCCGATACGCGCCTCATCGAGCCAATGGCGCACCGTGCGGCGGTCGAAGGTCAGCGGTGCCTGCAAGTAGGCCTGGCTGCCAAACAGGATCAGGCCGACCCGGTCACCTTCGCGGCCTTCGAGAAAATCCCCGAGCATATGCTGGACCAGCGCGAGGCGACTGACGTCATCGTCTTTCCACTGCATGTCGGGAAAGTCCATGGAGCCCGATACATCCACCGCCATCAGCAGGTCACGACCGCTGGCGGCAATGGGCAATGGCTCGCCCAACCACTGCGGTCGAGCAGCGGCGATCAGCAACAGCAGCCAGAGCAGGATGAAGGGCGCCTGTTGTCGCCAGGTCGGCAGGTTGGCCCGGGCTCGCCGACCCACCAGGCCTTCCAGGTCGCCGAGGAAACTGACCTTGAGCGCCGGCTCGCCGCTGTCGGCCGCCGGCAGCACCAGGCGCATCAGCCAGGGCAGCGGCAACAGGGCGAACACCCACGGCCAGGCGAATTCAAACATGTTTGCGAATCCAGATTTCGACCGCCTGGGTCAGGCCGGCAATGGCTTTGTCATCGAGCTTGCATTCGGGCTTGTAGGCGCCTTCCACCAATACCATCCAGCGGGTCAGGCCCGCTGCCGGGCAGCGGTTATCCAGGAACGCCAACCATTTGCGCCCGTTGAGGGTGTGGCTCTGGCTGTAGGGGTAATGGTTGCGACACAGGCGCTTGAGCAGCCCGTTGAGCTGCTGCAGCCAAGCCCCGGCCGGCGCCCCATCGTAGGGTTTGGGTAGCAGAGCGAGTTCGGCCAGCGCGGCCAGTCGCACCGGGTCCAGGGGTTGTTCGGCACGGGCACCGGTGCGCTTGGAGGGAATGAACCGGCGCAACTGCCACAGGCCCAGGCCCAACAAGGGGATCAACACCAGCAGCAACCACCAGCCCGGCGCGGGAGGCCAGAAACCAATAGGGGGCGGCGCCATCAGCGGCTGCAATTGATCCAGGTTGCTCATCGACTTTTCCCGGCCCGCTTGGGGTTCAGGTATTCGCGCAGTTGCTCGACCATGTCGCCCTGGGTGCTGAGGGGCATCATCAGGATCCGCAGCTTCTGCGCCAGTATTTCCCAGCGCTCTTGGCGCGCCTCGGCCTGGGCGCGATAGGCTTGGCGCAGTTCGAAGTTCAGGGTGTCGAGCTCCAACTGTGAAGCGTGTTGGGTGAAGCGCAGCAGGCCGGCGGCGGGCAGGGCGTGATCCAGCGGGTCCGACAGCGGTAGCAGTAACAGGTCGCAATGGCGCGACAGCAGGCTCAACTGCTGTTCGGCGCTGTCGGACAACGCACGCTCGTCGCAAATCACGATCACCAGACTGCCGGGCCGTAGCACTTCCCGGGCCCGACGCAGGGCGATGCCGAACGAGTCGCGATCCGGCTCGCCCTCGGTGTGCAGTGACTGATTGACTCGCACCAGACGGTTGAGCAATTGCAACAGGCTTTGTTTGCTGCGCCGCGGCTTGACCTCGTAATGGGTGTTATTGCCGAACACCAAGCCGCCGACCCGGTCGTTGTGCCCCAGCGCGGCCCAGCCGATCAGGCTGGCGGCCTGGGCGGCGAGTACTGACTTGAACACCAGCCCCGAGCCGAAGAACAGCCGGTGGCTTTGCTCGATCATGATGAAGATCGGTCGCTCGCGTTCTTCGTGGAACAGTTTGGTGTGGGGCTCCTGGGTCCGGGCGGTGACGCGCCAGTCAATGGTGCGTACGTCGTCGCCGGCCTGATAGACCCGCACCTGGTCGAAATCCACCCCGCGTCCGCGCAACTTGGAGTGATGCAGGCCGATCAGCGGACTGCGCTGTCCCGGTGTCGAGAACAGCTGCACCTCGCGCACGCGATGGCGCATCTCGATCAGCTCCGAGAGGCTGACGCGGATGCCCGGTGCGGGTGCCAGAGGGTTATTCATGGTGCATGCTCAAGCGACAGCGACGACGTCGAGAATCCGCTGCACGACCCGGTCCTGGTCGATGCCGGCGGCCTCGGCTTCGAACGACAGAATGATGCGATGGCGCAGCACATCAAACAGCACGGCCTGGATATCTTCCGGGCTGACAAAGTCGCGTCCGGCCAGCCAGGCGTGGGCACGGGCGCAGCGGTCCAGGGCGATGGAGCCCCGCGGGCTGGCGCCGTAGGAGATCCACTCGGCCATTTCCGGATCGAACTTGGCCGGGTTGCGGGTGGCCATGATCAGTTGCACCAGGTACTCCTCCACGGCGTCGGCCATGTACAACCCGAGGATTTCCTTGCGCGCGGAGAAGATCGCCTGCTGGCTCACGCGGCGTTCGGGCTTGGTCTCGCCGTTCAGCGCTTCACCCCGGGCCTGCTGGAGGATGCGACGTTCCACCGTGGCATCGGGAAAACCGATCTTGACGTGCATCAGGAACCGGTCGAGCTGGGCTTCGGGCAGCGGGTAGGTGCCTTCCTGCTCGATCGGGTTCTGCGTGGCCATCACCAGGAACAGCGGCGACAGTTCATAGGTGCTGCGTCCGACGCTGACCTGCCGCTCGGCCATGGCTTCGAGCAAGGCCGACTGGACCTTGGCTGGGGCGCGGTTGATTTCGTCGGCCAGCACCAGGTTATGGAAAATCGGCCCTTGCTGGAACACGAAACTGCCGGTTTCCGGGCGATAGATTTCCGTACCGGTGATGTCGGCGGGCAGCAGGTCGGGGGTGAACTGGATGCGATGGAACTGTGCTTCGACGCCTTCGGCCAGCTCTTTGATGGCCTTGGTCTTGGCCAGCCCCGGCGCGCCTTCTACCAGCATGTGGCCGTCGGCAAGCAGGGCGATGAGCAGGCGCTCGATGAGTTTTTCCTGGCCGAGAATCTGCGTTGAAAGAAAGGTTCGCAGCGCAAGCAGCGCTTCACGATGTTCCATCGGTGACTGTTCCTGGAAAGGGTGGCCCCAAGCGTTCGGATAACGCCGGGGCTGGGGACGTTACTTTAATGCATGGTGGGGGGTGGCGACTAACGGGATTTTGTCTGGTGTGCGGATTTGTGATCGGTTTGGACTCAATGTGGGACGGGCTTGCTTGCGATGGTGACTTGGCCCGCGGCGAATGATGCAACCCCTCCAGGCACCGGATTCATCAGGTTCGCCACATTTGCGCCACTGTTTACGCTGGATTGCGTTTGCGCGATGCTGTTTCGCTTTCTGCTGTATGGAGGAAATCTCGCGCCAACTGCTGATACAACTCTGGCCCCATCCTGGAACTCGCCGCCTTGGATATTAACGCCACGGCCATGAGGCTGATGACCAACTCATGGCTATCGATCATCTCCATCACGATGATTGCGGAGGTGATTGGCGACTGTGTGACGGCGGCGAGAAAGCCAACCATGCACAACGCAATAATGGGTTGCAGGGCAAGACCAAACAGTTCGGCAGCGTTTGATCCAACGGCGGCTCCGATCGCCAGGGAGGGCGCGAAGATGCCACCCGGAATACCGGAAAAGTAAGTGACGATCGTCGCGAGGAAACGGGTAATCGGTGCATGCCAGGGCAGGCCGACGTCTTGGTTGATGACCTGGGAGGTAATCCCGTAGCCACTTCCAAACGACGTTCCTGCGCTGAGCCAACCCAGTATCGCCACAATGACGCCACAGATCCCGGCGAACCATACCGGATGCGCCCGACGCCACTCCCAGAGCACGAACCGATGATGACGCTGAGGCCACAACAGCATCCGGCTGAATAACCCACCCAGCAGGCCGCAGCCGATGCCCGCCACCAGTATCGGGACAAGCATATCGCGGCCGACCTCCTTAACATCGAAATGACCGAAATAGTTGTAGTTTCCCTGTAAGGCGATCGCGACCATCCCTGAAAGAATAATGGTGCTGAGCAATACGCCGCTGGTACGGGTTTCCAGCTTGCGGCCAAGCTCTTCAACCGCAAAGGCAATACCCGCCAGAGGAGTATTGAACGCCGCAGCAATACCGGCGGCGCCACCGGCCAGTATCAAGTCCTCTACGCGAATGATCCGGGCATTGGGCAGAAAGCGGTGGAAGAAATGCATGATCGAGGCGGCAACCTGTACCGATGGTCCTTCACGCCCAGCGGAGAAGCCGCCTGTCAGTGCAAGCGCACCCAGGCCGATCTTGCCAAAGGCAATTCGCGGTGAAACCAGCTTGTCGACGCTTTTCCCGTGTCTGGCCAGTTTCGTTGCGGCGATCACCTGGGGTATGCCGCTGCCTTGGGAGCCCTTGAAAAAACGGGTGGTCAACCAGACCACGAACATACCGATCAGAGGGGTGTAAATGAATGGCAGCCAAGGCCGTTCAGCCGTTTGCTGCGCGAATTGCGACAATGCCAGATCTGCCAGCCTGGCGAACATCACGACGAGCAAGCCAGCAGCCGTGGCGGCGGTCCACAACGTCACTCGAGTACGCCAACGGATGGAGCTGAAACGACGATGTATCAGGGTAAACGGCTTGATCACCGGCCTGTATCCTGTTGACGTGCAAAATGTCTATTGGGCCAAGCCTAACCTCATACGCAACGCCATCCAAGTCTGTGGTGGTACGGGAGCCGAGCTTGCTCGCGATGGCTGCGGCGCATTCAACTTCAATGCAGCCTGACCCACCGCTATCGCGAGCAAGCTCAGCTCCCACAGGGATTGGTGGTGGATGCAGGGCAAGGCACGCCACCGATCCAGTGTGGGAGCGAGCCTGTTCGCGATTACCGTAGTAGATCCGGCACCTCATATTTGCGCTACTTTTGCATCCGAATCTCATCCACCAGCAGCCTGATTGCTGGCCTGTCGACCAACTCCCGCCACGGACCATCGTCTACGATTGCCCCGTCATGCATCACAATGACCCGGTCAAACCGATGCAGGTGGTCAACGTCATGGGTGACACATATCAACCCCTGCCCGGCAAAAACGTTGAATAACAGGTCCCAAAGAGGCGTGGTCAGCCTAGGTTCGATGGATGCGCTTGGCTCGTCGAACATATTGAATTTCCCGGGCTTGTTGATCAGGCGCAGCAGTGATAGGCGTTTGGCTTCGCCTCCGGAGATATTCGATGCATTTTCGCTGACCTGCCGTGTTGTCACGATCTCATCCAGTTCCAATTGCCGTATGGCTCTAGACAAAATCGGCGATGCGCAGCCTCCGAACAGAACCGATTGTTCAAAAGAGCCTTCCAGAAACCGCGGTTGTTGGGGGCAATATCTCAAGGCGTCCAAGTGAGCTTGACCGGACAAAAGTGAGACCGGTACCGAGTCGATACTCAGTTGGTCTCGCTTTGATGCATCAAGCCCGGCGAGGACTTCCAGAAAAGTGGTTTTGCCTGCGCCGCTAGGCCCCGTAACGGCCACTGACTGCCCTTGAGCAAATGCCAGGGGGCGCTTGATCGACAGGCGAAGCGGTCCCGTTCCTGCGACTTCGCAGGGGCCGAGTTCCAGAACTGAGGACCGCTGGAAATCAACCCACGCCAGCCGATTGCTGCGATCGAAATCCGGAAGTGATAGCAGACCCTGAAATTGACGCTGGTCTGCAAGGAACTGATCAAGAACACGATACCCTTCAGTCAAGGTTGAAATACTGAGCAGATAACTCCCCGCGATTGAAAAAATGGCAACCAGCTGCCCGACACTGATACTGGGATGCCCCGAAAGCTGGTCCAGGACGCCCCAATAGAGCAATCCCCCAGTGGAAAGGCTTACGAACAGTATCTTGGCGGCGCTCAGCAGGCCGCCAGAGGATGCCGTAGTCACAGCAGCGTCGGCATAACGTCCGAACGCCGCGTTCAACGGGTGCAGGGCAGTGGGTATGGCACTTTCCAGTTTTATGGTTTTTCCCGCGTTGAGGGTGTTGTAGAGGTGGGCACTTAACTCATCTTCCTGCTCATTGACTGCATCAATGTGCCTTCTCCGCCATTTGATAATTTGATGGGTAACAGCCAGATAGATAATTCCGAACGCCGTCATGCTCAAAAAAATCTCACCGCCACCTATGTAAATAAAAGCAGCCCCAACAACTATGAATTCCAAGAGTACGGGAAGCGCAATGGTCACAATGAAAGTGAGTAGTTGTTCGTGCGCAGTAATACCGCGTTCGACCGATTTGATGAAATGGCCGATTCTCCAAGAGTTGAATAACGAAAACTCTTTGCCTATGAGTTCGGTGATCCACTCAATGGAAGCGTTCATGATAATGCTCTGTACCAGCTTGGACAGCGCATGGAGCTGTAGAGGAGTGATGATGGCATGAATGCACCCCGCGACAATCAGGCCTGTCGTCAGTGCGAGCAGGGTGCTGGATGCTGGATTTCTGTTGTCTTGCAGGGTGTCGATGATGGTTCCGAGTAGCAGTGGAGGGGCAAGTGTGATGAATTTGAGCGCGATGATTGTGACTATAGTGATTGCTAGAAGTTTGGTGTGTTTTTTATAGGCGTTTTTTATCATTGCCCGGATGCTGTGCATGTACTCACTCCTGGTTGCTTTGTGTTTGATAATTCAACCGCGCAACACGTACTGAGGCACCACCAAGCGACCGTTTCTAATGATATTGAAACGCTCAAGTCCTGGAATGTAAGTTTGAGTGACGATGCTGTTGCCTGAGAAGCGGGCTACCGTTCGGTGGAATATGTTCATGTCTTTAATTGATAGGTTTTTTTGCAGTATTTCTAGTTGTGCGGAAACTGTTATGGGGTCGATGTGTGTAGGAATGTCAATGATGGGGAGTGTCGCTCTTATGACTGGCGCGAAGTCAATTAAGTGTTTCAGGTGTCTTGATTTAGACAGTAAATCAAAGGTTTCTCTATCTATAGATTCTTCAGCGGCATCATATAAGTCCTCGGACTGGAACTGTTCAGTAACTGCCCTTTGGATTGCAGTGTGGATTTCAAGCGAACATCCGGAGCCGATGGGTGAAAGATGGTGAACTCCAGGGCCCGCTTTGGGAAATGCCACTGCAAAATAAACTGATAGCACGTCCTTGATAATGATCACTTGCAGTCTGTTCGCTGACGCCAAGGTAGCGGGGTGGCTCCTCAGTGCTGTTTGAAGCAACGCGGCAGAAGGTGTGTATAGTTCCATTGCCGGACCGAGGCCACAGACAGTCATGTAGAAAAGAGACAGGATATGCCTCTCGATTGTTTCGTGGATACCATGTAACAGTGCTTCGTTCTCTGTGCAACCAAAAGCAATTCCTGAGTTTGATGAGTAGCGAGATAAAAAGCGCAGTGCGGAATTCGAATTTTCGTGGATGTTTTGCGTCGTTTCAGGACGTAGAAGGACGCACGGTGCGAATAGTTCTTCATTGTTGTTGAGCGAGGTAAGCCTAAAGCATTCTATTAATTGTTTGGTGTGAGGCAGGCTGGTAAAAATCCCATCTTCTGTAACTGCTTTTTGAGTAGCTATCTTGTCGGATCGGTATCGTATGGGAGTATCAGTAAGAGGCTGAAATGTGCTGAAGTGCTCAATGCTTTCTGCCAGTGCGCCTATTAGTGAATCTGGTCCCTTGCCAGCGCCCGATTCAACGAGGTTGTCATTGTCATCAAATAGTTCGGCCGTTGCTACTAGCTTGGATGGTGTCGTATACCGTGTTATTGCACTGAGGCCCAGTGTATGGAGCGTGGACATGATATTGAATAGCGCTTCGGTGGGTGATAGTTCTCGTTCTGACATATGGATCTCCATTAAAGGATGCCGAAAGGAGATCCTTTCGGCATCTGTTCGCCGATATTTAATCGGTCACTGGCTTAATTGGTCAGCGACGCGAAAAAATCGGCTTCCGTTGCGAGGAGGCCTTTAGAAAGGCCTAAAGCCTGCGGCAGGCCAAAAAAGGTATGATTGATTTCAGAGCGTTTCCTACCCATGTCGATTTACTCCAATGTAGTTAATGGGCGTCGCGACGCGAGCGCCCAACTTGCGTTTGTTCGCAAGTGATTAATTAATAACATTGGGGTGAGGTGAAGGCTATTGCGCGACTTCCTAGGCTGACGTAGGTTCGTTCTTGTCGTTGAGTAGGAGGGGGGTGTAGGAATGTAGCTGCTTTGTTGAAAGTGTGGTTGCTCTCTACTGTTTTCTCCGTTTGGGATGTTTATATCATTTTAAGAAAGGATCAAAAGGATAGTCTGGCAAGGTTACAGCGGTGTTCTAAGGCGGGGTTGCCCGGAAAGGTTGTGTTGCGTGCACATCTAAATGAACAGGGTTGCCATCGCTTCCCGCATCTAGTGGATGGCAGAGCCGACGTGTGGCCTCGCCACCTTGAGTGGACAGCATTGCCTCTATGGTGAGGGCACGAAGAGCCAAATCGGCGCCACCCAGCCGATTTGCAGCGCGCCAAGCCGTGTGGTTAGCTGCCAACCTCTCCCAGCCCCTTGACTGCCGATGCCTCCATGAACTTTACCCAGCCTCGCCTGAGATTGCTGTCGATACTGAGTGTGACCTTGTTGGTGGTGGGTTGTGCATCCTATTACCTGTTTCGCCACAGCGGCGCGCCGGCGGATGAAGGTTTCGTCGCCGAGCAACTGAACGAAGGGGGCATGGAAGACATCGGCACGTTGGCATTGCCCGAGGTGGAGAAACGCCTCAATTACCTGATTCAGGACACTGGTGAAACCCTCAGGTCCCTGGAGCTGCTCAATGACGTGCAATTGAGCCTGAGTATTGAGACGAGTGAGTCTGCCGACGAGCAGCCGTTGCAGTACGAGCCGCTGTTTGTCCCGTTCACCAGTGCGCAACTGAAGGCTGAACTGGCGTCGGTCCAGGGCCTGCGTTTTGCCCAGAGGCTATTCGCCGACGGTTCTGAAGTGAGGCTCGACACCAGCAGCCTTGATCCGCTCTGGAAGCGCGCCGCGACGCCGGATGAGCCGGTGGCCGAGCAGTACTTGCCGCAACGCCTGCGGTTTCGCGATGGCAGCGAGCAAACCTTCGCCGAGCTCAAGGCGCCGCCCAAGGTCGAGTCCGACGACACGATCTCCTCCCAAGACGCCTTCGCACTTACGGCGAACAAACCTCTAGCAAGTCTCGGCCTGACGGTCTCCTACCGCAGTTATCCGGCGTTCAGGAAAGTAGTCCTGGACAAGGATCACCCGCAGGTGACCCTGGACGACGGCCAGTCTTTCCAGCTCACCGTCCTGGGTGACGCCAGCGCCTCTGTGCGGCTGAGTACACCGAAAATGTCGACCTTCGTGGTGCAGGGGCTGGACGACGCGGGCAAGGCGCTCTACAGCAACGGTAACAATTCCCGCGCGTTCCCCTCCGAAGGCGATATCGCGGCGCTGCATGACTACTACAGAGCGCTGCTGCAGACCAAGGGTGATCTTAAGCAGCTCAAGACCGGCCAGGCGGTACAGCAGCAGTTGGAGCGCCTGACCCAGGCGCTGGCCGCTCAGGTGGGGCCGTTGAAAAACACCGAGGTCGACTACCACTTCGAGGCCACCCCGCAACGTATCCTCATTCATGTGCTCGATCCGATGGAAGACAGCACCGTTGAGTTCGCCCAGGTCGACAACGTCCTGGCGGAGCAGACGCGTTACATCGCTCTGGACCGGAACGCCGAGCGCTACGGCTTCATCGATCAGGCCGGCCAGTGGTTGATCAAGCCCCGTTGGGTGCAGGTGCAAGATAGCCAGCTGGCCGATACCTACACGTTTTTTTTCCCGGAAAAATCCAGCGACCCGGACTCGGGCTGGCAGGCATTGCGCAGCCAGCTCGCCTATTTTCCTGCCGGTAGCCACCAGCTTGTGGACCTGCCGTTCGAACACATCGCCGAGGCGTTGAGCAATGGCCTGCTGTTGGTGGAGCGTGAAACCAACGGCCCTTATGGGCTCTACGATGCCAAGCGTCATCGTTTCGTCTTGCCGATGAAGTTCGTCAACCCCACCGTGACCGACAACCTGTTCATCGCCCGTCTGGGCAAGCGAACCGATGTCACGGAGGGGCTGTACGGCGCCTATACCTTGGATGGCAAGGAAATCCTGTCGACGCAATTCTCAGGCATCGAGCACAGCGAGGGGTTGCTCTACGCCAGCTCCGCCGATCGGCGTCGCCAGGACGTATTCGACCTGCAAGGTAAACGGATCAACCGGCAGGGTGACAACGTGATAGGCCGGTTTGTGGGGCGGCAACCGCTGTTGGTGCAGGACGCTAAAAGCCGGAAGTTTGCTTTTATCAATCGCCAGGGGACGCGGCTACCCATCACGTTACCGTATGACGAGGTGCAACCATTTTCCAACGGCATGGCGGTGGTCGGACGCGATGGCAACTACGGTGCCATCGACCTTGCGGGCAGGTTGCAGGTGCCGCTGGAGTACAACCAGATCAACGCGTTCCAGACCCGTTACGCCGCGGCCATTCGGGCCGGTGGTGGTTCCGGGTTGGTCTTGATCAGTCAGAACAACAAGGTGACCAAGGAACTGGGCGCCTACACCAGCATGAAGGTGCCGGATAACGGCAATGAGGCCCGTTACTACGTGAGGGACCCGAATAACGATGACGAGTACCTGGTCTATGACGCCGATGGCAATCTCGTGCAGCAAGACGAATAACGGCTGATGCACTGATCCTGTGGCGAGGGAGCTTGCTCCCGCTGGTCTGTAGCTGTGTAGGCGCTGTCGAGCGGGAACGTGTTCGTGTCCGGGTTTTACAGTTGGCTTATATAGGTCCCCGTCCCCTTGAGGATGTTCTGCAACGTCAGTTCCACTTGCGCCAGGTCCGCCGCATCGGTGTCGTGGACGATCTCCAGCGTGTCGTCGCCGTTCAACGCATCGGCATCCGCTGCGGCGATTTCGATTTTCAGCAGGGTAGGGCTGAGGGTGACCTTCACGCCCTCCAGCGTCGAAGGCTCGCCATCGAGGGTGATTTCCAGTTCGTCTTCGTCGGGGTAGCGGGTCATCAGGAACATCTCGCCCTGGGCGCTGTGGCAGCAGATCATGGCCAGGTTGTCTTCTTCGTCGTCACATGGGGTGGCGATCAGCAGGGCGGTGGTCATTTGCATGGTGTTGGCTCCTGGCTCGAAGAGCCGAAAAAAAGTGGATTTTGCCAGTCTGGAGGACTTTGCGCTGGATTACCGCAATCGGGCTGCGGTTTCACACTACCAGGTGCCGTTTCGCCCCCGGGCTGCTAGGGTTGTTCGATGAACTCGGGCCGGTTTAGCTTGCCGATGACCGAATATGTCGCAGCGCTGCAAGCAGGCATATTGTCGCACTCGTTAAGCTGCGCAACGGATGTGCACCTGCAAAGGCCACCCCAGGGTGGTTTTTGCAGGTGTCCATGACATGAAATTACATGGAAAAGTATGTGACCTGCGGGGCCTGTCCAGCTTCATCCACCTGTCATCCTGTTTCCTCTGCCCGAGAATCAGGAACAGGATGGCCGACAGCCCCGCAGGGGTTGCACGCGCGCTTCAATCAATAACAAGCCCAAGCGGAGTACCACAGATGGCGTTCTTCACCGCAGCCAGCAAAGCCGACTTCCAGCACCAACTGCAAGCGGCACTGGCGCAGCACATCAGTGAACAGGCACTGCCACAAGTGGCGCTGTTCGCTGAACAATTCTTCGGCATCATTTCCCTCGATGAACTTACCCAGCGCCGGTTGTCCGACCTTGCCGGCTGCACCCTGTCTGCCTGGCGCCTGCTTGAGCGCTTCGAACACACGCAACCGCAGGTGCGCGTCTACAACCCCGATTACGAACGCCACGGCTGGCAGTCGACCCATACGGCAGTGGAAGTGCTGCACCACGACCTGCCGTTCCTGGTGGATTCGGTCCGCACCGAGCTGAACCGTCGTGGCTACAGCATCCATACCCTGCAAACCACCGTGCTGAGCGTGCGTCGCGGCAGCAAGGGCGAGTTGCTGGAAGTCCTGCCAAAAGGCACCCAGGGCGACGGCATCCTGCAAGAGTCGTTGATGTACCTGGAGATCGACCGCTGCGCCAACGCCGCCGAGCTCAACGTTCTGAGCAAGGAACTTGAGCAAGTGCTGGACGAAGTGCGCGTGGCCGTGGCTGACTTCGAACCGATGAAAACCAAGGTCCAGGAAATTCTCGACAACCTGGACAGCAGCGCTTACGCCATCGACGCTGATGAAAAGAGCGAGATCAAGAGCTTCCTGGAATGGCTGGTGGGTAACCACTTCACTTTCCTGGGCTACGAAGAGTTCGTGGTTCGCGATGAGGCCGATGGTGGCCACATCGAATACAACCCTGATTCGTTCCTGGGCCTGACTAAATTGCTGCGCGCCGGCCTGACCGCCGAAGACCTGCGTATCGAAGACTACGCCGTCAATTACCTGCGCGAACCGACCCCGTTGTCGTTCGCCAAGGCTGCGCACCCGAGCCGCGTGCACCGTCCGGCCTACCCGGACTATGTGTCGATCCGCGAAATCGACGCCGACGGCAAGGTCATCAAGGAATGCCGCTTCATGGGCCTGTACACCTCTTCGGTGTATGGCGAGAGCGTGCGGGTCATTCCGTACATCCGCCGCAAGGTCGCGGAAATCGAGCGTCGCTCGGGCTTCCAGGCCAAGGCGCACCTGGGCAAGGAACTGGCTCAGGTGGTCGAAGTGCTGCCCCGTGACGACCTGTTCCAGACCCCGGTGGACGAGCTGTTCAGCACCGTCATGTCCATCGTGCAGATCCAGGAACGCAACAAGATCCGCGTGTTCCTGCGCAAAGACCCGTATGGCCGTTTCTGCTACTGCCTGGCCTACGTGCCACGTGATATCTATTCCACTGAAGTGCGCCAGAAGATCCAGCAAGTGCTGATGGATCGTCTGAAGGCTTCGGACTGCGAGTTCTGGACCTTCTTCTCCGAATCCGTACTGGCCCGTGTGCAGTTGATCCTGCGGGTGGACCCGAAGAACCGCATCGACATCGACCCGTTGCTGCTGGAAAAAGAAGTCGTGCAGGCCTGCCGCAGCTGGAAGGACGACTACGCCAGCCTCGTCGTAGAGAGCTTCGGCGAAGCCCAGGGCACCAACGTGCTGTCGGATTTCCCGAAAGGTTTCCCGGCCGGCTACCGCGAACGCTTTGCTGCGCACTCGGCCGTGGTCGACATGCAGCACCTGCTGAGCCTGAACGAAAAAAATCCGCTGGTCATGAGCTTCTACCAGCCGCTGGGCCAGGTCTCCGGCCAGCGTGAGCTGCACTGCAAGCTGTATCACGCCGATACGCCACTGGCGCTGTCCGACGTGTTGCCGATCCTGGAAAACCTTGGCCTGCGCGTGTTGGGTGAATTCCCGTACCGCCTGCGCCACACCAATGGCCGCGAGTTCTGGATTCATGATTTCGCGTTCACCGCCGCCGAAGGCCTGGAACTGGATATCCAGCAACTCAACGACACCTTGCAGGACGCCTTCGTCCACATCGTGCGTGGCGATGCCGAAAACGATGCGTTCAACCGCCTGGTGCTGACCGCCGGCCTGCCATGGCGCGACGTGGCGCTGCTGCGTGCCTACGCCCGTTACCTGAAGCAGATCCGCCTGGGCTTCGACCTGGGTTACATCGCCAGCACCCTGAACAACCACACCGACATCGCTCGCGAGTTGACCCGGCTGTTCAAGACCCGTTTCTACCTGGCGCGCAAACTCAGCGGCGATGACCTGGAAGACAAGCAGCTGCGCCTGGAGCAAGCGATTCTCTCGGCCCTGGACGACGTCCAGGTGCTCAACGAAGACCGTATCCTGCGTCGCTACCTGGACCTGATCAAGGCCACCCTGCGGACCAACTTCTACCAGACCGACGCCAACGGCCAGAACAAGTCCTACTTCAGCTTCAAGTTCAACCCGCACCTGATCCCGGAACTGCCCAAGCCGGTGCCCAAGTTCGAGATTTTCGTCTACTCGCCACGGGTCGAAGGCGTGCACCTGCGCTTCGGCAACGTTGCTCGCGGCGGCCTGCGCTGGTCCGACCGTGAAGAAGACTACCGCACCGAAGTGCTTGGCCTGGTAAAAGCCCAGCAAGTGAAGAACTCGGTGATCGTGCCGGTGGGCGCCAAGGGTGGTTTCCTGCCACGTCGCCTGCCGTTGGGCGGCAGCCGGGACGAGATCGCGGCCGAGGGCGTCGCCTGCTACCGTATCTTCATCTCGGGCCTGTTGGACATCACCGACAACCTCAAGGACGGCGCCTTGGTACCGCCGGCCAACGTCGTGCGTCATGACGACGATGACCCGTACCTGGTCGTGGCGGCGGACAAGGGCACTGCGACTTTCTCCGACATCGCCAACGGCATCGCCATCGACTACGGCTTCTGGCTGGGCGATGCGTTCGCCTCCGGCGGTTCGGCGGGCTACGACCACAAGAAGATGGGCATTACCGCCAAGGGCGCGTGGGTCGGCGTGCAGCGCCACTTCCGCGAGCGCGACATCAATGTCCAGGAAGACAGCATCACCGTGGTGGGCGTCGGCGACATGGCCGGTGACGTGTTCGGCAACGGCCTGTTGATGTCCGAGACGCTGCAACTGGTCGCGGCCTTCAACCACCTGCACATTTTCATCGACCCGAACCCGGAGCCTGCCAGCAGCTTTGCCGAGCGCAAGCGCCTGTTCGACCTGCCGCGTTCGGCCTGGACCGACTACGACGCGAGCATCATGTCCGAGGGTGGCGGCATCTTCTCGCGCAGCGCGAAGAGCATCGCCATCTCGCCACAGATGAAAGAACGCTTCGACATCCAGGCCGACAAGCTGACCCCGACCGAGCTGCTCAATGCCTTGCTCAAGGCGCCAGTGGACCTGTTGTGGAACGGCGGTATCGGCACCTACGTCAAGGCCAGCACTGAAAGCCACGCCGATGTCGGCGACAAGGCCAACGATGCACTGCGCGTGAACGGCAACGAACTGCGCTGCAAGGTGGTGGGCGAGGGCGGCAACCTGGGCATGACCCAACTGGGTCGCGTCGAGTTCGGCCTCAATGGCGGCGGTTCCAACACCGACTTCATCGACAACGCCGGTGGCGTGGACTGCTCCGACCACGAAGTGAACATCAAGATCCTGCTCAACGAAGTGGTGCAGGCCGGCGACATGACCGACAAGCAACGCAACCAGTTGCTGGCGAGCATGACCGACGAAGTCGGTGGCCTGGTCTTGGGCAACAACTACAAGCAGACGCAGGCCCTGTCCCTGGCTGCGCGTCGTGCCTTCGTGCGGATCGCCGAATACAAGCGCCTGATGAACGATCTGGAAGGCCGCGGCAAGCTGGATCGCGCCATCGAGTTCCTGCCGGCTGAAGAGGCGATCAACGAGCGTGTCGCGGCGGGCCATGGCCTGACCCGTGCCGAACTGTCGGTGTTGATCTCCTACAGCAAGATCGACCTCAAGGAAGCGCTGCTCAACTCCCTGGTACCGGACGACGATTACCTGACCCGTGACATGGAGACGGCGTTCCCGCCGACGCTGGTGAACCAGTTCTCCGAGGCCATGCGTCGCCATCGCCTGAAGCGCGAGATCGTCAGCACCCAGATCGCCAACGACCTGGTCAACCACATGGGCATCACCTTCGTTCAACGGCTCAAGGAGTCTACGGGCATGAGCCCGGCGAACGTGGCTGGCGCTTATGTGATCGTGCGCGACATCTTCCACCTCCCGCACTGGTTCCGTCAGATCGAAGCCCTGGACCACCAGGTCTCGGCCGACGTGCAACTGGAGCTGATGGACGAGCTGATGCGCTTGGGTCGTCGTGCTACGCGCTGGTTCCTGCGCAGCCGCCGCAACGAGCAGAACGCTGCTCGTGATGTCGCTCACTTCGGTCCGCACCTGGCCGCGTTGGGCCTCAAGCTCGACGAACTGCTGGAAGGCCCGACCCGCGAAGGCTGGCAGACCCGCTACCAGGCCTACGTGGCCGCCGGTGTGCCGGAGTTGCTGGCGCGCATGGTTGCCGGTACCACGCACCTGTACACCTTGCTGCCGATCATCGAGGCGTCCGACGTCACCGGCCAGAACGCCGCCGATGTGGCCAAGGCCTACTTCGCGGTGGGCAGCGCCCTGGACATCACCTGGTACCTGCAACAGATCAGCGCACTGCCGGTGGAAAACAACTGGCAGGCACTGGCCCGTGAAGCGTTCCGCGATGACATCGACTGGCAGCAACGGGCGATCACCATCTCGGTTCTGCAGGACGGCGACGCTACCCAGGACGTGGAAACCCGCCTGGCGCTGTGGCTTGAGCAGCATCACGAAATGGTCGAGCGCTGGCGCGCCATGCTGGTGGACATCCGTGCCGCCAGCGGCACCGACTACGCCATGTACGCGGTTGCCAACCGCGAACTGTTGGACCTGGCGTTGAGCGGTCAGGCGGTCGTGACGGCCAACTGATCCAGCGTTGAATGAAAAAGCCCCGCATTGAGAGATGCGGGGTTTTTTTTTGCTCCCACAAGGGGGACTGCGTCTCGGCGGCTCAGTTTTTCAGCGGTATCAACACCGCTTCATCCTCACCCATCACCATGAACACCAGCAGCTTCGCCGGCTGGCTCGCGCTGGCGTTTTTCGAGAGCAAGTGTTCGGAACCCGCCGCTTCATACCAGAACTCTCCAGCCTTGTAGGTCTTCGCCGACTCACCCTTGACCTGGGAAGTGATGGCACCTTCCAGTACGTAGGCCATGGCTGTGCCCTCATGCTTATGGGCAATGGACGCTTGGCCGGGGGCGTAGCTGACGGTCAGCATCTTGGCTTTTTTACCTGGAACGTTTTTCAGCAATTGCTCCTGTAACACCGTGACCTTCTCCGAAGGCGCGGCTTCGTGAGCGTAGGTCTGAGTAATGGGCAGTAGGCCGAGGGCGGCGATCAGACAAAGTGTTTTCATGAAGGAATGACCTGTGGTTTCGAGTGATTTCGTGCTGTCGCAGCGATGGATTCACCCTAAACCCCACGGTGGGGCAAGCAAACGTCCAATCTTTCGGAAGGTGGGTAGACCAATGCCGCGATCCACCAAACTTGAAAGGTACCCCCTGTAGGAGCTGCCGAAGGCTGCGATCTTTTGATCTTTTGATCTTTCGCTTGAGACTCAATTGGATTGGGCAAGATCGCAGCCTCGTTGCACTCGGCTGCGCCTACAGGCGCGGGGTGTCAGCTGTTGAAATCGACGCTGCGCGCCAGGCGGTTGTCGATCAGGCTGATGAAGCCTTGCACTTGCGGGCAGTTGAAGTGGGCCTGCATGGCCGCTTCCGACTGCCAGCGGGCGCTGACGCTCCAGCGGTCGCCATCGTCCGGGCAACGGTCGACCAGGTAGGCATCGCAGCCTGGCTGGGCACGCAGGGTCTCGACGATTTGCTGCAATTGCCGGCCCAGTTCTTCCGAGCGACCGGCGGCGGCTTGCACCTGTACGGTATTGATCACTTGGCGGGACATTGTTCAGGCTCCTCAATCAAGTCGCAGGGGGTTGCTCAATATCAATCACACCCGTGCAGGATAGGCCCGGCGGGGCGAGGCTCAAACAGCCAATGGGCGGATAAATGCCCAGTCCAATCCCTCAGACCACTTGTTGCAGAATGTCGCGCAAGCGGTCCAGGGCGATGTCGATGTCCAGGGTTTCGATCGCACCGAAACCGAAGAACAGGCCGGGCCGCACGGGTACCTCATTGAAAAAACCATCGAGGCTGTAGAGCCCGACTTCGGCTTTTTTTGCCAGTTCGATCACCAGCGCCAAGTCCACCGGGACCTTGCACAACACCGCCATATGAAAGCCCGCGGTGGTGGGCACGGCCTCGAACCAGGGCGACAAATCCCCGGCCATGCGTGCCAGGATTCGCTCGCGACGACCTGCATACAGGGTGTGACAGCGGCGGATGTGCTTGAGCAGGCAACCCTCGGCGATGAACTTCGCCAGCGCCCACTGGGGCAGGGTGGAGGTGTGCTGGTCGGTGAGGCGCTTGGCCAGGATCACCGCTTCAAGAATGGCCGGCGGCAGGATCGCATAGCCGAGCCGCAGTTCCGGTAATAAGGTCTTGGAGAAGGTGCCGACGTAAGCGACGATCCCTCGCTCATCCAGGCTCTGCAACGAATCGGCGGGCCGGCCTTCGTAGCGGAACTCACTGTCATAGTCGTCTTCGATGATGATCGCCCCCAGCTCATAGGCTCGTGCCAGCAGGGCCTCGCGGCGGGCGTGGCTCATGGGCATGCCCAACGGAAACTGGTGGGAGGGTGTCACATAAATCAACCGCGTGCCGTCGGGGATCAGGTCGACGCGCATGCCTTGCTCGTCGACCGGTACTCCGACCACCGTGGCGCCCTGGGAGCCGAACAGCAAGCGCGCCGGCGGATAGCCCGGATCTTCCATGGCCACCAGGCTGCCGGGGCGGGTCAACACCCGCGAGATCAGGTCCAAGGCCTGCTGCGCGCCGTTGCACACCACCACGTCTTCATCCTGGCAATTGACCCCGCGGGAAAACGCGATGTGCCGGGCAATGGCATTGCGCAGGGACGGCAGGCCTTCGGGCTGGCTGTAGAAACCCTTGGCACTGGCAATCTGGCGCAGCGCGTGGGCCGTGCAGCGCCGCCAGTCGTCCAGCGGAAACTGGCCCTTGCCGGTGGCGCCGCCAATGAAGTCGTAGCGCAGCGCACCTTCGAGGGTGGGATGGCGCATCAGGTCGGGCATGGTGCGCCAGGCTTCGACGACGTCGGCGCCGGCCAGCTCACGGTGGCTCTGTTTGCGCACGATCCTGGCCGGCCGTGCGTTGACATAGGTGCCTTTGCCGATGATGCCAGTGAGCAGGTTTTCGTAGGTCAGTTGGGCGTAGGTGTCGGAGACGGTCTTGCGCGAAACCCCCAGTTGCTCGGCCAGCAGGCGGCTGGGCGGCAGTTGCGTGCCAGCGGCGAGGCGGCCGCTCTCGATGGCGCTGCGCAATTGTTGATACAACTGGCTCGACAGGTCCTTGCGGCCGTTGATGACAACATGAAGTTCCATACCCGCAAGCTCCTGGGCGATTGTTCGGCGGCCAGCGTCAAAGGCGCAAGATTACCCGCATTGTGCGACTGCGTAGAAGTTGCGTGGGGAAAATCCCGCTGATTGGACTTGTCCCCGGTTTTTTCGCCGAATTGGACCTGTCATTGCCTGGCATCAGGGCCTACCGTGAAACTCTCGAATGCCACGGAGCCCGCCATGAGCCCGCGTCTGGATTACTACACTGCATCGCCTGGGGCGATGAAAGCCATGATCGGCCTGGAAGCCCTGACCAGCCGCCTGAGTATCGAACCGGCGTTGCTGCACCTGATCAAGATCCGCGCTTCACAACTCAATGGCTGCGCCTTCTGCACCGACATGCATTCGGTGGAGGCACGACGCCAGGGCGAGACCGAGCGACGGCTCTACGCGGTGGCGGTGTGGCGCGACAGCGGCTTTTTCACGGCCCGCGAACGCGCCGCCCTGGCCTGGACCGAGGCGGTGACGCTATTGGCTGAGAGCCAGGTGCCGGACGACGTCTATGCCCAGGCCCGGGCCTGTTTCAGTGAGGAGGAACTGGTGGACCTGACCCTGGCGATCAGCACCATCAACAGCTGGAACCGGCTGGCGGTGAGTTTTCGCCAGAGCCCCAGTGCGTGATCCGCGAGAGCCAACTGTGGGAGCAAGGCTTGCCCGCGATGAACGATGATGAGGTGAATCTGGCGGACCGTGTCGCCTGGATCGCGAGCAAGCTTTGCTCCCACGGAGCAGGTCTGTCGTTTGTCTCTATTTATTTCCATTGGGCAACGGTGAGTTGTTGATCGGAACCGGCGGCCGCTGAACTGGCGGCGCGGTTGAACTGGCACGCACGGGTGTTGCGCCTGCCGCTGATCGGACGTTTCGTACTGGGCCTCAACACCGCGCGCAGTGCCTCGAACCTGGTGATTCTCGGCGGAGCAGGGGGGCCGTTGCTGCAAGCGCCTGAGGCCACGCGCCAGACGCTGTCCAACGAACGCCTGAGACAGAGCGTTAGCGAGGCCACGGCCAAGGCTCGCGATGGCGGCGGCGCTACGGGTGGAAAAGTCTTCCCGCCGGTGCTGATCCACCTGATCGCCAGCGGCGAGAAAACCGGCTGCCTGCCACCGATGCTCGAACGCGCCGCGCAAACCCTGACCCAAGACATCGAGCGCCGAGCGATGGGCATGACCGCGCAGCTGGAGCCGCTGATGATCGTGGTCATGGGCGGGGTGGTGCTGGTGATCGTCATGGCGGTGTTGTTGCCGATCATAGAGATCAACCCGTTGGGTCAATGAATCGTCAACGCTGGAACTACGCTCCGGTCGCTCCAAGACCACCAAAACTTCCTGCTGGACACTCCTGCGACAGGAATCAGACTCCGAGGCATCGGATTGACGTCGGAGAGGCCACCAACAAAGTTGCCCACCGCCCCGCCCACGATGCCACCCACTGCGGCGCCTGCGTCTCCGAATCTACTTCCAACACCTGCTCCGATTGACGCTCCTATCGTTTCTGCTGAGACAACGGTGTTGCCTGCGCCGAAAATCACAAGTTGTTCTTCTTCGGTGAGATCTCTCATGTCGATGTCCTGCCTTTAAATTAATAAATGTTTTTCAATTATGCTTGTGTTGGTCTTTTTTTGGGTTAATTCCAAAAAAACGAAAGGATGCATGTACTGCAAATCCAATAATTAAACATTTGATGTATATATTTACCTCCCAATAATCAGCGATCACACCTATAAAAATGCCGAACAATAATGAAGTTGGAATGGCAATTATTTTCTTCATGACGTTGATGCGCATAGTCCGTCTCTCGATGATTTCGACAGGCTATGGCGTCCGGTTTTCTTGGTTGTGAAGTCAAAATTCCTGCGTGCCCAAAATACTTGAGAGATGCCATTCTCTCGAAATATTGTTTTTAATGTACTGATGGCATCCTTAGCGCCACCAGAGGGAAAACAAAAATCGATTATCCATGTCCGCCCCCCTTCATTCCATTCTGACGGGTGTAGCAGAAAGTTGGGATCCGTCAGCATTCGCAGCTCAGCATCCGGTGCTAAATATGCCCACGTAACATAGCCCATAGGCCTTGCTGTGGTGTCAAAGAAAAATACAATCTGCTGATGATCAATTGCGGGTACCAACCAAAAATGCAGCGTACGCATCTGAAACATATGAGAACGGCTGCACATGAACATAATCAAGTTGGCATAGCCGAGTGCCTCGGCCTTTTTTCAATAGCGTTGTTTAGGCACTGAGTAACCAGACGAAAACGGTTTGTCATTGACATGAAAAGGCTCCTAGCCTTAGTGACTCCATCCGACGCTCCCGGATGCCACGAAAATTCCAGCTGCACAAGCACGGTGGAAACGATTGGTGGACACATTAGCTTCGAAAACCGATAGCTGACGACCCTACAGGTGTAGGGGGTCATCGTTTAATTTTTTCCTGTATAGCCTCGCCTCCCGAGCCTTGCCCGCGCCAAACTCGGGTTCCTCGTTCTGTCATCTTCCGCTGCCCGGCAACCCTGCGCCGCCACCTCCACGGCTAGCGCCTGCCGTGCTCCTGAAAATCCGCCTGAACCCACGGTCCAGAGCCCTCGAACACCCGAGAAAGACACCTGAAAACAGCCCGCAACTCCCCAGGTTTTTTCTTTTATCTCTCACCGGAAGCTGCAAATTTCTAAGCCATGGCCTCACCCCATCGCCATCGGCACAGGACCGAGCGCCAGGACGGTCCTGCCTGAGAGACTCTGCAACGACGCTTCGCCTCTGCCACGTCTGTCGGCAAGACCGCTTTCCTGACCAACGCACCCGCTTCGATCAACCAGCCTGCCGGTACCCCGGTTAATTCCTTTGGATGAACAGAACCGCCAGCGGCTGACGGAGGAGGAGCGGGGGCGGTTGAGTTTGTAGGGGGAATTCAGCTTGCGGCGATGTTGGCAGTGCTGGCCTCATCGCGAGCTTGCTCGCGATAGCGGTGGGGAGGTGGGTTACAACCACCGCGGCGTGGTGAAGAACGAGGCCATTTCCGAGCGGGCCAGGGCGGCACCGAAGTAGGGGCCTTGGACATGGTCGCAGGCCACGTTGCGCAGTTGGCTGAATTGCCGCGCGTTTTCGATGCCTTCGGCGGTGACCATGAGCCCTACGCTGCGGCTCAATCGGATCATCGCCAGGACGCCTTCCTTGTCGTCCTCAAGGCCCAGTTGCGTGAGGATGTTGCGATCGAAGCGGATGCCATCGAACCGCTGGTCCAGTACTTCGCGAAGGGAGGCGATGCTGGTGCCGAACTTGTCGATATTGATCCGCACACCGAGGTCCTTGAGCGCATGTAGGGTGCAGGCGACGGTCTTGTGGTCGGTCAGCAGGACCCCTTCGGCCACTTCCAGGGTCAGCCGGTGGGGCGCCAGGCCGCTCGCTCCGAGGGCAGTCTGCACCTGGTTGAGCAGGAAGCTGCTGTTGAACCACCGGGGTGAAACCGCGATGGAGACATTGACAGCGCTCGGCCAGGTGACGGCCTCTTCACAGACATTGATCAGTATCCAGGTGCCCAGTTCTTCAAGCTGGCCCGAGGTTTCGGCCACCGGTATGAAGTCGGCCCCACCCAGCTCACCTTTCTCGGGGTGGTGCCAGAAGGTCTGGGCTTCGAAACCGTGCAGTTGTTCGGCGCTCACGTCGAAGCGAGGCAAGTAGCGCAGTTCCAGTTGATCCCGTTGCATGGCGTCGCGCAGTTGTTGTTCGTATTGCCGCCGGTCGCGGGCCAGGTTGCCCATGGCTTCCACATACACGCGCCAGGTGTTGCGACCGGCTGCCTTGGCCGCATACAAGGCGATGTCGGCGTGGCGCAGCAGTTCATCGGCACGTTGGTCTGCGGGCTGCGCCCAGGCAACGCCGATGCTCACTCCCAGGTACAGGGTATTGCCGTCCAGGTGCATGGGCCGTTGCATGCAATCGATCAGCCGTTCACAGAGTTGATCGAGATCGCCGACATCGCCCGGGTCGGGCATGACAATGACAAACTCATCACCGCCCAGACGTGCCACCAGATCGGTGCCGCGCACGTTTTGTTGGAGGATATGCGCCACTTCCTTGAGCACTTTATCGCCGACGGCATGCCCGAGGGAGTCGTTGACCGGCTTGAAACGGTCCATGTCCAGGTTCAGTAGCGCGAGGGGCGGGCGATCGGATCGGTCCAGGTGTTCGCGCAGGCAATCGAACAAGCGGTTGCGGTTGGCCAGCCCGGTCAGTGGATCATGCAGGGAAAGGTGCTTGATCTGGGCCAGTGCCCTTAATTCGTCGGTGATGTCAGTGGCCGTGCCGCGAAACCCCAGGGTGCCAGCTTCGATGGCCCGCACCGAGAGTTTGCAGGTACGGATTCGCTGGTTGCGCGCGGTGTACTCGCACAGCAGCGGCGCCGAGGAGACGCTGTTGGCACCGCCGAGCAGCCATTGGGCAATCGAGATCGAGCCACCATGGGGGTGAAGCAGCCGGTGCAGAGGTTTACCCAGCCACTCCGTGGGGCTGAAGCCGGTCACTTGTTCGAAGCGTTCCGACAGGTAGGTCAGCGTCCCGGTCGAGTCGACCTCCCACAACCAGTCGGAGGACACTTCGGCAATGTCGCGGAAACGTTCCTCACTGCGTTCCAATGCCTTGCGGTGAGCCAGCAGGCTGGCGTACTGGCGTTCCTGGGCGCGGAGCATGGCCAGGGCGTGGTGCAGAACGGCCAGCGCCAGAACCCCCAACACCAGTAACGCCAGGACCAGCAGGGGCAGGAGGATCTTGCGCAGGTCCTGGCCCGGTGTCTGCGGTCGCCAGGCCAGGGCCTCCCGGGTCAGGTCGTCGAGCAGTAGCTGGGCGGTATCGGCTGGGCCGGGAGTCCTGGCGATATGAGCGTCGGGCAGGGCGAAGTCGCGCGCCAGGTCTTCCAGGGCTCCGGGATCAAGGACCTTGACGAAGAGCATCAGGCTGGGCGGGCCGGGGATTTCGGGCACGCTGCTATCCGTGCCGATAGTGATGACGGACGTGGCCACAAACGCAGGGGCGTCGTCGTGATGGAGCATCTCGACGACCACTTCGTCGTGGTTTTGTGCGGCGCGGGCCTTTTTCCACAGCGCTGGCAGGTCGCCGGCCAGCCAAGTCTCGGCATCGACGTCACTCATCTGTCCATCGATCACCGAATAGACGGTCTTGCCGGCAGGGGAAATGACAAACACGGCCTGGTAGCCATAGAGCGAAAAAACGCTACTGCCGACGTTTTCCTGGTCGTAGGCCCATTCCTTGTCGACGCTGACATGCAGGTGCCGGTAGGCTTCGCTCCATTTGGAGTAATCACTCAGGTCCCGTCCGATACCCGTGCGGATCCCCTCGATGGCCCGCTGGGCGAAAAACAGGCTCTGTTCACGGGCGCTGCGGTCCTGGGCGCCGGTGATGTTGAGCAGCACGGCGATCGCCAGTGCAGACATGACAAACAGCAGGAGCATGATGGCCGGGAAAGTGCGACGGGTGAAACTTCGGGTTGGCGAACCCGGGGAAAGGACAGTCGAGCCATTGCCAGAAATTTCAGTCATAAAAATAAGTCATCAGCCAAAAAGCGATTTCACCCGCACCTGTTTTATATCGGCGGGTGGGCTGATTTACTTAGTCGTGATCACAGGGACTCGCGGACATGGGGCCCTGCGTCATGTGCGGGTCTGAAGCCCAGCATTCACGCCCAACTTCCCAGCCCTTGCCGCACCAACGGCAGCAAGGTCACCAGGTAGATCAGCAGCAGCTTGAAGTTGCCGTGTCCCTTGTTGGTCATCGAGATGCAGGCGCAGCGTTTTCAAAACATTTGAATACATGATCGATTCCCCAGGGCTCAAGCCGCGTGTTACGGCCGTTGGCGTCGCTGGGTGGCCTGGGCCAGCTTGCCCACCAGACGGATGGCGGTGGCGGCGCAGATCAGGCCGAAGGGCAGCACATACCAGGCGCTCATGGGGATGCGTTTGAAATTGGAATAGGCAAAGATCGCCGCCAGTACCCACATGCCGGTGACATGCAGGCGCTTCCAGGCCTTGAAACCGATCAGGCGCGTGGTGTTTTTGAACGAGGTCAGCGCCAGCAGCAGGATGAACACGTAACCCACGGTGCCAGGCACGTTGCCAAGGGGAGTGCGGCCGGGCCAGAACTCGGGATTGAGCTGGCCGTAGCTGTAGATCAGCACGGCATGGACCAGATGGGAAAACGCAAAGGCCAGCCCGATGAAGCGCCGTTCGCGCACCAGCGACCGGCTCAGGGGCGAGGGCACCAGCACCGCGAATGCCGAGGCGGTAAAGGCCAGCAGGAACAAGATAAAGGACGAGCGCGCTGTGGCGCGAATGGCACTGCGCACGCCTTCGGTCAGGTCCGGGTTGAGCACCAGGATCAACCCGGTCATCAACAGCACCAAGGCGGCGAGCAGGCTGAACAGCGACCAGCCCTGATAACGAAAGGGGGATGCAGTTGCGATAGGCATGTAAAGGCTCCGTGGAGGGTGAGGCCCGGTCGTGACAGCAGCCGGGAACACGGGGGAGTCTTTCAAACAGGTGTCAGCGGAGTGTGTCCGCAACGCACGATTGTGCAAGTGTGTGTATGCCGATCAGCGGCAGACACACAGGTATACAAAACCGCATCCCAACCGGATGCCAAACCCCTGTGGGTCAGTTGAACAGATGCTGGCAGACACACCGCCATCGCGAGCAAGCAAGCTCCCACAGAGGCCGTGTCAGCTTGCGAATGCCAGGCGCAACTCGGCGCACAGGCCGCCGCCGTCGCGGTTGCTCAGGGTCAGTGAGCCGCCCATGGCGATCGCCAGTTGCTGGGCAATGGCCAAGCCCAGGCCGGTGCCGCCGGTTTCCCGGTTGCGTGAGCTTTCCACCCGATAAAACGGCTTGAGCACTTCGGCCAGTTCCTGCTCGTTGATCCCGGGACCGCGGTCCAGTACCTGAATCGCCAATTGCCCGTGGTCGGCCAGCTGCACGTGGATCTGCGCCGCGCCGCCAAACTTCAAGGCGTTGTCCACCAAATTGACCAGCACCCGCCGCAGGGCATGGGGGCGGGTGTCGATGATGGCGGCGTTTTTTCCGGACAATTGCACGTCCTTGCCCGTGTCCTGGTAGTCGAACGCCAGGCTGTCGAGGAACGCATCCAGGCTGATCCGGCAACTGGCCTCGGTGGCGCCGTGGATGCTGCGGGCATAGGCCACGCCTTCACGCACCAGGTGCTCCATTTCACTCAAGTCGCTCCACAGCTTGTCCTTCTCGATCCCCTCGTCCATGAATTCGGCGCGCAGCTTCATGCGCGTGATGGGGGTCTGCAAGTCGTGGGAAATCGCCGCCAGCAACTGCATGCGCTCCTTGAGGTAGGCCGCGATGCGGTCCTGCATGGCATTGAACGCTTTGGCGGCATGCACCACTTCGCTCGGGCCTTTCTCGTCCAGGCGTACGCTGTGGGCGTTCGGGTCGAGGGTTTCCACCGCCTGGGCCAGCCGGGTCAGTGGGCCGACGGCGAGGCGTACGGCCAGCCAGGTGCAGCCGATCAACAGCGCCAACTGCCCCAGCAACACCACCGGGAGCCAGGGGGAGAGGGGCGTCATCGCCGGGCGTACGTCGATGGTCAGCGGGCTGCCGTCCCCCAGGCGCAGGTGCGCCTGATAGTGCATTTTCGGCCCGGGAATCTGCTTGAACGTCAGCCCATAGGCCTGGCCGATGGCTTCCTGGATCGAACTGACCGAGATCGGCGCGTCGGCAAGATCCATCGGTTGGCCGGGCTGGCCTTCGTCGAGCCGGTAGCCATAGTTGCGACGGGCGAGTGTCGGCAGCCAGGCTCGGCGTTCGGCGACAGGCAGGCGGTCAAGAATGGCGACGGAGGTCGAGACGTCGGTTTCCAGGTTGCCGAGCATGGTCGACTTGGCGCTCTGGTAACGCTCGTAGTACTGGACGCCGAAGGACAGCCCCTGGGCCAGGATCAGGCCGATCAGGAAGATCAGCGACAGCCTCGAGGTCAGCGTACGCGGCCAGGGCTGCGGCAGGCTCATACCGAGGCCTCGAGGATCTCCACCGGCAGCGAGAACACGTAGCCTTCGCTGCGCACGGTCTTGATGTAGGCCGGCTCCCGGGCATCATCCAGCAGGCGCTGGCGCAGACGGCTGACCAGCAGGTCGATGGAGCGATCGAACAGGTCGGCGTCCCGGCCCTGGGTCAGGTTAAGCAACTGGTCGCGGTTGAGCACCCGTTGTGGATGGTCGAGGAATACCCGCAACAAGCGATATTCGGCGCCGCTCAAGGCAACCATGGTGCCGTCGGTGTCCAGCAGGTGGCGGGCGGTGGTGTCCAGGCGCCAGCGTCCGAACGCCAGCAGGCGCCCGCTTTCGGTGACCACCAGGTTGGGCGGTAGCATGCGGGTGCGACGCAGCACGGCATTGATGCGCGCCAGCAGTTCACGGGCGGCGAAGGGCTTGACCAGGTAATCGTCGGCGCCCATTTCCAGGCCGATGATGCGGTCGGTTTCGTCGTTGCGCGCGGTGAGCATCAGTACCGGTGTGGCCTTGTGCTTGCCGGCACGCAGCTCCCGGCACAGCACCAGGCCGTCGTCGCCGGGCATCATGATGTCCAGCACGATCAGGTCCACCGGGGTGGTTTCCAGGAAGGCGCGCATTTGCCGGCCATCGGCAACAACAGTGGTGCGCAGGCCGTTCTTTTTCAGGTAGTTGCCAACCAGCTCTCTGATCTCGCGGTCGTCATCCACTATCAACACGTGATCGACATGATCCATGGTGCCCAGCTCCTCGGCGTTTCGTTGTGATCAGTCTACAGGCGCCGGCCGGCACGGCTCGCGGCGGTTTGTATTGCAGTGTATCTGGTGCGCGACGGATACACAGCGATGCAAAAAGCCACCTGGCTCGATACAGGCGTGATACCTGGGCGGCATTCAATGGCGCCCATCGAGGCAATACAGCAGGCCTCGGCAGATAAACCCCATTGAATCGAGGAGCTCCCATGAACCGCCAAGCCATTTACGCCGCCTGTCTTTTTGCTGCTCTGAACATTTGCACGCTGTCGGCCCGGGCCGAAAGCAACGTTCAGGCGCAGACCTACACCTACGGCACCCACCTGGACATCCAGAAGGTGCTGTCCCTTAGCGAAGACGCCAACCCGGCCTGCGGTGTGGTCAACGCCCAGATGACCTACCTGGATTCGGCAGGCCACAAGCAGGCGCTGGACTATCGCAAGCTTTCCGATAACTGCAGTAACCAGAACTGACCTTCTTTTGTGACGAGGGAGTGCTCCCGCTGGGCGTGTGTAGGAGCTGCCGGAGGCTGCGATCTTTTGATCTTTCGCTTGAGATTCAAGTGTTTTTGGAAAGATCGCAGCCTCGTTGCACTCGACAGCTCCTACGCCCCAGCGGGAGCAGGCTCCCTCGCCATGGGGTTTACGTCAGCCTTTTATATTGAGGTGTTGCCATGCTTCTGATCGCTTTTCTCGGCGGGATCCTGACGATCCTCAGCCCCTGTATTCTTCCAGTGGTGCCGTTTCTGTTTGCCCGGGCCGATCGCTCCCGTGGCTCGGTGCTGCTGACCCTTGGCGGTATGGTGCTGACGTTTGCCCTGGTCGCCAGCCTGGCAGTAGTCAGCAGCGAGTGGGTGCTGCGAGCCAGCAGCGTCGGCCGGCAAGTCGCCTTGGTGGTGATGGTGGTGTTTGCCTTGTCACTGATCTTCAGTCGGGTCGGCACCTGGTTGGCGCGGCCGCTGGTCAGCCTGGGCAATCGCCTGGACGCCGGCGCCGGGCGGATGGCCGGGCCTGTGGCTTCAGTGCTGATCGGGGTCGCCACCGGGCTGCTCTGGGCACCGTGCGCCGGACCGATACTCGGGGTGATCCTGACCGGGGCCATGCTGCAAGGCGCCAGCGCACAAACCAGCCTGTTGTTGCTCGCCTACGGCCTGGGCAGTGCCTTGTCCTTGGGAACGCTGATCCTGGCCGGGCGCGGACTGGTCGGACGCCTGAAACTCTCGCTGCCGATCACCACCTGGTTGCGCCGGGGAACGGGAGCGCTGGTGTTGCTGGCGGCCGTGGCGATCGGCACCGGTGCCGATGATCGTCTGTTGGCCAGTACCTCTTCCCAAGGGGCTGCGACCTTGGAGCAAAGCCTGCTCAAGAATGTACCCAAGGCCATCGATTACGTGGTCAGCAAGGCTGGCGCAAGCGCCATGCCGACCCTCGACGCCCTGGGGGCCATGCCTTCGCTGGACGGTGCGGTGCAGTGGTTGAACTCACCCCCGCTGAGCAGCGAATCACTCAGGGGCAAGGTGGTGCTGGTGGACTTCTGGACCTACGACTGCATCAACTGCCAGCACACCTTGCCCTATGTGAACGGTTGGGCGAAGAAGTATGAAAAGGACGGATTGGTGGTGATCGGTGTCCACACCCCGGAGTACGGCTACGAGAAAATCATCGACAACGTGCGCGAACAGGTGCGCAAGCTGGACATCCACTACCCGGTGGCGATCGACAATCAGTATGCGATCTGGCGCGCCTTCAACAACCAGTATTGGCCGGCCCATTACTTCATCGATGCCAAGGGGCAGGTGCGCTACAGCCACTTTGGCGAAGGACGCTATGGCGAACAGGAACAGGTGATCCAACGGTTGTTGCAGGAGGCAAAGACGGGCCAATGACCCCTGTGCTCCCGCAGAGTCAAGGAGCCGTGTGGAACTGTGTGGAACTGTGTAGGAGCTGTCGAGTGCAACGAGGCTGCGATCTTCCCCTAGACACTTGAGCCTCAAGCGAAAGATCAAAAGATCAAAAGATCGCAGCCTTCGGCAGCTCCTACGCAAACCCAGCGGGAGCAAGCGCCTTCGTCACAGGCGTGCATGAGAATTCGAGAATGGCGTGAAAATGCTGGCCCCTTGCTCAGTTACATACAGTCAAACTTCTTTCTTTTCAGAAAGTTGGGCGACAAACCTATGCGTATTTCTATGTGGGTCGTAGCGACATTTCTCCTGGCCGCCGTCTCGTTTGAGGCCCGGGCTCGGGCGCTGACGCAAAACCAGCAGTCGGTGTGCCGCTGGGGGGCGGACATCGCGGCAGGGGCGCAGGCGTCGAAGCTTTCTGGCGTCAGCCTGTACGGTGCGCGCAAGAAGCTGCAAGTGCGCAAGTTTGCCCGACCCTGGATGCGCATGACCGCCCTGGGCATTACCGAGCAGACCTACAACAGCGCCTCGCGTCTCAAGCCGGTCGCGGTCAAGCAGACCTACTACGAACAATGTGTCCGCCATGAACGGGCACGACGATAGGCCCTCAGGCCGGGCTGCGGCCTGGCATCTCGATGCCATGCAGGTTTACCCGTCGATACAGGGTCGCCCGGGAAATGCCCAGGGCCCGGGCGGCGGCGGTGGGTTTCCAGCGGTGACGCACCAGGGCATCGAGCAGTGCCTGGCGTTCCGGGCTGGCGCTCGGCTCCGGCCCGTGATCGGCGGCGTCTGAGCGATGCATTGACTCGGGCAGGTGGCTGAGCTGGACCACGTTGGCTTCGCACACCGCGCACGCATAGCGCAGCACATGGCGCAACTGGCGCACATTGCCCGGCCAGCGATAACCGAGCAGGCATTCCAGGGCCGCGCTGCTCAATTGCACTGTTGCCCCGCACAGCGCCGCCTCCTCGGCAAGAATTCGATTGATCAACACCAGCCGGTCGCTGCGTTCGCGCAACGGTGGCAGCTGGAAGCGCGCGCCGCCGAGGCGGAAATACAAATCTTCGCGAAACTCGCCGGCGGTCACCAGGGTCTCCAGGTCGCGGTGGGTGGCGCAGATCACCTGGATGTCCACGGCCTTGCGGCGGGACGCGCCCAGTGGCGCCACTTCACCCTCGGCCAAAACGCGTAGCAGGCGGGTCTGCAAGGCCAGCGGCATGTCGCCGATTTCATCCAGGAACAAGGTGCCGCCATCGGCCTGTTGCAACAGGCCCTGCATGCCTTTGGCCGAGGCACCGGTGAAGGCGCCGGCGACATAGCCGAACAATTCGCTTTCGATCAGGCTTTCGGGAATAGCGGCGCAGTTCAACGCCACGAAAGGGCGATCACGGCGCTGGCTGGCCTGGTGCAACTGGCGGGCGAACACTTCCTTGCCGGAACCGGTTTCGCCCTGGATCAGCACCGGCAGGTTGCGATCTTTGACCCGCACCGCCAGGCGCAGGCTGTCGGCCAGGCGTGGATCGATTTCCAATGGGGTCATCACCACCCGCGGACGCGCGCTGGCCCGCTGGCGTGGCGCGCTCAAACGCCCGTGCATGGCGTGATCAAGCGAGCAGAGGCTTTCGTCCCGGGCACGGTGCAGCAGTTGCTGGTCGAACACCTGGCCGATGTGTTGCGGCAACTGCCCGTAATGGTGCAGCAGATACTGGCGGGCGGCCGGGTTCAAGGCTTGCAGGCAACCGTCATCGTCCCAGGCGAACAGGAAGTCCGGCTGGCTGTCGACGTAGCCGGCGTTGCGATGGGCCCGCAGCACCCAGTAACCCTGGGCGCTGCTCATGAAAAACGCCTGTTCGATCTCCCGGGCGCTCTGCACCACCATTTGCCGGATCAGGTGCTGCGAGCGCCGATCATCCGGCGAGCGCACCGCCGAGACGTCCAGCACACCGAGCAATTCACCCTGGGGATCGAAGACCGGTGCGGCGGAGCAGGTCAGGCCAATGAACGCCGCTCGGAAATGGTCGCGCTTGTGCACCGTCACCGGGGCCTTGGCCGTGAGCACCGCCGCCACGCCGCAAGTGCCTTCCTCGCCCTCCGACCAACAGGTGCCCAGGTACAGCCCGGCCTTGCGGCAGTCATTGCGAATCGTGGTTTCCACTCGGTAGTCGATGGTCTGGCCCTGGGCATCGGTCAGTAGCACGCAGTAGTCGGCATCGCGGACCCGGCCATGCAGGCGCGCCACTTCTTCGCTGGCGATATTGAGGAACAGCTCGGAGCGCTCACGGCATTGCTTGAGCACGTCCTGGGACAGGATGCGCGGACCCTGCAGCGAACCGGGGTCCAGGTGATGTTGCTCCATGGACCGGCGCCAGGAGTCAAGGATCAGGTCCGGGACGGGCAGTTGTGGCAATTGGTTCGCGTTTTTCACCACGCGGCTGACGCAATCCACGTGCGCCCGGGAGTGAGCGGAAAGCATAGGGGCCTCCGATTCAGCTTCTTATCGTTGTGCGCACATTAAGCGCCGTTCGCCGGATGCAGACAAGCTCGACGGGTTGTTCGAGCGGTGTGAGACGCCACGTCTCAGTGTCTCGCCGCAACCTCGTGCAGGCTGACATGGGGCGTCTCACCGGGGCTCGGTTAGGTTCATCGAAAATCACGGATGGACCGCTCTGTTCCGGTCGTTTCGGGGTTTTTTCCTGTAACTGGCACCGCCCTTGCTCTACCTCTGGGGCCCGCCCGACGGGGCATCCAATAATAACAACGAGGTGTCTATGGTTTCCTGCCCAGGCTGTTTGTCTGTCCCATCCACGGTGGCGTCATGAGTCGCCGGCCATTGACCGTGGGCATCATCGCCAACCCCGCGTCGGGCCGTGACGTACGGCGCCTGACCGCCAATGCCGGGCTGTTCTCCAGCACTGACAAGGTCTCGGTGATCCAGCGCTTGCTGGCCGCCTTCGGCGCCACTGGCATCGAGCAGGTGTTGATGCCCACCGACATGATTGGCATGGCCGCCGCCGTGCTGAAGAACAGCCACAGCCGCCAGGCCCGACGCAGTCACTGGCCGGCCCTGGAGTTTCTCGACCTGACCCTGCGCCAGACCGTCGAAGACACCCGCCGGGCCGCGCGTCTGATGGCCGAGCGCGAGGTGGCGCTGATCGCCGTGCTTGGCGGCGACGGCACTCACAAGGCGGTGGCCGCCGAAGTGGGGGACATCCCGTTGCTGACGCTGTCCACCGGCACCAACAACGCCTTTCCCGAACTGCGCGAGGCCACCAGTGCCGGTTTGGCCGGAGGCTTGTACGCCAGTGGCCGGGTACCGGCCCAGATCGGCTTGCGCCGCAACAAACGCTTGTTGGTCTGCGATGCCGGACGTGGCTTGCGCGAAGTCGCCCTGGTGGACGTCGCCGTGTCGCCGCTGCGGTTTGTCGGCGCCCGGGCGATCAGTCGCGCACAGGACCTGGCCGAAGTCTTCGTGACCTTCGCCGAACCGCAATCCATTGGCCTGTCGGCGCTGTGCGGCTTGTGGTTTGCGGTGTCACGCCAGGCACCGGGTGGCGCCTGGATGCGCCTGGACCCGCAATCACCCGAAGCGCTGCTGGTGCCGCTTGCGCCAGGGCTGCTGCAAGGCTGTGGCGTGCTCGCCGCCGGGCCCCTGGAACCTGGCATCGCCCACGGCCTGTCCCTTTCCTGCGGCACCCTGGCCCTGGATGGCGAACGGGAAATCGAATTCAACGCGCAGGACCGGCCCACGGTCACCCTTGATGCCGGGGGGCCGCTGAGCATCGACGTCAACGCGGTGCTGGCCTACGCCGCGCAACACCGTTTGCTGGCCATCGGCCGCGAACACCCGCAACACCCTCTGAATCTTCAAGAAGACACCCCAGGAGAATAAAAATGTCGACACCGCTCACCCACGATCAACTGCTGCACGCCTACCAGGTGATGCGCACCATCCGCGCCTTTGAAGAGCGCCTGCACGTGGAATTCGCCACCGGCGAAATTCCCGGTTTCGTCCACCTGTATGCCGGCGAAGAAGCCTCGGCCGCCGGCGTCATGGCCCACCTGGGCGATGACGATTGCATCGCGTCCAACCACCGTGGTCACGGCCATTGCATCGCCAAGGGCGTGGATGTCTACGGGATGATGGCCGAGATCTACGGCAAGAAAACCGGTGTCTGCCAAGGCAAGGGCGGTTCGATGCACATCGCCGACTTCGAGAAGGGCATGCTCGGCGCCAATGGCATTGTCGGTGCCGGCGCGCCGCTGGTGGTGGGCGCCGCGCTGGCGGCCCGGCTCAAGGGCACCGACAGCGTCGCCGTGGTGTTTTTCGGCGACGGCGGCTCCAACGAGGGCGCGGTGTTCGAGGCCATGAACATGGCGTCGGTGTGGAACCTGCCGTGCCTGTTCATCGCCGAAAACAATGGCTACGCCGAAGCCACCGCCTCCAATTGGTCGGTGGCCTGCGATCACATCGCCGACCGCGCGGCCGGGTTCGGCATGCCCGGGGTGACGGTGGATGGCTTTGACTTCTTTGCTGTGCATGAGGCCGCCGGAGCCGCCGTCGAACGCGCCCGTGCCGGGGAAGGGCCGTCGCTGATCGAGGTCAAGCTGACCCGCTACTACGGCCACTTCGAGGGCGACGCCCAAACCTATCGGGCGCCCGACGAGGTCAAGCATTTTCGCGAGAACCAGGATTGCCTGATGCAGTTCCGTGAGCGCACCACCCGGGCCGGTTTACTCACCGCCGAGCAGTTGGACCAGATCGACAAGGACGTGGACATGCTGATTGAAAACGCCGTGTACAAGGCCAAATCCGATCCCAAGCCCTCCGCGGCGGACCTGCTGACCGACGTCTACGTCAGCTATCCCTGAACGCCCCCCTGAATAACAACAATAGAGACTTCCATCATGGCGAGAAAAATCAGCTATCAGCAGGCAATCAACGAGGCCCTGGCCCAGGAAATGCGCCGCGACACCAGCGTCTTCATCATGGGTGAGGACGTGGCCGGTGGTGCCGGCGCGCCCGGTGAAAACGACGCCTGGGGCGGCGTGCTCGGCGTTACCAAGGGGCTTTACGACCAGTTCCCCGGACGCGTGCTGGACACGCCGCTGTCGGAAATCGGTTATGTCGGCGCGGCGGTCGGAGCCGCCACCTGCGGCGTGCGTCCGGTGTGCGAACTGATGTTCGTCGACTTTGCCGGGTGTTGCCTGGACCAGATCCTCAACCAGGCGGCGAAATTTCGCTACATGTTCGGCGGCAAGGCCTCCACGCCCCTGGTGATCCGCACCATGGTCGGCGCCGGCCTGCGCGCCGCCGCCCAGCATTCGCAGATGCTCACGTCCTTGTGGACGCACATTCCGGGGCTCAAAGTGGTGTGCCCGTCATCGCCTTACGACGCCAAGGGCCTGCTGATCCAGGCGATCCGCGACAACGACCCGGTGATCTTCTGCGAGCACAAGTTGCTTTACAGCATGCAGGGCGAGGTGCCGGAAGAGCTCTATACCATTCCCTTTGGCGAGGCCAACTTCCTGCGCGACGGCAAGGACGTGACCCTGGTCTCGTACGGGCGCATGGTCAACACCGCGATGGACGCGGCGCGCAACCTGGCTGGGCGGGGCATCGACTGCGAGGTCATCGACCTGCGCACCACCAGCCCGCTGGACGAGGACAGCATCCTGGAAAGTGTCGAGAAGACCGGACGCCTGGTGGTGATCGACGAGGCCAACCCACGCTGTTCCATGGCCACCGATATTTCCGCGCTGGTGGCGCAGAAAGCCTTTGGCGCACTCAAGGCGCCGATTGAAATGGTCACCGCGCCGCACACCCCGGTGCCGTTTTCCGATGCCCTGGAAGACCTGTACATCCCTGACGCGGCGAAGATCGAACAAGCCGTGCTCAACGTGATCGAGTGGAGCAAGCGCTGATGAGCCAGATTCATACCCTGACCATGCCCAAGTGGGGCTTGTCGATGACCGAGGGCCGGGTCGATGCCTGGCTCAAGGAGGAGGGCCAGGCCATCACCAAGGGCGATGAAGTGATGGATGTAGAGACCGACAAAATCTCCAGCAGCGTCGAAGCGCCGTTTTCCGGAATCCTGCGCCGCCAGATTGCCCGCCAGGACGAAACCCTGGCGGTCGGCGCCTTGCTCGGGATTGTCGTCGACGGTGAAGCCAGCGATGCCGAGATCGATGCGGTCATTGAGCAGTTTCAGTCGACGTTCGTGCCCGGCGATGCGGCCGATGAAGACAGCGGGCCGAAACCGCAGAAAGTCGAGTTGGACGGCCGGGTGATCCGCTATTTCGAGCGGGGTGAGGGCGGCACGCCACTGTTGCTGGTGCATGGTTTCGGCGGCGACCTGAACAACTGGCTCTTCAACCATGAGGCGTTGGCCGCCGGGCGTCGGGTGATTGCGCTGGATCTGCCGGGCCACGGCGAATCTTCGAAAAGCCTGCAACGCGGCGACCTGGAAGAACTGAGCGGCGTGGTGTTGGCCTTGCTCGATCATCTGGACATCAACGCTGTGCATCTGGTGGGGCATTCCATGGGGGGGGCGGTATCGCTGAATGTCGCACGCCTGATGCCGCAGCGGGTCCGGTCGCTGACCTTGATCGGCAGCGCTGGGCTGGGCGCGCAGATCAACGGCAGCTACCTGCAAGGTTTTGTCGAAGCGGCCAACCGCAACGCCCTCAAGCCGCAACTGGTGCAACTGTTTTCCAATGCCGAATTGGTCAACCGCCAGATGCTCGACGACATGCTCAAGTACAAGCGCCTGGAGGGCGTGGACGTGGCGCTGCTGCAACTGTCAGCGACGCTGTTCGCCGACGGCCGCCAACAGGTGGATTTGCGCGAGGTGGTGCAGACCGGCCACGTACCGACTCTGGTGATCTGGGGCAGCGATGACGCGATCATCCCGGCGGTCCACAGCGACGGGCTGAGTGCCCAGGTCGAGGTGCTGTCCGGCCAGGGCCACATGGTGCAGATGGAAGCGGCCGAGCAGGTCAACCGGCTGATCCTCGGGTTCATTGAGCAGCACTGATCAAGCGGACGGCGACATGCGTCGTCGTCCCTACAAACTTCTGGAGACAACGTTATGAACGTTTCAATCACGCCGACCCGCAGTATGCGCGCCGCCGTCTGGCATGGCCGCAACGATATCCGCGTCGAAGACGTGCCACTGCCGGTTTCGCCGCCCGCCGGTTGGGTGCAGATCCGCGTGCAATGGTGCGGCATCTGCGGCTCCGACCTGCATGAATACGTGGCCGGGCCGGTGTTCATCCCGGTGGACGCGCCACACCCGCTGACCGGGATCAAGGGCCAGTGCATCCTCGGCCATGAGTTCTGCGGCGAGATCGTCGAACTGGGCGCCGGCGTCGAAGGCTTCACTGTCGGTGAGCCAGTGGCGGCGGACGCCTGCCAGCACTGCGGCACCTGCTATTACTGCACCCACGGGCTCTACAACATTTGCGAGAACCTGGCCTTCACCGGGCTGATGAACAACGGTGCGTTCGCCGAACTGGTCAACGTCCCCGCCAACCTGCTTTACAAACTGCCCGCCGATTTCCCGGCCGAGGCCGGTGCGTTGATCGAGCCCTTGGCGGTGGGCATGCATGCGGTGAAAAAGGCCGGGAGCCTGCTGGGCCAGAACGTGGTGGTGGTCGGCGCCGGCACCATCGGCCTGTGCACCATCATGTGCGCCAAGGCCGCCGGAGCGGCCCAGGTGATTGCCTTGGAAATGTCCGGTGCGCGCAAGGCCAAGGCCCTGGAAGTCGGGGCCAGCCATGTGATCGACCCGAACGAATGCGACGCCCTGGCCGAAGTTCGGCGCCTGACCGCTGGCCTGGGGGCCGATGTCAGTTTCGAATGCATCGGTAACAAGCACACCGCGAAACTGGCCATCGACCTGATCCGCAAGGCGGGCAAGTGTGTGTTGGTGGGCATTTTCGAGGAACCGAGTGAGTTCAACTTCTTTGAGCTGGTCTCCACGGAGAAGCAAGTGCTGGGCGCGCTGGCCTACAACGGTGAGTTCGCCGATGTGATTGCCTTCATCGCCGACGGACGCCTGGACATCTCCCCACTGGTGACCGGACGCATCCAGCTGGAGCAGATTGTCGGCCAGGGCTTCGAGGAGTTGGTCAATAACAAGGAGCACAACGTGAAAATCATTGTGTCTCCCGCACGGATCTGAGAGCGCCTGATGTGGGCGATTGGCGATGGCCGGCAGCGGCCATCGCATTTTTTCGGCCAGGGGAGACGTTCAGTCCGGCCGATAGTCTTGCCAGACGGTCCTTTCGTTGAGTTGCAGTTGCTGCTCTTCTTCCTGCCGAAACGTACGGTCGCAGTCGAGGAAGAACTCATCGAGCTGCGGTGGCTTGATGCTGGCGCCACTGAGCATCGAGTGCACCTGGCCGCGGTGATGGACCTGATGTTCGAACAGGTGCAACAGCAGCCGGTCGATTCGTTCGCGCACCACACCGTCGACACGCACCAGCTCCACGGAGCGGGCGAGGTTTTTCTCCCGCAGGGCTTGGCAGAACGCCACCAGCCGTTGATCGGTTTGGGTTTGGCTTTGCTTCAGTTGGGCAAAGGCCAGGGTTTCAGAAAAGTCCTTTATCTGCCCGTCGCGGTCGCCTTCCAGGGCGCAGAGGTAATAGCGGTCCACTTCCAGGATGTGGCAAAGCGTGGCTTGTATGGACGGGAAGAACCCCGTACGCGGCGCGTCGTATTCGGCCTTGCTCAATTGCGCGCAGGCGCTGAGCAGCCTGTGGTTGGCCCATTGATTGTTCAGGGCCTGGGCCAGGAAATAGTTCATGGGAAGCCTCGTCAATACTCTGTGGGAGCGAGCCTGCTCGCGATTGAGTCGGCACATCCAGCATAGCCGGCTCAGGCAGACCGCTATCGCGAGCAGGCTCGCCACAGGTTGAGTCGCATGGGTTCACTCTTGTGTATTCACCACAAAACCCTTTGGGAGCGGACTTCATCTGCCTTGCGGGTTAGGTCGGACCTTAAAGCCCTACCTCCGGCAACACCGGCCGATTGGCCATGGCCTTGGCCATGATCTGCTCCACATACACCCGGTCCGCTTCCGGCAGCGCCAGACGGGGTGGGCGGGTGAGGGCGCTGCCACGGCCGGCGATGGCTTCGCACAGCTTGATGCATTGCACCAGGTCGGCGCGGGCGTCCAGGTGCAGGATCGGCATCAGCCATTCATAGATCGGCAGCGCTTCGGCGAAGCGTCCGGCGCGGGCCAGACGGAAAATGGTCTCACCTTCCTGCGGGAACACATTGGACATGCCCGAGACCCAACCTTCGGCCCCCACGGCGAGGCTTTCCAGCACTACGTCATCGAGGCCTGCGAACAACACAAAACGGTCGCCGACTTCGTTGCGCACGTCGATGAAGCGCCGGGTGTCACCGGAGGAATCCTTGAAACACACCACGTTGTCGCAATCGGCCAGGGAAATCAGGATGTCTGGTGTCACGTCATTCTTGTAGATCGGCGGGTTGTTGTAGACCATCAACGGCACGTCGGCATGCCGGGCCACGTAGCGGAAATGCTCGGCGGTCTCGAATGGCTTGGAGCCATAGACCAGCGCCGGCATCAACATCACCCCGTCGACGCCGACCTTGCGCACCGCGTTGGCCACCTTGGCGGCTTGCACGCTGGTGAATTCGGCCACGCCGCAGATCACCGGCACGCGGCCACGGGAAGCGTCTACCGCGACTTCGGTCACGGCGATCTTTTCCTCGGCGCTTAAGGAAGTGTTTTCCCCCACCGAGCCGCAGACCACCAGGCCGGAAACACCGTCACGAATGACGTTGGAAATCACTTGGTGGGTTTTTTCCAGGTTGATGGAAAAGTCATCGTTGAATTGGGTGGTGACGGCAGGGAAGACGCCGCTCCAGTTGATGCGTTTGCTCATGGGTTATCTCCGGTTTTGATAGTGCTTTTGTGGCGAGGAAGCCTGCTCCCGCTTTGCCTGTAGGAGCTGTGTAGAAGCTGTCGAGTGCAACGAGGCTGCGACCACTTGAGTCTCAAGCGAAAGATCAAAAGATCGTCCGAACGCGGCCCGAGCCTTCGCCAGCGCCTACAGAGCCCAGCGCGAGCAAGCTCGCTCCCACAGGGTTTTGTGGTGGACACATGGATTGGGCTGTGTACACAAAACCAATGTGGGAGTGAGCTTGCTCGCGATGAGGCCATCGGCTATTTCACCGACTTGAGGAACGCCGCCGTCTGCGGCTGCACCGGATTGCCAATCACCTGGTCCGGCGGCCCGATCTCATGGACTTGGCCATTGCAAAAAAACGCCACGCGGTCGGACACGTCTCGGGCGAAGCGGATTTCGTGGGTCACCAGCACCATGGTCATGCCGTCTTCGGCGAGCATGCGCATGGTGTCCAGCACTTCGCCCACCAGTTGCGGGTCGAGGGCCGAGGTGGCTTCGTCGAAGAGCATGTAGTCCGGCGACATCGCCAGCGCCCGGGCGATGGCCATGCGTTGCTGTTGGCCGCCGGAAAGTTTGCCGGGGAAGGCCTTGAGTTTGTCTCCCAGGCCCACATGCTCAAGCTGTTGCACCGCCAGCGCCTCGGCGTCCTGTTGGCTCTTGCCCAGCACCTTGCGCGGCGCCAGCATCACGTTTTCCAGCACGCTCAGGTGGGGGAAGGCGTTCCACTGCTGGAACACGATGCCGATCTTCTGCCGCAGGTGATTGAGGTCGGTGGCGCGGTCATGGACCTCGATGCCGTCCACGCGAATGCTGCCTTTCTGGATCGGTTCCAGGCCGTTGATGCACATCAGCAGGGTCGACTTGCCGGAGCCGGAACCGCCGATGATCGACACCACTTCGCCCTTGTCCACGGTCAGGCTCACACCCTTGACCACTTCCAGGTCACCGAAGGATTTGTGCACGTTTTCGATCTCAATCATTTTCCTGCCACCTTCTCTCCAGACGTGCGCCAAGGCGGGCGACCACCAGGCTCATGACGTAGTAAATGAGGCCCGCGATGCACAGCACCAGCAGGGGTTCCTGAATGCGCGTGACGATGGTTTGCGATGCCCGCAACAATTCGACGATGCCGATCCACATCACCAGCGCGGTGTCTTTCATCACGCCCAGCACCAGGTTCAGCCAGCCGGGAAAGGCCACCCGTGTGGCAACTGGCAGGACGATGAACCGCAGGTCCTGCACATAGCTCAGGCCCAGCGACCGACTGGCCCGGCGGGTGCTCAACGGCACCGCGAGCACACCACTGCGGACGATTTCGGTGAAGTAAGCGGCGGCATAGACGCCAAGGACGATGCAGCCGACGGCGAAGGCGCTGAGGTTCAGCCCGACGATGCTCTTGAGGGCGTTGAACAGCACGAACTGGATCAGCAGTGGCACGCTGCGAAAGGCATCTAATACCCAGGCCAGGGGCAGGCTGGCCCGCGGTAACAACGCCCGCAACAGGCCGAACAGCAGACCGGCCAGGGTGCCCAGCAGGATCGACCATACGGTCAGTTGCAGCGTGACCCAGGCCCCCTCGAGCAAATACAGCAGGTCGTTAACGCTGAGGCTTGTTGAAAACATGACGCACCCTCCTCAATAACGAAACAAGCGCCAGGAAAACAGCCGGGCCAACCCGACGATCAGCTTGGCGATCAGGTAATACAGCACCGCCGCGAGGGCGAAGTATTCGAAGGTGCGGAAGGTCTTGACGTTGTATTCCTGGGTGACACCGGTGAGGTCGTTGTTCAGACCGACGACCACCCCCAGGGACGTCATCAGCACCGCCCAGACCATCTGGTTGGTCAACGGGTAGAACACGATGCGCAACAGTTGCGGGACGATGATCATCCGGTACGCCTGGAAGGCGCTCATTCCCAAGGAGCGGGCGGCGCGCATTTGCGTACCGGGCACGGCCTTGAGGCCGCCACGAAAGTTTTCCGCCAGGTAGCCGGCGTTGTTGAAGGTGATTCCGGCCAGCAAGGCCAGCCAGGAACTGACGTGCAGCCCGAGGGAGCCGAGGCCGAAGTAGAGGATGTAGATCTGGAACAGCGAGGGCGTGTTGCGGGCGATGGACACCCAGCCATCGCCTACGCCCCGCAGCACGCGATTCGGGGTCTGGCGCATGACCGTCAGCACCAGGGCGATCAGCACACCGAAAATCATCGACAGCGCGGCGGTCTCGAACGTCACCCAGGCCCCGGCGAGCATGTCAGGCAGGGCGCGCAAGGCCGGGCGCCATTGGAAGCTGTAGTCAAACATAAGTCGGGCTCCCGGTGCGGGCGGTGGGTTGCAGCCATGTCGGCGGCCGGCCGCGAGTCGTGGCGGTGCACGCGGCCTCGACGCAATCGGCGAGGGCAGCAAAGTGCACCCCACGCCCGACCAGACCCGGTGCGTAGTGGGCGTATTTACCGGAGTTGGTCATCAGCGTGGTGGCGTGGGGCGGGATCACCGGTTCGCCCAACATGCACCAGCAAGTGTCGGTCACCAGCACCGCCCCGAAAGTCTCGATGGTAGCCAGATACCCGGCTTTACGGGCCTGCTCCAGCACTGTCCGGCCGCAGGTGATCGTCAGCACCACATACGGATGCTTGACCCGGCCCACGCACAAGGCCGCGAGGGCGGCGAATTCGCTGAGGGAGAAATGCGGGTTACCCAGGGACACCACGTCCACCCAGTTGTCCCGTGCACTGTTGAGCTCACGCCAACTGGCAAGCAGGCCGGCGGTATCGACGCTTTCCTGCGGCAAGGTGACGTCCTTCTCCAGGACATCGGCCGGGTCGAGGGCTTCCGGCGTTACCCCGGCGATGTGGAACAACGGCGCGGCGCTGGCGGTGGCGAACGCGGCACCAAAGGCTTTGAGGTCGTCCAGGGTGGGCGCGGCGTGTTCCAGCCCACGTATCAGCGGGATGCGCCGGCCCGCCAGGCTACCGATGTGATAGCCCAGCAGTGGATAGAAACTGTCATCCACCTGACCCAGCGCCGGCACGTCGACGATCAGCCGGGCCTTGCGCGGGTCGTCGAGATGGCAGCCGGTCAACGGTGCCCGTCCGCACAGGGCGATGCAGATGTCGAGGAAGTCCGGGTACTTCTGCGTGCGCGCGCCCAGCACGCTGTTGGCGTAGACCACCGCGTTGGACTCGGCCCAGACGATCTGTTCGCCGGCCTTGGGCGCGGTGTCCAGCAGGTAGGGGGCGCAGGTGAAGCTCAGTTGAGCGCCCATCGCCATGTAGGCATCGCCCAGGGCACTGGCCGGCTCGCCCAGGGCCGGATCGACGCCCAGTTCCCGCCAGCGACGCTGGTCCACGGAGATGGAATTGAGGGTGGTGGGCACACGTACCTTCGCCCCCCACTGCACCAGTTGTTCGGCAAAGCGCAGGCTGGCCGGGCCGGTGTAGATGCAGCCGTCGATGTGGGCCTGGGTCACGTCCAGCAGTTGCGTGGCGCCCTGGATATCGGCCATGCGCAGCACGATTTGCATTGCCACTTGGGCGGCCTTGCCGTGGCTGCCGTCGAGCAACGCCCGGTCCTGTTCGCTCAGTTCCAGGGTCGAGGATGTGGGCGGCTGAAGCGTCGTGTCAGCACCTTGCCAACCGTCGTTTGGGGGGTGGCCAAACAGTGTCAGGACGTCGCCTTCCAGGCGCACGAAACCCTGGCCGCGCAGCCCATTGAAGGCCTCGTGCCCCACGCACACCACCGGCAGCGAGCGCTGGAAAATCACCTGCGCCACCAGCACGCCGAGGGTCAGGATTTCATCGGCTTCGGCGAGCACCAGGGCCGCGGGTGCATGGCCGTTGCTGATCAGTTCCATCAAGACGCTGCTGCCGGTGCAGGAGCCGCGCCCGCTGGGAATGGCCAACACACGCCCGGCCAGGCGCTGGCCACTCAAGGGATGGTGGCGGTCGATGACCTCGCCGCTGGCCGGATCGACCCCGCCCCAGAAACTCAGCCCCACCTCGGCGAACAGCAGGGCGCCCTGGGCGGCACCTTCCACCAGGCTGCGGCCTTTCACACGGACAGGCGTGTTTGGCATGCGCCGATCCTCAGTAATAGACCTGGGGAACGGTCAGGTTGGCCGGCGCAATGTCGGTGCCGACCCATTTGACGAACAGTTCGTTGTAGCGGCCGGTGCGCACCTGCTGGTTGACGAACAGGTTGAGGTAGTTGAGCAGACCGTATTCGCTACGCTTGGCACCGAGGGACACGTAGTCGATGACGTAGGGCGCGTCACCGGCGATCTTCAGGCCCTTGTACTTGCCCGACTTGAGGGTCGCGGCGGCCACGGTGTTGGTCGCCACGGTGGCATCGATGTGCCCTTGGGCGACCGCCAGCAAGGTGTCGTTCTGCGATTGGTAGGCGCGGAAGCTGCCGCTACCCCAACGCTTCTGGTCCTTCTCCAGGGCGATGGCTTCGTAGGTGCTGCTGGTGTTGCCCAGGGCTTTGCCCTTGAGGTCGGCGTAGCTGTTGATGCCGGTGTTGTCGCGGGTCAGCACGACCATCTGGAAGGCGAAGTAGGGCACGGTCAAGCCCACGGTCTTGGCCCGCTCCAAGGTGTCAGACGTGGAGGCGACGATGACATCGGCGCGGCCGGACAGCAGCGCGGGGATTCGGTCGGAGAACGGGGTTTCCACCACTTGGGCATCTACACCGAGGACCTTCGCCAGATCGTTGCAATAGTCCACGTCGAAGCCCGCCGGTTTGTTGCTTTCGTCGCGAAAACCCATCGGGGGGAAGTCCAGCGTCACGGCGCAACGCAGCTTGCCCGAGCCGATGATCTCATCGAGCTTGTCGGCGTGGGCGTGGGCGATGAAAAGCGGGCTGAGGACAATGCTGAGGGCGACCGCCAATGCAGGGTTTTTCATAAATGCCTCGCTGTCGAATAAATGCGGTGAAATATCACATTAAGGATTTCGTATACGATATTAGATAAGCAATCGGCGTGCCTGTTTCTGGCAGAGCCGCAGCAATGCCACCGCAGGGCTGGCCTAGAGGCTTTCATGCCGGGCGCTAACAAGCAGGGCAAGGAGATGGTGCTGGGGCGGCGTGTTACAGATGGGAGCAACCACGGGGCCCGACGCCCCATCAGGGAACAAGGATCAGCGTCGTTTTACGCGATATTGGCTGGGAGACAGGCTGGTCAGGGCCCGGAACTGGCGGCTGAAGGCGCTGTGGTCGGTGTAACCGCAGCGCAGGGCGATCTCGGTGATTGGCAGGTCGTTGTCGAGTAACAGTCGCGAGGCTTCCTCCAGTCGTGCCTTGTGAATCATCTGCCGCGGCGTGAGTTGGAAGATGCGTTTGCAGTGCCGCTCCAATTGCGCCACCGACAATTCGGCAATGGCGGTCAGCTCGGCAAGGCTGATGGGGCGGGCGAAGTGGTGCTTGATGTGGGCCTCCACCGCCGCCAGTTTTTGGAACGCCGGATGGCTTGATTGCGGCAGTTGCAGGTCGCGGGAAATGCCGGCCAGGCCGACGATCTGGCCATTTGGATCGTGCAGGGCGAGCTTGTGAGTCAGGCACCATACGGGCTGGTTACCGTAATACAAATGCAGTTCGAGCTGGTCGGCCAACTCCCGCCCGCTGGCCAGCACCCGACGATCCTGTTCGGTGTACAGCGGGCCGAAGCGCTCGGGGAACACCTGGTCGGCGCTGAGGCCGAGCAGGTCGGCGCTGTGTTTGAAACCGCAGCGCCGGGCCAGGGTCTGGTTGACGAAGGCGTAGCGGGCCTGCTTGTCCTTGATGAAAAACACCACGTCCGCGAGGGTGTCCAGCAGCGGGGCGATGGGCTGCAGGCTGCGCAGCAGGGTGTCGAGGTCGCAGGGGGCTAAGGACGTGAGTGAGGGGTACATGGCCGGCGTTGTCTTTTTTGTGGGAGCGATGGCGCAGTGTCAGTCGAAAATGTAGTGCCTGTCACGCCGCCATCGCGAGCAGGCTCGCTCCCACAGGGTTCCGGCGTGTTCACAGATCTGGGGGTTATGGCAATCCCCTGTGGGAGCCGAGCTTGCTCGCGATGACGGCGGCACAGGCAGCATCTCTACCAACTGACCCACCGCTATCGCGAGCAAGCTCAGCTCCCACAGGGGATTTGTGGTGAGTACAGGTCAGAGTGGGATGTGTGTCGGGTTCAGGTGGGAGGGGTTTCTTCCAGGTTCAGCAAGGTTTCGATCCGCGCCGGGCTGAAGGGTGGGCGAGGTGTGGGCGGTGTCCAGCCGAACAGGTGTTCCAGGGCGGCGCCGCACACTCGGCCCTGGCAGGCGCCCATGCCGCAGCGGCTTGCCAGTTTTGCTTCGCGCCAGTTTTCGTGGCCGACCAGTTCGCCATACGGCACGTCTTCGCAGCGGCAGACCAAGGTGTCAGCCGTGGCCAGGGTCTTGAGCCGTGGATCGAGGGCAAAGGCCTTGTTCAATGCCCGGGCGAAACCCTGCCAGCGTGCCCGGCGCGGCCACAGTCGCTGGGCGGCTGCGCTATTGCCGACGGCGGCATGGCCGGCGATGGCGCCTTCCACCAGCGCCAGTTCGCTGCCACCAAAACCGGTGCATTCGCCTGCCGCGTAATGTTCATGGCGAGTGGTTGCTTGCCAGGCGTCAATCGCCAGCGCCTGGTCTTTAACCGCGCAGCCCAGGGCCTGGCCTAATTGGGTATTGGGAATGAGCCCAAAGCCGCAGGCGAGCCGGTCGCAGGCCAATTCAATCGTCTTGCCTTGCTGATGCAAGCGCACGCCCTCCAGCCGTTCCCGACCGAGCGCTTCCACCACATGGGTGTCGGTGCGGTACTGCCGGTCGAACAGACTGAACGATTGGAAAAGCTTCCCCGGCCAGCGCGGCAGTTGTGCGGCGAAGCCGGCGACAGCGGTGCGACTGGCCTGCTCGGCGATGCGCAACACCTGTGCGCCTTGATGCTTCGCGGTGGCGGCGCTGGCCAACAGCAAGGGGCCGCTGCCGGCGATGACCAGCCGTTCGCCGCGCACCGGCACGCCGCCCTTGATCAGCGCCTGCAAGCCGCCAGCACCGGTCACGCCGGGGAGTGTCCAGCCGGGAAACGGCAGCAGCCGTTCGCGGGCACCGGTGCAGAGAATCAAGCGCTCGTAGCTGATCTGCCAGCCGCGCTCGGCATCTTCGACCAGCAAGGTTTTATCCGCTGCGCAGGCGATCACGCGGGTGCCGGCATGGCAACGTACGTTGGCGCAGGTTTGCAGTTGCGCGCGCAGGTGTCGGGCGGCGCTCGGCAGGTTGGCCTGGGGGCCGTCGCGCCAGATCTGCCCGCCGGGCAGTGGGTTATCGTCCAGCAGCACGATGCGCGCGCCGCTGCCGGCTACGGCGAGGGCGGCGGCCATGCCAGCGGGGCCGGCGCCAATGATCAGCAGGTCGGTGGTTTCGTTCATGGTCGGGTCTGCACCTGCATGCCGTCATGGCACAGGGTCTGGCAGGCCAGGCGTCGACGGCCGTCGATCAGCACCCGGCATTCCTGGCAGATGCCCATGCCGCATAAGGGCGCACGGCGCTGGCCGCTGACCGAGGTGCGACTGCACCCATCCGCGCCCAACGCCAATGCTGCCGCGACGCTGGTGCCGTTGGCAACCGAGAGTGGGCGGCCGTCCAAAAACAAGTCAGGCATGGGGACAATCCTCCTTGGCTAAGCGGATGCCTTGAGCACACCCAGAACCTGTGGCGAGGGAGCAAGCTCGCGCCGGGCCTGTAGGCGCTGCCGAGCGGAGCGAGGCTGCGATCTTTTCCCTGATAGCTCGAATCTCAAGCGAAAGATCAAAAGAACGCAGCCTTCGGCAGCTCCTACGGTGCCCAGCGCGAGCTTGCTCCCTCGCCACAGGGGAAGTGTATCGGGCTTCAGGCATGGGCCGGTTCTCCCAAAAAACGCTGCGGCAGATAAGGCAGCGCGGCCAGAGGTGAGGTTTCGTCGAACAGCTGCGCGACCAGCAGGTCGGCCGTTGCCGGCGCTGTTGTCACGCCCAGGCCTTCGTGACCCACCGCCAGCCACAGTCCCTGGCGCTGTGGGTGTTGGCCCACCAGCGGCAAGCCGTCGGGGCTTGCTGCACGAAAACCGGTCCAGGCCCTGATGCCGTTCAGAGGCGCCAACCCTGGCACGTATTCGACGGCGCGCTTGAGCATCTTCGCCAGCATCCAGCCTTCCACCTGCGGATCGACGGTGCCGAACTGCCGCGAGGCGCCGATGAACAATTGCCCTGTCGGGCGCGGCTGGATATTGCACGCCACCGACGGTCCGCTGGCGTTATGGGCGCTGGTGACGTAGCCCAGTTCCACCAGGGTGTGGGTGACAGTGGCGGGGTAGCGATCGGTGATCAGCAGGTGGCCCTTCTTCGGCACGATCGGCAGTTCGGGGCACAATTCAGTGGCCTGGATGCCATTGGCGAGAATCACCGCTTCGGCGCTCAACCAGCGACCGTCGTCGAGGCGCACGCGATGACCGTCGACTTCGCTGACCTGCGCCCGTTGCTGGCGAATGTTGGGCGCGTCCAGCATCCAGCGAGCGGCCGCCGGGGCGTAGAGGATGCCATCGCCCTTGATCAGCAGCCCACCTTCCAGCCCCGGGCGCAGCTCGGGTTCTCGCTGACGCAGGGTGGCATGGCCGATCAATTCACAGGCTTCGCCATGGGCCAGCAGGTTCAGGTATTTGCTATGGGCCACCGCCATTTCTTCGGCATTGGCCGCCAACCACAAGGTGCCGTTGTTGCGCCAGGCGCAGCCGTCGGGCAGGGCTGGGGCCAGCTCGCGCCAGCGCTGCAGGGAATATTGACTCAGGGCCAGCTCCGCGGGGTTGTCATCGAGCACCAGCAGGTGCCCCATGCCGGCCGCCGTGGCGCCGTGCCAACCGGCGTCCAGCACCAACACGTTGACGTTGCGTCGGGCCAGCGCCTGGGCACAGGCGGCACCGATGATGCCCGCGCCAATGATGATCACATCGGCGACATGGCCCTCGCTCACGGACGAATGCCCCAGGAGAACGGGTCATCGGCTTCAATGATCAGTGTGGTTTCGGCACTGATGTAGGCTCGGCCGCGGATGGTCGGCACGATGCGCTCGCCCGAACGCTCGTAGGAACCCTCGAACTCGCTGCCAATGACACTGGCCTGGCGCCAGATCTGCCCGGGTTGCAGTTTTCCATCGGCCGCCAGGCACGCCAGTTTGGCGCTGGTGCCGGTGCCACACGGGGAGCGGTCATAGGCCTTGCCCGGGCAGAGCACGAAATTACGGCTGTCGGCTTGCGGGGCGTCGGCAAACAGTTCGATGTGGTCGATCAGGCCGCCGTCCTCGCCGCGAAAACCTTGCTGCTCCAAGGCTTGCTGCACGGCGTAGGTGTAGGCGGTCAACGCGTCGAGGTTATCGCCGGCCACGCGTTGGCCATGTTCGGCGACCAGGAAAAACCAATTGCCGCCCCAGGCCACGTCGCCCACCACCGGGCCGATGCCGGGCACCTCCAGGGCCAGGGCCTTGCGGTAACGGTAGGCCGGCACGTTGCGCACGCTGACCGAGCGGTCTTCGTGCAAGGTTGCTTGTACCGTGCCCACCGGGGTTTCGATGCTGTGCACGCCGGGGCCGATCCGGCCCAGGTGGGCCAGTGACGCCACCAGGCCGATGGTGCCGTGGCCGCACATGCCCAGGTAGCCGCTGTTATTGAAAAAGATCACGCCGGCACAGGCGCTGGGGTCCACCGGCTCACAGAGCAGCGCCCCCACCAGCACATCGCTGCCCCGGGGTTCGAGCACGCAGGCGCTGCGCCACGCGTCGTGTTCCGTGGCCAGGCGTTGCTTGCGCTCGGCCATGCTACCCGGGCCCAGGTCAGGAAAACCGTCGGTGACCAGTCGGGTCGGTTCGCCGCCGGTATGGGAATCGATCACGGTGATGCGTTTCATGGGAGGGCCACGTCCGTTCAGATGAGTGACGGCAAGCGTGGCCCGCGCCGGGGGGCGACGGCTTGATGGATTTATCTGCCGTCGATGACGAAATCAGCACAGTGCCAACCGATCAATGGCTTGAAGGCAGGAACTTGAACAAGGTTTCGCAGACGCCGGCGATGTGTTCGTCCAGCAGCTTCACCGCACGCTCGACGTCGCCGGTGCGACAGGCCTTGATGATTTCCCGGTGCTCGTGATCGGCGCGTTCCTTGCCCGCCGACAAGCTCATCTGCATGCGCAAGTAGCGCTCCAGCTTGTCGTGGACCGAGCGGATCAGACTCACCATGAAGGGCCGTTGCGCCGGTTCGTAGAGGCAGGCATGCAACTGCCAGTTCAGTTCGGCCCAGCGCCCTACGTCATCTTCACCGACGAACTCCTGGCAGATGCCTTCGGCGCGGGCGAAGGTGTCCTCGGTCATGTTGGGGATCGCCAAGCGCAGCACTTTGTCTTCCAGGAGCATGCGCACCTCGAACATCTGCGCCAGCTCCGCCTCGGAAATGCGCGTCACCATCGCCCCGCGATTGCGCTGGAACATCACCAGGCCCTCGGCCTCCAGGCGTTTGAGGGCTTCGCGCACGGGGATCTTGCTGACGTTGAACTGCCGGGCGATGTCATCCTGGCGAATGGGCTCGTCCTCGGCAAAGTGGCCGGCCACGATGGCGTCGCGCAGGTGGCGGGTGATGATTTCCGAGGTGGAAGGGGTGTTGCCCAGGTCAGGCAGGTTGAACTTGGATAAAGTCACGGCGGCGGGTCGTTCGGCTTAGGTGGGGATATGGTATACGACTTTACCGGGCGCGGTGTTCCGGGAAGGCGCTGCGTAGGAGCTGGCGAAGCCTGCGATCTTTTGATCTTTCGATCTTTCGCTTGAGATTCAAGTGTATTGGGAAAGATCGCAGCCTCGTTGCACTCGGCAGCTCCTACACAGCTCCTACACGCAGCTCTTACACAGCTTCTTGGCAAAGGGGTTGTGTTCAGCCGTGGGACAGGTGGCTCACATAAGCCTCGGTCCGGACGATGCGCCATCCGGTAACAGACGCCCCCGCCAGCAGCGCCAGGCCGAAGACGATCAATGCCACGTCAGCGCCGAAATGATCGGCCAATAACCCGGTCACCACCACCGGGATGCTGAACCCGACATAGGCGAACAGGAAGAACCCGGCGCTGACCCGGGCCTTTTCCGTGTCGGCCATGGCCGTGACGGCTGACAACCCGCCCAGGTACAGGAAACCGTAGCAAGCGCTGCTGGCGCCCAGTGCTCCGAGCAACACGGCGAGCAGGGAGCCGGCGCTCGCGCCCCAGGCCAGCAGCGCGTAGCTCGCGGGCAGGATCAACAACCCCAAGCCCGTTGCCCTGGCCGGTTGCATGCGCCGACCCCAGGGCTGGAAGAGCAAGCCGCAACTGATGACCGTGAAGGTCGACAGGCCAGACCAACGCTGCAAGTCGTGGGTCGCCAGCACCGACGGCAATATGGCGATGACCAGGCCCGAGGTCGCCCAGGCCAGCAGCATGGAAAAACTGTAGGGCAGGCTGCCCGTGGGAAACAACGGCAGGCGCAGCAAGGGCGCGCTTTTGATTTTCAGCGCTGGGTCCGGTAGCCGCCAGACTACGACGATCGCGATGGCAGCCAACATCAGCTGCAACCAGAAGCTGCCGGGTGTGGCGCTGTGATGGACGAACAGGAACAGACTGGTCAACGCCGCGCCCAGACCAAAGCCCAGGGAGGTGCTGGCGGTGACCCGGTTGGCCGGCGAGCGGGGATCGCGGGTTGCCATGAGCTCGGCCATGTAAGCGGTCGAGGTGGCTGAGGCCAGACCTGTGCCGACCCCCATCATCAGGCGCGCCACACCCAGTGCCTCCAGGCTTGGCCAGAGCAGCGTCACCAGCGTCGCCAGCATCGACAGCCCGAGGGCGACCAGGATCAACGGTTTGCGTCCCACCCGGTCGGCCAGCCCGCCGAACGCCAGCAGGACCGGCAGTACGCCCAGCACATAACCGGAAAACGCCACCGCCGTGGCGCCGGCCCCGTAGCCGGACAACTGCGCGTAGGTGGTGTACAGCGGCGCCTGCAGGTTGACCGCAAGGGTGATCAGGCAGAGGCCGAAAGCCAGCCCCCAGGAATGTCGATGCTGTGGGTTCAAGCGTGTTCCTTAAGGGGGGTATGAAGTCCCGGGGACTATCACTTGTGGGTACAACGCAAACAAGGAACAGACCCAGGCCATTTATGCTTAACTGTTCGCTCAAAATTCGAGAACACTTAGCCAAGAGTGCCAGCCGTGGACCTGAAGATTGATCGTAACGTTGCCGAGCCCGTGATCCGGCAGCTCGTGACGCACCTCATGGGCTGGATCAACGCTCATGGCATTCGCCCCGGCGCGCGCATGCCGTCGATTCGGCAACTGGCCCGGGACAACAGCCTGAGCTTGTCGAGCGTGATCAAGGCCTACGACCAACTGGTCGCCAGTGGGGTGCTGGAGTCCCGGCACGGCGCGGGCTTTTTTGTCGCGCAGCAGTTGGCCCAGCCGGTGGAACCTGCACCTGAAGCGGATAACGCACCGTGGCGGCTGTTCGACAATGAATCGACGCAGCTCAAGCTCGGTTGCGGCTGGCTGCCCGATGCCTGGCGCGACGACACCGAGCTGGGCCAGGCGATCCGCCAAGTGGTGCGCAGCGACAACCACGCGTTGTTCAACTACAGCACCCCGTTGGGCTCGCCTCATCTGCGCCTGCACCTTCAAAAACGCCTGGGCCTGATCGATATTCACGTCGACCCGGCGCAAATCATCACCACCCAAGGTGCCAGCCAGGGCCTCGATCTGCTGGTGCGAACCCTGCTCAAGCCCGGCGACCTGGTGCTGGTGGAAAGCCCTGGCTATTACAACCTGTTCAATCTGCTGAAACTGCATGGGGTCCAGACCGTGGCGGTGCCAAGAACCGCGCAAGGCCCGGACATCGCCCGCCTGGAACAGCTTCTCGGTGAGCATAAGCCCTCGTATTTCCTCATCAACAGCATGTACCACAACCCCACTGGCACCAGCCTGGCGCCGAGTGTGGCCTATCGTCTGCTGCAACTGGCAACCGCCCATGACGTTCGCCTCATCGAGGACGACATCTACGCCGATTTCCAGAACGGTTCGACCTCACGCCTGGCTTCTCTGGATGCCCTGGACCGGGTGATCTACCTGGCGAGTTTTTCCAAGACGTTGTCCAGTTCGCTGCGCATCGGTTACGTGGTTGCCCATCCCGAGATCATCCAGCGCCTGGCCGAAGTCAAGATGATTACCGGCATCGGTTGTTCGCTGCTGGCGGAAAACGTGGTGGCGACGTTGCTGGCCAACGGTGCTTATCGCAAGCTGATCCAGCGCTTGCGCCAGCGCCTGAACAAGCAGATGGCGAGCACGCTGCGCCAATTGAATCCGGCCCACTGGGAGGTATTTGCCGAGCCGATGGGGGGCCTGTTCGTCTGGGCCAGGCCGCGGTGGCTGGCGGCACAACGGGTGCAGCAGATCGCCCGGGAGCTGCAAATCCAACTGTCCCAAGGCTCGACGTTCCTGCCCCAGGGCGAGGCGTGCGACTGGTTGCGGTTGAACGTGGCTTATACCCAGGATCATCGTGCGCAGGTGTTCTTCCAGCGGGTGGAGCAGGAGTCGATTGTGGCGGCTTAGTCAGCTTTTGGGTGAATGCTTTAGTCCGCTATCGCGAGCAAGCTCGCTCCCACATTGGATCTTCAGCGGGTATAAACCTTGTGGTTGGCCCCGGCCCCCTGTGGGAGCGAGCTTGCTCGCGATAGCGGCCTGGCATTCAACATTGATGCAAACTGACCCGACGCCATCGCGAGCAGGCTCGCTCCCACATTGGATCTTCAGTGGGTATAAACCTTGTGGTTGGCCCCGGGCCCCTGTGGGAGCGAGCTTGCTCGCGCGATGGCGGCCTGGCATTCAACATTGATGCAAACTGACCCGACGCCATCGCGAGCAGACTCGCTCCCACATTGGATCTTCAGTGGGTATAAACCTTGTGGTTGGCCCCGGGCCCCTGTGGGAGCGAGCTTGCTCGCGATGGCGGACTGACCGGTCACAAAAAACATCGGTGCTAATGGGAATAGATATCAAACGACAATGAGTTACTGTATCTTTCACGACACATTTTTGTCAGCCTCCCGATGTGGGTGGCTTGTTTCCATTAGGATTGTGCATCGATGCGTCGGATTCTCGTTTCACTGTGTGTGCTCCAGGCTTATTCCATTCCCACCTGGGCCGAAGAGCCAATCCCTGCCAAGCCGGCCTCCCTTGAGTTGCAAGCCACGGATATCGTCGGCGCTGCCGATTATGAATCAGCACAGGGCCCGGTGAAGGGCTATCACGCCACCCGTTCGGCCAGTGCCACCCGTACCGACACGGCGATCCATGAAACCCCGCAATCCATTTCCGTGGTGTCTCGCGACGTGGTCGAAGACCTCGGCGCCACGCGCCTGCAGGACGCCCTCGATTACGCCGGCGGGGTCGGCCGGGGCAACAACTTCGGCGGCCAGGGCCTGACCACCTTCACCGTACGCGGTTTCACCACCGGAGAGTTCTACCGCAACGGCTTCCCGATCAACCGTGGTTACCCGAACATGCCGGACGCCAACACCATCGAGCGGCTGGAAGTCCTGCGCGGCCCGGCCACCATGCTTTATGGCCGTGGCGACCCGGGCGGTACCTTCAACGTGGTGTCCAAGCAGCCGTTGGCCGAGCGCACAGTGACCCTGGGCAGCCAGGTCAGCGACCAGGGGATGCGTCGCGGTACGCTGGACGCCTCCGGTCCATTGGACGAGGAAGGGCGTCTGGCTTATCGCCTGAACGTGATCGGCGAGGGCGGCGACACATTCCGCGACCACGTCGAGACCGAGCGTTACGGCATTGCGCCGGTGGTGACCTGGCAGGTCAACGACACCACGCGCCTGACCTTCGAAGGCGATTTCATGCGCAACAACGCGCCGCTGGACCGTGGCTTGACCCATTACGCCGGCCAGCGCGGCACCGCGTCGCGCGATACGTTCTTCGGCGAAAAAGACGTCGGTAAGCTGCACAACGACAATAACATGCTGCAGGTGCGTTTCGAGCACATGCTCAACGACGACTGGACCCTGGCCGGCGGTACCCAATGGCTCGACGGCACCCTGCAGGGCAACGCGGTGGAAGGCAACGGCATCGCCGCCGATGGGCGCACCCTGGGGCGTAACTTCAACTACCGCAAGCTGGAATGGACCGACCACGACACCCAACTCAACCTCACCGGGCATTTTTCCACTGGCGGGTTCGAGCACACGTTGTTGACGGGCATCGAGTATGAAGACTACGACTATAAGTCCATCATCCAGCGCTCCGCCCCGGGTACTGGTGTCTACCCGATCGATATCTTCGACCCGGTGTATGGCCAGCCACGCCCGGCCTTGACGCGCACGCCCACAAATGACGAGGAAAACCTCAAGACGTTTGGTGTGTTCGTGCAGGATCAGGTGGCGCTGACTGAGCGCTTGAAGTTGTTGGGCGGGGCGCGTTTCGAGCGGTTCGAGCATAAGTACAAGACGTTCGTCACCGACACTGGAAACTGGAACGTGAGCGACAGTGCCGTGACCCCGCGGCTGGGAATGATCTACGACTTGACCGACACCGTGGCGGTGTATGCCAATACCGCCCGTTCGTTCAAACCTAACACTGGTCGCAGCAGTGCAGGGGGTGGGTTCAAACCGGAAGAGGGCAAATCCTACGAAATAGGCGTCAAATGGGAAGCGCTGGATCGCCAGTTGAGTGTCGATGCTGCGGTGTACCAGATCGAAAAACGCAACGTACTGACCCCCGACCCATTGGACCAGGACTTCAAAGTGGCCGCCGGCGAAGTGCGCAGCCGTGGTTTTGACTTGAACGTGGCGGGCAACCTGACGCCACAATGGCGCGTGATCGGTGGCTACGCCTATGTGGATGCCGAAGTGACCAAGGACAACAGCATCCCGTCCGGCACCCGCCTGCTCAACGTGCCCAAGAACGCCTTCAGCCTGTTGAACGTGTACGAATTCCAGGACGGTGGCCTCAAGGGGCTCGGCCTGGGCTTAGGCGCCAAGTACGTCGATGAGCGGGCCGGTAATACCGCGGCCAGCACCTTTACCATGGACAGCTACACCGTCGTGGACCTGCTCGGTTACTACAAGGTCAACGAGCGGATCCGCCTCAACCTGGACCTGAAGAATCTGTTCGACGCCGACTACGAAGAAGGTGCATTCGGTGGCGTCTACGCCTACCCAGGCGCCCCGCGAACCGTGCAGGCCGGCATCTCCTACACGCTCTGAGTTCCGCGCTTCATGAAAACCCCGAAGGTTCTGCCTTCGGGGTTTTTCTTTTTACCACTTGCCTGTGCTCATCCCGCCGTCCACCGGCAGTATCGCACCCGTCGTGAAATCAGCACCCGCCAGGTACAACACGGCCTCGGCAATTTCCTCGACGGTGCCCACGCGACCGGCTGGGGCCAGGTTGTCGAGGAAGTCGCGGTGCGCGGGGTCATGCATGGGCGTGTCGATGATGCCGGGGGCAACGGCGTTGACCTTGATGTTGTGGGGCGACAGTTCCAGGGCCAGGGCGCGGGTCATCTGGTTGACGCCGCCCTTGATCAACACCGGCAGTGCTGCCGGCACCTGGATGTTCGGCTGCAGGGCCACGGCGGCCGAAATGTTGATGATGAAGCCTTGCTGGCGCCCGATCATGTGCGCGGCAGCGGCCTGGCTGGCGTAGACCAGACCCTTGAGGTTGGTGTCCAGCAGCGCGTCCAGGTCTTGGGGGCTGTATTCGACAAAGGGTTTTGGCAGGAAGAAACCGGCGTTGTTCACCAGCCCGTCAACGGCGCCAAACGCCTTGACGGCTTGAGTGATGAGGGCGGTTGAAGTGGCCGGGTCCGCGATGTCGCCGGCCACGCCGATGAAACCGGCCGGGTGGCCGAGCTGGGTGGCGGCAGCCTCCAGGCCGGACGGGGAGCGGGCATTGCCCACCACGTTATAACCCCGACCCAGGAACGCCTTGACCAAACCCAGGCCGATCCCGCTGGAAGCGCCGGTAATGATGACGGTTTTGTTGAGACTCATGATTGACTCCTGATCACATTGAGTTGAACCGGTGCGCCTGTGTTGGCGGTGGTTGAGCTCAGGGTATTGATGCGCCAGGGTTTGATAAATAAGGCTTCTGGTACTTGAGTTGATACGTCATGTAATCAATTTGAAAAGCCTAGAAATCCCTGTGGGAGCGAGCCTGCTCGCGATAGCGTCAGGCCAGTCAGTATTGATATTGACTGACACACCGCTATCGCGAGCAGGCTCGCTCCCACAGGGTTGGCGGGTTGGCAGGCAGAAAAAAGCCCAGTCAATCGGACCGGGCTCGCAAAGGTGGGGCCTTACTCCTTGGGAAGACTTCGATACTGCGTCGTCGTCATCCCCGCATATCCCCAATTATCCGTGTCGACTTCTTCGATCACGATATGGGTCAAATGCGGGTCCTTGCCCAGTACGCGCTGGAGGGTTTCGGTGATTTCGGAAATCACCTGGGCTTTCTGTTCACGGGTGACACCGTCACGGGTAATTCGCACGTTGACGAAAGGCATGTTGCACTCCTGTTGCTGGGAAAGTGCGCAGGAAGATTCCCGCGCCATGAAGGGGCCACTGTATTTATACGCCGCAGACTGATAAACAGGCCTTTGGAAACTTCAGTTGATACGCGGTGTAATGAATCATGAAGCGTCATTTCGAAGACCTGCAGTTGGGCAGCATAGAACTGTTCTGCCTGGCGGCAGAGGCGGGCAGCTTCACGGCGGCGGCGCAGTTGGCGGGGGTTACCCCGGCGGCGGTGAGCCGTTCGATCTTTCGCCTGGAAGAGCGCCTGGGCTCACGGCTTTTCGTGCGCACCACCCGCAGCATTCGCCTGACCGAAGCGGGCAAGACCTATTTCGAGCAATGCCGCCAGGCGTTAACGCAACTGGTCGAGGCGCAGCAGGAAATGATGGGCGCGCAATCGGTGCCGTCCGGGCGACTGCGCATCAGCCTGCCCACCACCTACGGCCATCACCGCATCCTGCCCTTGCTGCCGGTCTTCCGGGCGCTGTACCCGCAAGTGACTGTGGACCTGCACCTGAGCAATCGAAACATCGATTTCGTCGCCGAAGGGTATGACCTCGCCATCCGGGTGCGGGCCCAGCCGGACTCTTCGATGATCGCCCGGCTGCTGGAAGACGCCCCATTGGTAGTAGTCGCGTCTCCTGACTATCTGCGCAAGGCCGGCACGCCGCAGGTCCTTGAAGACCTGGACGACCACGAGTGCATCCAGTTCGAATTGCCCAGCAGCGGGCGGCGGATTTCCTGGTTGTTCAAGGTCGAGGGCAAAGAAAAGGAGGTGTTCGGCGAAGGGGGTTATTGCTGTTCGGACGATGTGCTTGGTGGCGTGACGTTGGCCAGGCATGGTGCTGGACTGTTTCAGACCTACAGCTTCATCGTCGAGCAAGAACTGGCCAACGGCAGTTTGGTGGAAGTACTCCAGCCTTATGCGGGGCGCTCGCGGCCGTTCACCTTGCTGTACCCCCATGGCCGCTACGTGCCGCAACGGGTACGTGCCTTCGTGGACTTTCTCTTGCAGTACCGGGCGCAATGGGCCGGGGATCAGTTATAGGCGCAAGGGCGTCTTGCTGACGAACAAGGCCAGGCACTCGTCGCGCCCTGATGAGCAAGATCGTTCAAGACAGTCTGGCTCGGTGTCTGAGACCTTTGCCTGCCCAGTCACTGAGTTGTGAAAACCAGATGATACGTTGTCCATCACCTTTGCAAGCATTCAGCCAGGGCGCCATTGCAGTGCTCCCTCTCTCGATTGCTTGCGCCCCTTGGGGGCTTCTCGTCGGGTCAATGGCCATTGATGCAGATCTGAGCCCCCTGCAGAGCCAGGGATTCTCAATCATCGTGTTCGCCGGTGCCGCGCAGTTGGTGGCGATCGGCATGTTGAAGAGCGGGGCGAGCCTGTTCTCTATCCTGATGACGACGTTGCTGCTCACCTCGCAGCACCTTTTGTACGGGATGCACATGCGTCCTACGCTGTCGGCCCTGTCGTCACGCTGGCGCCTGACCTTGGGGTTTTTATTGACGGATGAGTTTTTCGCCCTTAACAGCCAACGCGATCCTGGAGCCTTCGATCGCTGGTACGCATTGGGCGTCGGGCTGACGTTTTATCTCGCCTGGAACCTATTCACACTGGCGGGTATTGTCATGGGCCATAAGGTTCCTGGGTTAGAGGCTCTGGGACTGGAGTTTTCAATTGCTGCGACTTTCATCGCCCTGGTTACTCCGTTGGTGCGGACGGTTCCAATTGCAGTCTGTGTTGGCGTAGCGCTGTTTTGCTCGGTGTTTTTGAGTTACTGGCGGTATGAATCCGCCCTGGTTGTGTCGGGTATAGCCGGCATGGCTGCAGGTTTTTTCTGTAAACGTTGCAGGCAGGAAAAACGATGATTTTTGCAGTGATCGTCGGTATGGGGCTGATCGTGTTCCTCAATCGTTATGTTTTCCTGGAACCGCGGCTGCCTTTCAAGCTGGGCCCTGGCACCAGAGACTTTCTCGGTTTCGCCGTCCCGGGAATGCTGACCGCCATTTGTGGGCCGATTATCTTCTTGCCCGGGCATACCCTCGGGCTCAGTATCAGCAATCCTTATTTGCTGGGTGGTCTGTGTGCCGTTGGCTTGATGGTGTTGACTCGTAACGTACTGACTAGCGTGTTGCTCAGCATGGGTTGTTTCTATTTTTTCAGGTGGTGGCCATGAGTCAGGGGATCGCCAGTGCGGTGGAGAAAACGCGGTTTTGGCAAGCCTCAAGCCTGGGAGGCGTGGAGCTGCTTCGCGCGCAATATCTTCAGCAGCGTTTTACTCCGCATGTTCATGAAGGTTATGTATTTACGGTAATCGAATCCGGTGCCCAGCGTTTTCGTCATCGAGGCAGTGAGCATATCGCGCCCATCGGCAGCATGGTGCTGATCAATCCGGATGAGCTGCACACCGGCGCTACCGCGCATCGGCAAGGATGGCGCTACCGTGGGTTCTATCCGACCCTGGAACATCTCGCCGGAATTCTTGAAGAGCTAGAGCTGGTCCTGTGTGGTTCTCCCAGATTTTCCACCAGTGTGCTGTACGATCCGCAAGTGTCGTTCGCGTTCAGCCATGTCCACCGATTGGCCGAGCAGGGCGCCTGTGCATTACAGCAACAAACAGCCTGGCGCGAGGTTGCGTTGATGCTGTTCCAGCGCCACGCCCGCGTGGGCAGCGCGGTGATGCCGGGCAAGGAACCGCTGGTGGTGACCCAGGCTCAGGACCTGCTATTGAGTCGGCTGAGCAACCCTCCATCCCTGGTGGAGCTGGCGGCAAGTGTCAATCTTTCACCCTTTTATTTTGCCCGGGTGTTTCGTCAGGCGACCGGGGTCCCGCCCCATAGTTGGGTCATGCAAAAGCGTCTGGCCCAGGCCGCGATCCTGTTGCGACAAGGTTGGTTGCCTATCGATGTAGCATTGCAGTTGGGCTTTTCCGACCAGAGTCATCTGACGCGTCGGTTCAAGCAGGCTTATGGCATCGGACCGGGGGCGTATCGCTCGGCGTTTCTGGGGTAGTTGAAGGGGCGGGGTTAGCCAGGGAGTCCCTGCGGCGAGGGCCAGGCTCGCCACAGGGTACGTCTTAGGTCAGTCGACGATCAGAACCGAAACGCCTGACGACCGATCAGCAGCCACTTGCCATCCTTCTGTTTCTGCCAGATCTGGAAGTTTTCGATTTCTGTCGGCACCACTTCAGTGCCCTTGAGCGCCTGCGCCGAGAAGTGGTTGCGCACCAGCGCCACATCACCGGACAAGGTGATTTTCTGGTTCTGCATTTCCAGCGTCTTGAACGCGCTCTTGCCTGTTTCAATGTCGGCGATGAAAGCTTTCTTGTCCTGGATGTTGCCGCTGGAGTGACCATAGGTCAGGTTCTCGGCGGCCAGTGCCTGGAGCTGGGGAATGTCTTTGTGCAGCATGGCTTGGGTCAAGTGATCGACCGCCTGGGCCACCTCTTGCTCGGGCGATGTAGCGACTGCCGCTGCGTAGCCGCTGAACAGGCACAAGAAGCTGATGACCAATGTCGCTTTTTTCATGGGGATTTCCTTGTTGTTGTAGGTATCAGGAACGCGAGCCATTATTGTCTCGTCGGTCATCGTACAACTACTCGGAGAGAACTGGAATAGGTCGCTGGCAAGGGGGCGAGGGAGCCCGCTCCAGCTGGTGTGCAGGCGTTGTGCCGGAGCTGTGTAGGAGCTATGTAGGAGCTGTCGAGTGCAACGAGGCTGCGATCTTTCCCCAGACACTTGAGTCCCAGGCGAAAGATCAAGATCAAAAGATCGCAGCCTTCGGCAGCCCCTACACAAGTCCAGCGAGAACAGCGCCCTCGCCACAGGTTTCACATGCCGCAGCTTCGGCGAGAGTGCCTTCAGAATCCCTCCCGAACCGCCCCCCGAATCCCCTCCAGCAACATGGTAAACGCCGGGTTGTCGTTGTCCTCGCGCCACACCAGGTGCAACTCGCTCTGCACCCCTTCGCCCAGGTCGATCTCGCGAAACACCACCTGCTTGAACACCACGCTGGTGGCGCAACGCGGCACCAGCGCCAGGCCCATGCCGGCGTTGACCAGCGCCAGGATCGTCAGCGACGACCCCAGCCATTGCACGAATTGCGGCGCGACCTGCGCCGAGCGCAGCATGCCGGTGAGCAGTTCGTTGAAGGGCGGGTAGGCGGCGTGGGCGTACATGAGGAACGGTTGGCCGTCCAGATCCTGCACGCTCACGGTCTCGGCGCTGGCCAGCGGATGTCCGGCAGGCACCGCCAGTACGAAGGGCTCGCGCACCAGGCATTCGGTGGCGTAGCCGGGTTCCAGCAGGGGCGAGCGGACGATGCCCAGGTCGATACGCCGGGCGCGCAGGGCTTCGTGTTGTTGGTAAGTGTTCATCTCTGCCAGGACGATTTTGACCTGGGGCTGTTTCAGCCGGGCCTCGGCGATCACCTTTGGCAAGAATTCGTAGACCGCACTGCCGACGAAGCTGATGGTCACCGAACCGATGTCGCCCTGGGCAAAGCGCCGGGCCGCCACGGCAGCTTGTTGCGCCTGTTCCAACAGGTTCTGTGCTTCGATGAAAAACGCCCGGCCGGCGGCGGTGAGTGCCACGCTGCGGGTGCTGCGGGTGAACAGCTCGACGCCCAGGTGGTGCTCCAGCAATTGGATCTGCCGGCTCAGCGGTGGCTGGGTCATGTTCAGGCGTTCGGCGGCGCGACGGAAGTTGAGTTCGGTCGCCACGGTGGTGAAGCAGCGTAGCTGGGCCAGTTCAAACATTGATTCAATCCAGGTATCAATCAAGTGCCAAGTTAGATTAGACGGGAACAATCCGCCGTGTCCATCATCGTCCCGTTCCCTACAAAGACAATGATCGGGAGGCACCCTTGAAAAACCTATTGGACGCTATGCCTGACAGCCCCCTGGCGCTGAACCCTGGCCCATCGGGAGCCGCTGTATGAAGATCAAACGCGTCACCGTCACCCCCATTGCTTTTCGCGATCCACCTTTGCTCAACGCCAGCGGCATCCATGAGCCGTTCGCGTTGCGTTCGATCATCGAGATCGAGAGCGACAACGGTTACATCGGCCTGGGGGAGAGCTACGGCGATGCACCGGCCTTGGCAATCCAGCAGCAATTGCAGAGCCAGTTGATCGGCCTGGATCCGTTCAACCTCAATCAGTTGCGGGCCATCGTTCAGGCGACCGTCGCCGCGCAGAAACCGGCCAGCGTCGCCGGTGCCGAACTGGCGCCGGGTTCCCATGCGAGCAAGGCGGTGAGCAACGCCTATTCGGCGTTCGAAGTGGCCTGCCTGGATTTGCAGGCCCACTACCTGAACGTGCCGCTGGTGGACCTGCTGGGCGGCGCGATTCGCGACGAGATTCCGTTCAGCGCGTACCTGTTTTTCAAGTACGCCGAGCACATCGATTCGCCGTACCCGCCCGACAGTTGGGGCGAGGCGCTCGACGAACAACAGATCGTTGCCCAGGCCCGGCGGATGATCCAGGACTATGGCTTCAAAAGCATCAAACTCAAGGCCGGCACTCTCGATCCGGAGCATGAAGTCGCCTGCATCAAGGCTCTGAAGCAGGCGTTTCCCGGCTACCCGTTGCGCATCGATCCCAATGGCAATTGGTCCCTGGAAACCTCGATTCGCATGGCCGAGTTGCTGGGGGATGACCTGCAGTATTACGAAGACCCGACGCCAGGCCTGGAGGGCATGGCCGAGCTGCACCAACGCACGGGGTTGCCGCTGGCGACCAATATGGTGGTCACCGATTTCGATGAGTTCCGCCGCAGCGTGGCGCTGGACAGCGTGCAGATCGTGTTGGCCGACCATCATTACTGGGGCGGCCTGCGCGACACGCAGGCCTTGGCGAAAATGTGCAGCACCTTCGGCCTGGGCGTGTCGATGCATTCGAACTCGCACCTGGGCATCAGCCTCATGGCCATGGCCCACGTGGCGGCCGCAGTGCCGAACCTGGACTACGCCTGTGACACCCATTACCCGTGGCAGGAGCCGGATGAGGAGGTGATCAAGGGCGGCAAGCTGCCGATTGTCGACGGTTGCGTGAAGATCACCCGGGCGCCGGGCCTGGGCTTGGAGCTGGACCGGGATCAACTGGGCAAGCTGCATGAGCAGTTCCTCAGTTGCGGCATCCGCCAGCGCGACGATGTGCGGCAGATGCAGCGTTACCGGCCGGGCTGGAAGACTGTCAAACCGCGGTTCTGATACACCGCAGAGAGGCCTGCTGCGCAGGCCTTGCTACCACAGATAACCCTCTTAGCCACAAGTCGGTGGCACTCGGCACCAACCCTACATCCCCCAGGCCGCCCTGCGGCCCACACCCAAAGTACCGCCCCCGTCGGCATCGCAGTCTTACGCCCAAACTGCCGCGCCGGGCCGGCGCTTCCAAAGCAGCCGCCAATTGCCTCCAAGGCAGCGTATGACGCGCCCGGGCACCTTTCGATAATCGCCTCCGACATCCCGTCCCCTGTTGCGGAGCGCGCCATGCACAACAATAAAAATACCCGCCAACGTTTTTTGCCTGCGGTCATCGTAGGTGTTTCGAGCCTGGGCTTGATGCCTTGGGCCAGCGCCGAAATCATGCTGTACGACAAGGACCAGACCACCTTTTCCACCGACGGCTACATCAATGCCTTTTACGTCAACAGCGACGTTGACCGCGCGGGTGAGCAGTACGACCGTCGGCAGGCGCGGGTCAAGATGGGCTTCTTGCCCAACTACCTGGGCTTCAACATGGGCAAGCAGGTCGATGACCTCAAGCTCGGCGCCCGGGCCTCGTTCTGGGTGACCATCAACGACAGTGAAACCAATGGCACCGACACCGCCATCGACGTGCGCCAGTTCTACGGCACCGTGGCCAACCCGGAGTGGGGCGAGGTGCTGATCGGCAAGGACTTCGGCCTGTTTGCCCGCTCTAACATCCTGCTGGACGAACTGCTCGCCGGTTATGGCCAGGTCAGCGACACCCTGGGGTTGGTGGACGGTGGTGGCGTCTCGTTCGGCAACATCGGCAGCGGTTATCCGTACCCGTTCCCGACCTCGCAGATCACCTACCGCACGCCGGTGATGGAGGGCTTGCGCGTGGCGGTGGGGATCATGGACCCGGTGGACACCAACGACAACAGCGCCACGGGCAAGGCCTATCAGGAAAACCCGCGCACCGAGAGCGAGATCACCTACCAGTTCGACCTGGGCGGGGCGAAGATCTACAGTTGGCTCAACGGCAGTTACCAGACCTCGGACAACACCGATGCCACCGTCGAGTCGGTCACGTCCAAGGGCCTGGGGTATGGCGTGCAGGCCAAGATGGGCGGATTGTCGCTGACCGGCTCGGGGTTCCAGGCCAAGGGCATCAACCCGTTCTTCACCAACAACGCCGGTGAAGCCACCCTGCGCAATGTCGACAGCAAGGGCTACCTGTTGCAGGGCTCCTACAAGCTGGGCAAGAACCGCCTGGCGTTGTCCTACGGCAAGACCGATGACGACGGCAACGGCGTGGTGGGCAGTGGCGCCGATTACGAAACCCGTGGCATCGCGTTGTTCCACGACATCAACGACAACCTCAAGCTCGTGGCCGAGTACAACCAGTTCGAAATCAACGGCCACGATACCAGCGCCCAGAACGAAGACACCGACACCTTTGCGGTGGGGGCGGTGCTCACCTGGTAACGTCGCACCGCCCCGTTGGGCTCTGTAGGAGCTGGCGAAGCCTGCGATCTTTTGATCTTGATCTTTTCGCTCTCGACTCAATTGTCTGGGACAAGATCGCAGCCTCGTTGCACTCGACAGCTGCTACGGTACGGTACACCGTTGCAGTTTCTGGTGGCGGGAAAGCTTGCTTTCGGGGCTGCGCATCAGCCCCCTTTTTTAATGTGACGTCCCCTCGGCGAACTCGATCTTGTTGCCGACGTTGTACTTGCCCGAAGGCTTGTTCATGGGCAGGCGCTTGATTTCCTTGAGGGTGTTGCTGTCGTAGACGATCAGCGCGCCATCGGTATCCCAGATGCTCAGCAGCAGGTAGCGGCCGTCGCGCGTGAATTCGACGTGGGCGGCGGTTTTGCCGGGCATGGGCCGCAGGGTGTGGGCGATTTCCAGGGTCTGTTTGTCGATCAGGTGGATGGCATCGTTGTCCGGGCCGAAGAACACGTCGGTCCAGGCGTAGCGGGAGTTGGCGTGGCTGCGCAGGAAGAAACCCGGCCCGAGCGTGGGGATCTGCTTGATGACTTTCCAGGTGTCGAAGTCGATCACCGAAATCAGCCCCTTGCTGATGTTGGGCGTGGCGAACACCCAGTGCCCATTGCGTTTCCAATAGGTCCCCGAGCCCAGGTGCGGCATGCCCGGCAGCGCGATGTCGGTGACGATCCGCCCCGTGTCGAGGTCGATCACCTGGCCGCCCTGGGCCTTGCGCGAGGTGGCGAGCAATTGCCGGTAATCGGGCGAGAAGGAAAAATCATCAAGGTAATCCTCGGCCTTGATACGCCTGGGCACAAAGTCCGGATTCGGTCCGGTGGACAGCTCCCAGACCTCCTTCACATCTTTCAAGGCCACGATGAAACTGTTGCGCGGCGGCGCGGTATAGACCGCACTGACCCGCGACGCCTGGCCGTCCAGTCCCACCGTTGCCATAGTCTTGACCAATGACAGGTCGCGGGCATCCAGCACCACCAGACTGCCGGGCAGGGTGTTGCCCACCAGCACCCAGCGGCCATCCTTGCTCACCGCCAGGTTGCGGGTATTGAGCCCGGCCCGCACCTCGGCGATGAGTGTGAGGTTGTGCAGGTCATACAGGCTGATCCAGCCGTCCCGGGAGGCGAAATAGACGAAGCGTCCGTCCGGCGAAAACTTCGGTCCGCCATGCACCGCAAAGTGTGAGGCGAAGCGCGCCAGGACGTCGAAGCGATCCCCATCGACGATGTCGATGTGATGATCGCCAGCTTCCACTACCACGAACAGGTTCAGCGGGTCGGCGTTATGCTGGGGTTTATCAGGCAGGTTGGCGACATCCGCCAGCAGGCGATGGCTACGGCGCGTGTCGTCCTCGCTCCAGGTCGGTTCGACAGCGGGTGGACGCTGGAGATAGTGGGTCAAGCCATCGATCTGCGCAGGCTCCAGCACCGTATCGAACGCTGCCATCTGGCTGGCCGGGCGGCCATTTTCGATCACCTGGCGGATTTCGTCGGGCTTGATCCGACTCAGGCTCTGGGGTAACAGCGCCGGCCCGGCGCCGCCGATGCGATTCACCCCGTGGCATTGTTGGCAGTGTTGCTGGTAGTTCTGTTCGGCCAACGCCAGGTCCGGTTCAGGCGCCGTGGCGCCGTGGACGGCACCGATCCACAGCAATGGGGCCAGCCAACCGATTCTCATGAGGCCACCCTCGCGATAGCCGGCTGGAGCGGTGGGGCTGGGTGCAGGCGGGCCGGATGCTCCAGTACCTGATGGGCAAACAAACCGACTACCTTGCCGATCACCGTCAAGGTCGGCAGGCCTTCGGCGCATGCCAGCGCCATCTCCGGCAATTGCTGGAGGGTGCCGCGCAGGACCTGCTGGTCGGGGCGCGTGCCGTTGCTGATCAGCGCCGCCGGCGTATCCGCCGCCAGGCCTGCCGCGATCAGCCGCGTGGCGATGGTGCCGAGGTTCGACAAGCCCATGTAGAACACCAGGGTCTGGCTGTCATCCGCCAGGCTTTGCCAGGGCAGGTTCAAGTCGCCTTCGCGTTGCAAATGACCGGTGATGAAGCGACAGGAATTGACCAGATCGCGATGGGTCAGGGGAATGCCGGCATAGGTGCTGCAACCGGCCGCGGCGGTGATGCCTGGCACGACTTGGCAATCGATACCGCGGGCCAGCAGATACTCCAGCTCTTCGGCGCCGCGACCGAAGATGAACGGATCACCGCCCTTGAGCCGCACCACCCGTTGTCCCAGGTTGGCCAGGTCGGCCAGCAGTTCGTTGATCTGTGGCTGGGGCAGGCTGTGGCAACCGGCGGCCTTGCCGACGTAGTGCCGGGCGCAGGTCAGCGGGATCAGGCTGAGCAATTGGGGGCTGATCAAGCGGTCGTAGACCACCGCGTCGGCCTGCATCAACAGGCTCCAGGCACGCAATGTCAGCAGGCCCGGGTCACCAGGGCCAGCGCCGACCAGGGCGACTTCACCCGGTCTGAAGGGCGATTGCAGGGCAGCGGGCAAAACGATGGAGGCAGGCATGGGACTTCCTTGGTTCGGTATCAGGTTCGCCGTCGGTTGATCAGGCGCAAGGCATCGCAACGCTGGGGATCGCGTGCAAGCCGATTTCTTCGTCGTTGAGGTGGCAGCCGGGGTCCTGGCCCCACAGATCGCCGTCGGCCCAGGCCCGGGTGCGGGTATTGCCGTTGCAGATCGCCAGCCAGCGGCATTGCCCGCAGCGCCCGCCCACGGCCCGTGGGTGTTCGCGCAGCTTCAGCAGCAGGGCATCGGGGCGATCGAGCCAGAGTGTCTTGAATGGCGTCTGGCGGACATTGCCCACCGAGTGCTGCCACCAGTACGTATCGGGGTGGACCTCGCCGGTATTGTCGATGTTGGCGATGCCGCTGCCCGACGCGTTGCCGCCCCAGGCCCGCAGCATCTGCTCCAGTGCCGCGTAATGTTGGGGCAGGCGCCGGGATACCCATTGCAGCAACAGGATCGCGTCGGCGTCGTTGTTGCCACTGACGAAATCACTGTCGCGGCCCTGTTCGATGTCGCGCCAGGCCCGCTCGAAGATCAGGGTCATGGCCTCGCGGCTCATCTGCTGATGGGCATCGAGCTTGCGACTGCGCTTGCCCCGGCCGCTGTAGTTGAGGTGCGACAGGTAGAATTTCTGTACGTCGTACTCATTCATCAAGTCCAGCAAGCGCGGTAGCTGGGCATGGTTTTGCTGGGTGAGGGTGGTGCGCAATCCGACCCGGATGCCTTGCTCGCGGCAAAGCCGGATGGCCGCCATGGAGCTGGCGAAGCTGCCCTTGAGCTGACGGAATTCATCGTGGGTCGCTTCCAGGCCATCGATGCTGATGCCCACGTAATCGAAGTTCGCCGCCGCAATCTGTTGGATATTGGAAGCGTCGATCAGGGTGCCGTTGGTGGACAACGCGAGGAAAAACCCTTTGTCGCGAGCATAGGCACTGAGTTGGAACAGGTCCTCGCGCAGCAGCGGTTCGCCGCCGGACAGGATCAACACGCGCACGCCGGCATCGTGCAGGTTGTCGATGACCTGGAGCGCCGCCGGGGTGTCCAGCTCATCGCGAAACACGCTGTCGGCCGACGTTGCATAGCAGTGTTTGCAGGTCAGGTTGCAACGCCGGAGCAGGTTCCAGATCACCACTGGCGGACGGCTGCTGCCCGGTGGCGCGACACGTGGGGCGGGGCAATGCCCGGCCAGGGCTCGCAGGTAATGGCTGATCCTCAACATAAGGCGCTCCTTCGGTTGGCGTGCGGGTTCAGCGCGGCTTATCCCAACTTGGTGGGAGAAAGGCTTGGTGGGAGCAAGGCTTGCCCGCGATGACGCGGATGCGGTCCTTCAGGAACCGACGCACCTGTTTCGCGGCCAAGCTTTACCCCGACAGGCGTCAGGCGCAGGCCGGTTTTTTTCAGGATGCGGCTGCTCACCAGCATGTCGTCGTCGGCGCAGGCGGCCCCCAACAGATAGCGCAGGTGTTCGCGGTAGCTGTCGATTTCTTCGCGGCTGCGGCCATGGACCATGGCGAACAGGTTGTAGCGCCAGTCGGGCCGGCGCGGGCGCCGGTAGCAGTGGCTGACAAAGGGCTGCGCCCCCAGCAGGGCGCCGAGACGTGATATGTCGGCGTCGGCCACGTCCCACACCGTCATGCCGTTGTGGCGGTAGCCCAGGCGATAGTGATTGGGCACGGCGGCGATGCGGCGGATCGCCCCTTCGGCCTGCAGGCGCTTGAGCAGGTCGAGGGTGGATTCCACGCTCAGTTCCAGTTGTTCGGCCAGCCAGGCCCAGGGATCTTCGAGCAAGGGCAGGCCGGCCTGGGTCAGTTCCACCAGGCGCAGTGCCAAGGGTGTTTCATCCAGCCGTGGCGGCGCTTGCCACACAGACTCAGACGGGGAAATACAGGCCGACATGGTAGGTCTCCTCTTTGGGCAGGTTCAGCGGCACCAGGCCGGTCAGGTGTTCGATGCGCAGCAGGGTGTCGTTGATCGCCTGTTCGCTGGGGCAGGCGAGCACGAACCACATGTTCCAGGTGTGCTCGCGGCGGTAGTTGTGGGCGACCTCGGGCATGTCCGCGAGCAGCTCGGCGATGGGCTCGAAGCGCGGCTCGGGCACCGCCAGCGCCGCCAGGGTGAACGCACCGCCCAGGCGATCGATGTCGAACATCGGGCCGAAACGGGTGAGTACGCCGTCGTTGAGCAGCTCATGCAGGCGGTCGAGCAATTCGCTACTGCTGCTGTCCAGCTCCTGGGCCAGGGCTTGCCAAGGGTGACGCACCAGCGGCAGGCCCAGTTGCAGGCGATTGATCAGGCGGCGGTCCAGGTCATCCATCGACACGGGCTCCGGCCGGTGCGGCGAAACGTCCGCCGCATTGCTTGAACAGGTGTGTGCTGAACAGCAACTGGTGGGGCAGGTCGTCCAGCAGATGCTCTTCAAGCAGCGCCTGGACATGGGCTTCGACACGGTCACGCTGGCGACCGTGGATCATGCAGAACAGGTTGTATTGCCACTGGGGCAGGCGCCTGGGGCGTTGGTAGCAAAGGCTGATGCCCGGGGTTTGCCCGAGGCGACGCCCGACTTCATCGACCAAGGCGTCCGGCACGTCCAGCACCAGCATGGCGTTGGCGGCAAACCCCAAGGCACGATGGTTGACCACAAGGCCGACACGGCGGAACAGCCCCTGTTCATGCCAATGCTGTACCTGTTCGAGCACCTGTTGCTCGCTGGCCTCGATCTGCTCGGCCAGGGCCTGGAAGGGGCGCGATGTCAGCGGCAAGCCGGTTTCCAGCAAACGGCGCAGTGCCAGTGACTGTTGTTCGCTCAGGGTGCTTTTCATGGGGTGGCCTCCAGGGCAAAGCCAAGGTCGATGCGGTAGGCGGTCAGCATGGGCAGGTCCAGTGGCGTGAGACCGGTGTCGCTCTCCAGTTCCTGGAGGATGTTTTCCAGGTGGGCACGGTTGGGGCCGGTCAGCACGAACCACAGGTTGTAGCGATGTTCGCGGGCATAGTTGTGATTGACTTCCGGGTATTGGCTGATGCGTGCGGCCACCTGGTGCAAGCGATCTTCGGGCACGGCGAGGGCGGCCAGGGTGCTGGCCCCGGCCCGGGTGTGTTCGAACACCGGGCCGACCCGCGACAAGGTCCCGGCCACTTGCAGATGCTGCAAGCAGTCGATGACCTGGGCTTCGCTGCAGCCCAAGGTCTGGGCCATGGCCCGATAGGGCTCGGCGCACAACGGCAGGCCATGCTGAAATTGATCGATCAGGCGTCGCGCCAGTGAGCTGGAGGTCATGGTCAGTACCCCGGCTTGTGTGCGCGACTGCTGAAGAAAATGCCGCTGGGGCTCAGGGCCGGCAGGCTGCCCAGGGGTTCAAGCCGATACGGGTTCCAGACCTGTACTTCGCCACCGTCCCGGGCGGACAACCACAACTGGTCACCCCGTGCGGTGAACTCCATGTGCAGCACCGCCGGGCCTGGCCGCAGGTCGGCGACGATGGCGTGGGTCTGGGTGTCGATGACCTGGACGCGGTCGTTGTCCGGATAGGCGAAGTTGACCCACAACTGCCGGCCATCCGGTCGCGCCGTGACGAACACCGGTTGGCCGGCCACGGCGATGGCGTCGGTCTGCTGCCAATCCTGGGCGTTCATCACCAACACCTGGTGATGCCCGACGGCAGGCACGAAGGCTTGCTGGTCGGCCAGGGCCCAGCCCTCCAGATGCGGCATCTTGTACACCGGGAGCCGCGCCTGGCCGCGCCCGTAATGGCCCAGTACCCGTTTCACCCCGCGCTCGGGGTGCCAGAGATCGAGTTGGGCCATGCCGTCTTCACCGAACAGCCCAGCCATGTAATAACGCCCGTCCGGGGTGATCAGTGCGTCATAGGGTTGCTGGCCGATGGCGGTGAAGCGTTCGATGCGCGGGGTGAGGCCGAGGCTGAAGTCGGCGGTCCAGATCTCGCCGGTGTCGAACAGGCTGAACACGAAGCGCTGTCCCGGCGCGTCCACCAAGCCGACCACCCGTGAGCGCTTTTGGCTACCGGGCAACGGCGTGGCCGGGATGTCGGCGACCTGTTCCAGGGTCTGGGCATCGAACACCTTGACGCCGCCGGGCTCGTAGTTGGAGACGGCAATCAGCTTGCCGTCCTGGCTGATCGCACCGCCGATGCTGTTGCCGCCCTGGATGATGCGCCGCTCGATGCGCGTGCTCAGCAGGTCGACTTTGCTCAGGCCACCATCGCGGCCGAACACATAGGCGTAGCGCTGGTCGCGGGAGAACACCACCGAGGCGTGGGACAAGTCGCCCAGGCCTTCGACGCGGCCCAGGGCGGTGCGGGTGTCGCTTTCAATGATTTGCAGGCTGCCGGTGGCGCGTTCCACCACCACGCCCAAATCGCCGGTGCCGCGCAACGGTGTCTGGGCGCAACCGCAGAGCAGCAGGGCGATGGTGGTGGACGAGAGGAAAGAACGGATCATGAGGCGGGTTTTCCTTGAAGGAGCCGGTCCACCAGCCAGCGAATGTCGTCGGGTGCAAGCAACGGTGCCCAACCGGGCATGGCGCTGCCGGGCCGTCCGAGGGTGACGGTGGCGATGAGGCTGTCGCGGGATTTTCCGGCCAGGGCTTCGTGGGTCAGGGGTGGGCCGAGGCCGCCGGTCATGTACAGGCCGTGGCAGGCACCACAATCCTGGTCCAGCAGGTGTTGCAGTTGGGCCTGGCGCTGGCTGTCGGGAGCGGCCAGCACGCAGGAGGAGAAAACAAAGAGGAGGGTGGCTATCGCGGTGCTAAAGCGGTGTCGTTCCATGACGTCCTCCTGAATGAAAGGGTGCTGCCTTTGTGGCGAGGCGCTATGTAGGCGCTATGTAGAGCTGCGTAGGAGCTGTCGAGTGCAACGAGGCTGCGATCTTGTCCCTGACAGTTGAATCTCAAGCGAAAGATCAAGATCAAAAGATCGCAGGCTTCGCCAGCTCCTACAGTGCCCAGCGGGAGCAAGCTCCCTTGGGTGGTTATTTAAGGGTCAAGACCCACGCAGCCAGGATCTTGGCTTCCTCTTCCGTCACGGGGTTGGCCGGCATCGGCATCGGTCCCCAGTTGCCTTGCGTTCCTTCCTTGATGTGCTTGGCGAGTAAATCCTCTGCTCCGGCGACGCCGGCGTTTTTCGCCGCGACCTCCTTGAGCGCCGGGCCCACCAGCTTGGTATCGATGGAATGGCAGGCCGCGCAGGGCTTGCTCTTGAACAGCGTCGGGCCGTCCTGGGCCAACGCCGGCAGGCTGTAGGCGGCAGTCAAGGCCAAGGCAATCAGAATAGGCTTCATGGTTTTTCCTCTTATTGATGGGGCTCAATAGATGTCGTGTTGGGTGTTGTAGACGTTGAATTTTCCGGTGGGGGTGATCAGGCGTTTGTCCTTGATCACGTTCTTGACCTTGAGGGTCTTGTCGTCGATCACCACCAGCGCCGACTCATCTTCCTGGCCACTCCAGACCGAGAACCAGACCTCGTCGCCGGCCTTGTTGTATTCCGGTTGCACCACACGCATCGCGCCTTTCTTGATACCGGCGTACTCGGCAATCGGCAGCACGGTGTAGCCGGCGTCAAGCTTGTCGATGTTGAACACCGCCACCGACTGGCTGAGCTTGGCGTCGGGGCTGAGGGTGGTGTCGACATACAGGTGACGAGACGCAGGGTGCGTCTTGATGAACAGCGAGCCGCCACCCTGGCCCTGGAGCGAAGCGACCTGCTTCCAGGCGTATTGCGGGTGCTTGACCGGGTCGGTGCCGATCAGCGAAACCCCGGCATCTCCCAAGTGGCTGGTGGCCCAGACCGGTCCGTAGAGTGGATGGTTGAAGTTGGCGCCGCGTCCCGGGTGCGGAGTCTTGCCGACGTCGACAAGGGCGGTGAGCTTGCGTTCCTTGGAATCGATTACCGCGACCTTGTTGGAGTTGTTGGCGGCCGTCATGAAGTAGCGATGGCTGCTGTCCCAACCGCCGTCATGCAGGAACGGCGCGGCGTCGATGCTGGTGATGGTGAGGTTCTTGATGTCCTGGTAGTTGACCAGCATCACCTTGCCGGTTTCCTTGACGTTGACGATGAACTCCGGCCATTCGTGGGAGGCGATGATGGCCGCGACGCGAGGCTCGGGATGGTATTGCTGGGTGTCGACGGTCATGCCCCGGGTCGAGACGATCTGCTTGGGCTCCAGGGTCTCGCCGTCCATGATGGTGAACTGTGGCGGCCAGTACGAGCCGGCGATGGTGTATTTGTCTTCGTAGCCTTTGAACTTGGAGGTTTCCACCGAGCGGGCTTCGATGCCCACCTTGATTTCCGCGACTTTGGTCGGCTCTTTCGGCCACAGGTCGATCATGTCGATCTTGGCGTCCCGGCCGATCACCAGCAGGTAGCGCCCCGACGCCGAGATGCGTGAGATGTGTACCGCATAACCGGTGTCGATCAACTTGACGATCTTCTTGCTGTCGCCGTCGATCAGGGCAATCTTGCCGTCGTCGCGCAGGGTCACCGAGAACAGGTTCTGCAGGTTGAGGGTACTGATCTGCTTGGTGGGCCGGTCTTCAGGCTTGACCAGCAGTTTCCAGGTCTTGCGGGTTTCTGCCATGCCCCATTCCGGTGGCGTCGGTGGGGTGTGCTGGATGAACTTGGCCATCACCGTGATCTGGTCTTTGGTCAGGGCATTGGACGTGCCCCAGTTCGGCATGCCGGCGGCCGAGCCGTAGGTGATCAGCGCCTCCAGGTAGGCCTGGCCGCGCGATTGGGTGATGTCGGGTGTCAGTGGCTTGCCGGTGGCGCCTTTGCGAAGCACGCCGTGGCAGCCGGCGCAGCGCTGGAAATAGATTTCCTTGGCCGCGTCGAAGTCAGCCTGGCTCAGGTCAGGCGCGCCTTCGGTCTTGACCACGCGGGATTGCTCCGGCGCAGCGGTTTGGTCGGCGAAGACGTGGGGGGCGGCCAGCGCTGTACACAGCGCCGTGACCCGCAGGGCCCACGATTTTTTGTGGCTGATCAGCATTCCATTTCTCCTCAGGCGTGACCCGCGCTGCGCTGTAATTGACGTTCGGCGCGCAGGTTCTTGGTGCGGTACAAGGCTATGCCCAGGCCGGTGGTTGGTCGCTTGACGGCGATCAAGTTTGCCGGCCGCAGGCCTTGCCAGGTTGTCGCAGGGCACCGTAGCGTGGCCTGCAATCGTGTTGTCTGATCAGGCCTTGCCATGAACGCTATCCACACTGTGCCGCACCCCGATGAACCCTTTTATCAACCCCAGGACAACGAGCAGGCGATGTTCGAACAGGCCTGGCGTCACGGCATGCCGGTGCTGATCAAAGGCCCGACCGGCTGCGGCAAGACCCGTTTCGTCCAGCACATGGCCCACCGCCTGAAGCTGGCGCTGTACACCGTGGCCTGCCACGATGACTTGAGCGCGGCCGACCTGGTGGGCCGTCACCTGATCGGTGCCCAGGGCACCTGGTGGCAGGACGGGCCGTTGACCCGGGCCGTGCGCGAGGGCGGCATCTGCTATCTGGATGAGGTGGTCGAAGCGCGCCAGGACACGGCCGTGGTGTTGCACCCGTTGGCCGATGATCGCCGGCAGTTGTACCTGGAGCGCACTGGCGAAGTACTGCAGGCGCCGCCGTCCTTCATGCTCGTGGTGTCGTACAACCCCGGTTACCAGAACCTGCTCAAAGGCATGAAGCCCAGCACTCGCCAGCGTTTCGTGGCGATGCGCTTTGGCTATCCGGCGGTGGCCGATGAAGAGCGCATCGTCGTCCGCGAGGCTGGGGTTGATCTGGCCCTGGCGGTCCAAGTGGTGCGATTGGGGCAGGCGCTGCGCCGGCTCGATCAGCATGACCTGGAGGAAGTCGCCTCGACGCGCCTGCTGATCTTCGCCGCGCGCATGATCGGCTCCGGCATGGACCCACGCCAAGCCTGCCTGGCGTGCCTGGCCGAGCCGTTGAGTGACGATCCGCAGACCGTCGCTGCGTTGATGGATGTGGTCGATGTCCACTTTGGCTGAAACCGTTGCCGTGCCCCGGCGTTTGCCCGGGGACTTGGCGATGTGGTTTTTTATCCTCGCCGAGTTGTCGGTGTTCGCGCTGTTGATCCTGGCGTTCACCGCCGCCCAGGCGTTGTACCCGCAGACCTTCAGCGAAGGCCGGCAATTGCTGGACCGCTCCACCGGCCTGGCAATGACCCTCAGCTTGCTGACCGCCGGCCTGTTCGCCGCATTGGCCCAAGAGCAAGTCAGGCAGGACCGGCCGCGTCGAGGCGCGCTGTTGTTGTGTGTGGCGTTGTTGCTCGCCTGTGGCTATGTGGGGATCAAGCTTGCGGAGTACGCCCATCTGTTGGCGAGTGGCCTGGGGATGGAGCACAACACGTTCTTCACCTTGTACTGGATCCTCACCGCGTTTCATTTCCTCCATGTGCTGTTGGGTATGGTGATCCTCGCTTGGTTGGCCGAAGGGTGCCGGCGACGTCGCTATGGGGCGCAACGCAACAGTGGGCTGGAATCCGGCGTGCTGTATTGGCATATGGTCGATCTGGTCTGGGTGCTGCTGTTCCCGGTTGTCTACATCCTTGATTGAGCGGAGGTGCTCATGTCAGCTTCCCGTGTCTTGATCGCCTGCTGGATGACGCTGGCCGTGCTGAGCACCGGCACCGTTGCCCTCGGCCAGATCGCGGCTACCGGGCTGGTGTCCATCGCCATCCTGGTGGTTGCGGTAACCAAGGCCTGGCTGATCGTCGACGGCTTCATGGAACTGCGCCACGCGCCGCGATTGTGGCGGCGGTTGGTGTTGAGCTGGGCGGCGTTGCTGGCGACGGTGATCGGGCTGGTCATCTCGTTCTTGATCTGATCGTTCCCACGCTCTGCGTGGGAATGCATCCCGTGACGCTCTGCGTCATCTTCCTGAAGCGGAACGCGGAGCGTCCCTGGCGGCGTTCCCACGCAGGAGCGTGGGAACGATCGAAACTCATCTGCCCGGAACAACCCACCAAAACCATCGGAGATTCTTGATCGCCATCAAGCGGTTTCCGACCCCTCGCTTCCTAGAATGAACACGCCAAGCAATGAGGAAGCGACCATGTCAGATACCTTCACCAAAGGCATGGCCAGGAATATTTATTTCGGGGGAAGCATCTTCTTTTTCCTGATATTCCTGGCCTTGACCTACCACACGGAACAGACCTTTCCAGAACGCAGCAACCAGGCGCAATTGACGGAATCGGTGATACGCGGCAAGGGCGTCTGGGAGCGCAACAACTGCATCGGCTGCCATACCCTGCTGGGCGAGGGCGCGTACTTTGCGCCGGAGCTGGGCAATGTGGTCAACCGGCGCGGCGGCGAGGAAGCCTTCACACCGTTCCTGCAGGCCTGGATGAAAATGCAGCCGCTGAACGTTCCGGGTCGTCGGGCCATGCCGCAGTTCAACCTGAGCGAGCAGGAGGTCGACGACATCGCCGAATTCCTCAAGTGGAGCTCGAAGATCAATACCAATGGCTGGCCGCCAAACAAGGAGGGCTGAGAGATGAGCATGGCTAATCCGCATCTGAAATTCGCCTCGCAGGCCGTCGCCAAACCCTACTTCGTGTTTGCCCTGATGCTGTTCCTGGGGCAGGTGTTGTTCGGTTTGATCATGGGTTTGCAATACGTGGTCGGCGACTTCCTGTTCCCGCTGATCCCTTTCAACGTGGCCCGCATGGTCCACACCAACCTGCTGATCGTCTGGCTGCTGTTCGGCTTCATGGGCGCGGCGTATTACCTGATACCGGAGGAGGCCGACCGCGAACTGCACAGCCCGAAACTGGCGATCGTGCTGTTCTGGGTGTTCGCCGCTGCGGGTGTGGCGACGATCCTGGGTTACCTCGCGGTGCCTTATGCGACGCTGGCGAAGTTCACCGGCAACGACTTGCTACCGACCATGGGCCGCGAGTTCCTCGAGCAGCCGACCATCACCAAGATGGGGATCGTGGTGGTGTGCCTGGGGTTCCTCTACAACATCGGCATGACCCTGCTCAAAGGTCGCAAGACCACGGTCAGCATGGTGATGATGACCGGGCTGATCGGCCTGGCGGTGTTCTTCCTGTTCTCCTTCTACAACCCGGAAAACCTCGCTCGCGACAAGTACTACTGGTGGTGGGTGGTGCATCTTTGGGTGGAAGGCGTCTGGGAACTGATCATGGGTTCGATGCTCGCTTTCGTCCTGATCAAGATCACCGGTGTGGACCGCGAAGTGGTTGAAAAATGGCTCTACGTGATTATCGCCATGGCGCTGATCACCGGGATCATCGGCACCGGCCACCACTTCTTCTGGATCGGTGCGCCTGAGGTCTGGCTGTGGGTAGGCTCGATCTTCTCGGCGCTGGAACCGCTGCCGTTCCTGGCGATGGTGGTCTTCGCCTTCAGCATGGTGAAAAACCGTCGTCGGCAACACCCGAACCGCGCCGCCACGTTGTGGGCCAAGGGCACCACGGTCACCGCGTTCTTCGGCGCGGGCGTCTGGGGTTTCCTGCACACCCTGGCACCGGTCAACTACTACACCCACGGTTCGCAATTGACCGCGGCCCACGGCCACCTGGCTTTCTACGGTGCCTACGCGATGATCGTGATGACGCTGATCAGCTACGCCATGCCACGCTTGCGCGGCTTAGGTGAAGCGTCGGACGAACGTTCGCAGCGCCTGGAGATCTGGGGCTTCTGGTTGATGACCTTGTCGATGGTGATGATCACCTTGTTCCTCACCGCAGCCGGTGTTGTCCAGGTCTGGTTGCAACGCTGGATGACGGATGGCAGTGCCTTGCCGTTCATGGCCACGGTGGATCATTTGGAGCCGCTGTTCTGGGCACGACTGGTCAGCGGCGTCGGGTTCCTGGCCGGGTTGCTCTGCTACCTGTTCAGCTTCCGTCAACGTGGCCGTGCGGCCCTGCGTGCACCGGCGGCGGTGGTGCCTTCGTAGGCGCTGCCGAAGGCTGCGATCTTTTTCCGTAATGCTTGAGACTCAAGTGCCATGGGAAAGATCGCAGCCTCGCTTCGCTCGACGGCTCCTACGGGTGCAGCCCAGCGGAGCGGTGTGAGGTTTAGTGGATCGGGGTTGAAGAGGAAGATAACCATGGCATTCACGCTAGAGCTGGAAGAATGGGTCGGCAGTGTCTGGCACCGTTTTATCACCCGCCGGGCCAGTGCCGATTTTCCTGAGGCTCGGGTCGAGTTGGTTCCCCGGCAACGCTCGTTGCAGGTGCTGTTTCGCGCCACCGGGGGAGCGCCTCACCTGGGGGTGGAAGCGGTCAGCGATCGCGATCTGCTGTTGCGCCGCAACCTGTTGCAGCAGATCGCCGGCACCTGCAAGCAAGTGCCTCTGGCCTGTTGCGATGGCGATAACCTGCGGTTGCCGGCGAGCCTGGCGGCGTTTCCCGATGTCGGGCTCAACGAAGAGTTGTATCGTTGGCTCGCGTTGCTGGCCGCGCAGTCGGGGCCGATGAAACACTGGGGGCGGGATAATCAGCGCTGGACCCTGGCGGTGTTGAAACGCTACCCGGCGCTGCGCCCTCGCTACCGGCGACTGGTGGACGCGCACCTGTCCCTGCGCCCCGATCCGGCCACGCTCAACCCGGCCGAAGCCGCCTTGGAACGGGCGTTGTGCCAAGCCTTGCGCGAACCGGGCAGTGTTGAGCATTTTCCACGCAGCGAGCGGGCGGCCTGGCCGTTGCCGCTGTGGCTATACCCACCTCAACATTTGGCCAATCCCCAGGCCGCCAACCTTGAGGAGTCCGAGCAATACCTGGCGACACCTCCCGGTGAACAGCAGGGCGGACGCAAGCGCGCCGAGCGAATCGACGATGCCACCCGTGACGGTGGGTTGTTGATCGTGCGCCTGGAAAACCTCTTCAGTTGGACCGAGCACGTGGACCTGGATCGCTGGGCGGATGACAGCGAAGACCCGGACGCCGCTCGCGTCGCCGAGGACCTGGACCAATTGACCCTGTCGCGCACCCGCTTGCGCAAGGGCGGTGGCTTGAAACTGCACTTGGACCTGCCGCCGGCCGATGTGGATGACATCCCGTTGGGCGCAGGCATCCTGTTGCCGGAGTGGGACTACCGCAAGCAACGCTTGCAAGACGACTTCGTCAGCCTGCAAACCTTCATCCCTCGCGATTGCCAGCCCCAGCCGTTGCCCGCACGCCTGCGAAGCTCGGCCCAGCGCTTGCGTCGCCAGTTCGAACACTTGCGTAACGATCGTCAATGGTTGCGCCAGCAAACCCAAGGCTCGGAACTGGACCTGCAAGCCTGGCTGGACTTTCATGTCGAGCGCCAGCACGGGCAGTGCAGCGAACGCGGGCTGTTCATGGACCAGCGCCAGACTCGTCGCGACCTGGCTTGCCTGCTGCTGGCCGACCTGTCGATGTCCACCGATGCCCACCTCAATGACGAGCACCGGGTGATCGATGTGATTCGCGACAGCCTGTTGCTGTTCGGCGAAACCCTGTCGGTGCTGGGGGACGATTTTGCCTTGTACGGGTTCTCTTCCTTACGCCGCCAGCAGGTGCGCATGCATGAACTCAAGGCGTTCAACCAGCGTTATGACGACCACACTCGGGGACGGATCCAGGGACTCAAGCCCGGTTACTACACGCGCATGGGCGCGGCGATTCGCCAAGCTACACAGCGATTGGCGGGCTGCAAGCGCCGGCGCAAGTTGTTGCTGCTGCTCAGTGACGGCAAGCCCAATGACCTGGACCTCTACGAGGGGCGCTACGGTGTGGAAGACACTCGCCAGGCGGTACTGGAAGCCCGGCGCCAAGGGCTGACGCCGTTCTGCATCACCATCGATCGCGAAGCGGGGGACTACCTGCCGTACATGTTCGGGGCCAACGGCTACACCTTGATTCGCCAGCCCGAGCAACTGCCGCTGCGTTTACCGCAGTTGTACCGGCAATTGACTCAGGACTGAGGGTTCAGGTGATGCTGCGAGGCAACCAGAAGAACATGACGATGCAGAAGATCGTCAAGCCGACACAAAACCAGGTGAAGCGCCGCAGCCGGCGCTCGCCGGCCATCGCCGCTTCGGCGGGCAGGGGCATGCCGCACTGGCGACACTCGGTCTCATTGGCAGGGTTGGCCTGTTGGCAATACAGGCAAGTGGGCTGCGCACTCATTCGAATTGCTCCAGGCGCAGGCGATCGAGAATGGCGATCTGGCGACCGTCCTGGGTGATGATTTTTTCATCGATTAGGCGGCGGATGATCCGCGAGAAAGTTTCCGGCTGGATCGACAAGTGCCCGGCGATCAACTGCTTGGCCATCGGCAGTTCGAACTGACTGTCCACGGTTTGCAGGCGCACCAGTTGCGTCAACAGGTAGCGCACCACCCGGTGAGTGGCGTTCTTCAGCGACAGGGTTTCAATCTCGTTGACCCGTTGGTGCAGGCGCACGCAGAGCTTGCCGAGCAGGGCGAAGGTCAGCCGGCTGTTGCTTTGCAGCAGACGCATGTAGGTGGCGTTGGACAGCCGATACACCTGGGTCGGGGCGACGGCTTCGGCGGACGCGACGTAGTTGGGTGTGTCCATCAGCATCATGGCTTCGGCGAAGGTCTGGCGCTCGCCGATCACCTCGAAGACTTTTTCCTGGCCATCCGGGGTCAGCCGGTAGATTTTCACGGCACCGGAAATCACGTAGTAAAACGCCTGCGCCGGCTCTCCCTGGCGGAACAACGGATCACCCCTGTCGATGTTCAGCAGTTGGCTGTTGCTCATCAATTCGTCGAGCTGTTCTTCGTTCAACGGCTCGAACAGGTGATGGCTGCGCAGAATCTGGTGATGGACGCGGTGGAGCACCATGGCATGGAATCCTTGTAATGGCGAAAGAGGTGTTCGGGGTCAGACCAGGCTCAGGGACAGGCCGCTGGCCAGCGCCACGACGCAGGAGAGCAAGACGAACCAGGTAAGCGGCAGAACGACGGATTTCATGGAAGACCCCGACAAGAAAGGTGATGCCGTGCCTGAGCAAGAGACGGGCCATGCCGGCGGGCGTTGAATTGCGGCGCGCTGGCGCTGATATGGGTATAAATGACCCTGGTCTGGTAGGGTTAAAACAACCATGAAAGGGTAATAAATACCCCATTCAGCTACAGTCGTTATGCGCGGGAGGCGTTGTGGAAGCAAAGCTTGCTCGCGATGAACGAGAACGCGGGCCTGCTGTAGACCGCGGTGTCTTCATCGCGAGCAAGCTTTGCCCTCACAACGGCAAGCCCCTTGCAAGTGCCTGTTCGAGGCGGGAGGTTACCGATGAGCTGGCTTGATCTGAGACAAGGCCGGCCGGCGTCGATAGCCGATCATTCGAACCCTGATTTGTCGTACCTCGCTGGCGGTTCAGTGAGGCAAAGGAGTGGTGTATGCAAGTGCTTGACCGTCGCAAGGCCATGGCTATTTTGCCGTTGTGGCGCCTAGCGTTTCGGCCGTTCTTTTTGGCCGGGTGTGTATTGGCGCTGTTGGCTGTTCCCCTTTGGCTCGCGGCGTTCACCGGACGCTTGTCGGCCTGGCAGCCGGCCGGCGGCTGGTTGGCCTGGCACCGGCATGAACTGTTGTTCGGTTTTGGCCTGGCGATCATCGCCGGGTTCCTGCTGACGGCGGTGCAAACCTGGACCGGAGCTCCGGGCCTCAGCGGCAAGCGCTTGGCAACACTGGCACTGTTGTGGCTGGGCGCGCGGCTGGCCTGGCTGATGGATGCGCCCTGGCCGTTACTGACGCTGCTGGAGCTGGGTTTTGCCCTGGCGGTCGCGGCGTTGATGGGCGTGATGTTGTGGCGCGTGCGGCAGAAGCGCAATTACCCGATTGTGCTGGTATTGCTGCTGTTGGCCGCCGCCGATGCGTTATCCGTATACGGTCTGGTGCAGCACAACGAAGGCCTGCAGCGCCAGAGCGTGCTCACCGGCCTGTGGCTGGTGGCGGCGATGATGGGGTTGATCGGCGGTCGCGTGATTCCATTTTTTACCCAGCGCGGTCTCGGTCGGGTCGAGGGCGTTGCGCCTTGGCCGTGGCTTGATCGTCTGTTGCTGGCCGGGTCGGCGCTGGTGGCGTTGTTGTATGCCTTCGGTCCGGCGCTGACGGCCAGCGTCTGGGTCGGCCTGTTGTTCGCCGCGTTGGCGGTGGGCCACGGGATTCGACTGGTGCGCTGGCATGATCGGGATGTGTGGCGGGTGCCGCTGCTGTGGTCGTTGCACCTGGCCTACGCCTGGTTGGCGGTGGCCTGCCTGGGCATGGCGCTGTGGCACTTCGGCGTGCCGGTGAACCCGAGCCTGGCGGTGCACAGCCTGACCATCGGCGCCATGGCCGGGTTGATCCTGGCGATGATTGCCCGTGTCAGCCTGGGCCATACCGGGCGCGCCCTCGAGCCGCCAGCGGGCATGACCCTGGCGTTCATCCTGTTGAACCTAGCGTGCCTGAGCCGCGTGCTGTTGGTGCTGCTGTTGCCGTTGGCTGGGCTGTGGCTGGCGGCGCTGTGCTGGACGCTGGCGTTCGGTTTATACGCCTGGCGCTATGGGCCGATGCTGCTCAAGGCGCGGGTGGATGGGCATCCGGGATGAGCCGATTGGGCGGAGGGCGTCGATAATGTACGGAGTCTTGCTGGTTACGCATCTGTTGGCGGCCATTGCTTTCATTGGCACGCTGTTTTTCGAGGTCTTCATCTGGCACAGCGCCCGCCGGCCCTTGACCCAAGGCGTCAAGGACGCTGCCGACCAGGCCATCGCCCAGCGCTCGCGGCACGTGCTGCACAGCGTCGTGCTGGTGCTGTACGGCGCCGGCCTGGCCCTGGCCTGGCAGCATCGTGGGGCATTGAGCCAGCCGTTGAGCAACAGCTTTGGCCTGCTGCTGAGCCTGAAGATCCTGCTGGCGCTGAGCATCATCGGTCACTATTTGTGGCTGGCGTACTGGCTCAAGAGCGGTCGCCTGACGCCTTGCCGCGCTTGTGGGTTGCGCCGCAGTATCCTGGGGCACATGGTGCTGATCGTGGTGTTGGCCAAGGCGATGTTCTATTGGCAGTTTTGAGCCGCAGAGAACAACGCTGAACCCCTGTGGGAGCGAGCAAGCCCACTCCCACAGGGGTAATGGGCAATGTTTGAGATTAGTGGGCAGGTTTCATCGCATTGACGAACAACACATTGTTTTCCAGGTGGATGTGCTGCATCAGATCATCACGAAACTCCACCAGCCCCCGATACAGGGCGCGCCAGGTGTTGCAGGCGTCGGCGGGTGGGGTGATCTGGTCGGTCAGGGCGAGCATGGTTTCCAGGGCTTCACCGTGCTGGTCGTGTTCGTAGCGCAGCACCTGGATCGGCGCCGAGGCCCGTTCGCCAAGGCCTTGTTGCAGCATCGGGAACAGCACCTGTTCTTCCTTGAGCATGTGGCCTTCGAGTTCCTGGTACATGTCCTGCAGGTGATCGGCCAGTCCGTTGGGGCAACTGGGTCGCGCACCATGGACCTGCTCGACGCGCCGGGCCAGGCGGATCAGTTCCGGCAGCTGTTCGCGATGGCGCGCGTGGTAGCGCTCCAGGATGTGGGCAAGCAAGGTCGCCTGGGGTTCGTCGCGCCAGTCATGGCCCAGTTCCCCGGCGGCTTGCAGGGTGCGCAGGGCGTCGGCGATCAGCAGCGGGTTAAGGCCTTTGCCCAGCGCCGCTTCACGCAAGGACTTTTGCCCGCCGCAGCAGAAGTCGAGGTTGTAATGATGGAAGGTACGGGTCGCACCGGGAATGTCGCAGGCCAGTTGGCCGAGGCTTTGTTCCAGCAGATCGAGGCTCATTGGGTTTCCTTAGGGTTGAATGCCGGGAGGGACAGATAAGCGCTCTCTTTTTTTGCAGCCGGCGTGCCATATTCAACTGATTGAAAACAAAGCATTAAATTTTTGCCAGGGTGATTGTCACCCTGATTGTGAAGGGTCAAACGAACCCTGGAGGGTCATCACTACCATGCTGCGTGAAAGCCTGGCCGCCGACCTGATCGTCGAGCTGCCCAATGCGGTGCGATTGCAGCGCCTGGTGCAGACCCTGCGCGAATACTTCAACAGTGGCGCCGTGGGGCTGCTGCGCCTGGACGATGACAGTCTCAGGCCCGTGGCCACCGTGGGCCTGGTCCACGAAGCACTGGGACGGCGCTTCGTGATTGCCCAGCACCCGCGTCTGGCGGCGATCATGGCCTCGCGCGAACCCACCTGGTTCGAGCCGGACAGCCGTCTGCCGGACCCTTACGACGGTTTGCTCGACAACCACGTCGGTGAACCGCTGCCGGTGCATGACTGCATGGGCGTGAGCCTGTACGTGGAAGGACGGCTCTGGGGTGCGATCACCCTGGATGCGTTGCACGCCGGCACCTTCGACAGCCGCGCCCGCGAGGAACTCAAGCGCTGTACGTTGCAGATCGAGGCCGCCGTGCGGGTCACCCGGCTCGAGCAGGAAAACCGTAGCCTGCGAGCATCGCGCAGCGACCAGACCGACCTGCGGCTACCCGCCGAAGAGGGCGAGATCCTCGGGCGCAGCGAGGGGTTGCAGCAGTTGCTCAACGAACTGGATGTGCTGGCGGACTCCGAACTGCCGGTGCTGTTGCTGGGCGAAACCGGAGTCGGCAAGGAGTTGTTCGCCCGGCGGCTGCATCGGCTGTCCCGACGAGGCCACAAGCCGTTGGTTCAGGTCAACTGCGCGGCGTTGCCGGAGTCCCTGGCCGAAAGCGAGTTGTTCGGCCACGTCAAAGGCGCATTCTCCGGGGCGACCACCGACCGTGCCGGGCGCTTCGACGCGGCCAATGGTGGCACGCTGTTCCTCGATGAGGTCGGTGAATTGCCGTTGAGCGTGCAGGCCAAGTTGCTGCGCACCCTGCAGAACGGCGAGATCCAGCGCCTGGGGGCGGACAAGCCGCTGCACGTTGATGTGCGGATCATCGCCGCCACCAACCGGCACCTGCCCGACAGCATTCGCGACGGGTTGTTTCGCGCCGACCTGTATCACCGGCTTTCGGTCTACCCGGTGCCGATCCCGCCGCTGCGCGAGCGTGGTCATGATGTATTGATGCTGGCCGGGCACTTTCTCGAACTGAACCGCACGCGGCTGGGCTTGCGTGGGTTGCGCCTGTCCCCGGCGGCTGAACAGGCGCTGCTGGCGTACAGCTGGCCGGGCAATGTGCGGGAACTGGAACACGTGATCAGCCGCGCGGCGTTGAAGCAACTGAGTCGTGGCGCCAGTCGCAGCCTGATCATGACCCTGGAACCGCAGGTGCTCGACCTCGACGTCAACGCCAGCACAGCCTCGACGCAAGCGCTGCCCGAACAGGCCCTGCAAGCGTTGGATGCGCGTGTGCAGCCCTTGAGCGAGGCTGTCGATGGTTGCCAGCGCCAGGCGATCCTCAAGGCCCTGGAACGCTGCGGGCAGAACTGGGCGGGGGCCGCGCGGCTGTTGGAGGTTGACCCGAGCAATCTGCATAAGCTGGCGCGGCGGTTGGGGCTTAAGTGAATCTTTGGCCACCTGTTCCTGAGTCATGCGCTGACTGTTGGAGCTGCCGAAGGCTGCGATCTTTTGATCTGTCGCTTGAGATTCAAGTGTCTGGGGAAAGATCGCAGCCTCGCTGCGCTCGGCAGCTCCTACAGGGGGGCACATTTGATGGGGGTCAAGGTGGACCCGCAGGGCCAGGCGCAGACTGGGGCAAACCCACAGTGGAGATCTCTCTCATGCCCCTTTCCCTGGCCAAAATGCGCCGCCAGTACACCCTCGATGGCCTGGATGAAGCCCTGGCACCCGACGCCCCCATGGCGCTGTTCGCGCTCTGGATGCAACAGGCCCGCGACACCGAAAGCCCACCGGTGGAAGCCAACAGCATGGCCCTGGCGACGGTGGACGAGCAGGGCCGGCCTCACTGTCGGGTGTTGTTGCTCAAGGGCTTCGACGCCCAGGGGTTTTCTTTTTTTGGCAACTACGACAGCGCAAAGGGCCAGAACCTGGCGGCCAACCCCTGGGCGGCCATGACGTTTTTCTGGCCGGGGCTGGAGCGGCAAGTACGCATCGAAGGGCCGGTCCACAAACTCGATCCGGCGTTGTCGGATGCCTATTTTGAATCCCGTTCCGTCGCCAGTCGCCTGGGCGCCTGGGCGTCGCCACAAAGCCGGCCACTGGAGGACAGGGCCGCGCTGGAGACCTTGCTGGCGCAAACCGAAAAACGCTTTGCCGATCAACCCGTGCGGCGCCCCGGCCATTGGGGCGGTTATTGCCTGCGGCCCGAACGGATGGAGTTCTGGCAGGGCCGCGCCGACCGTTTGCACGATCGCCTCGACTACCGCCTGCAGGATGGCGCCTGGCAGCGTTGCCGCCTGGCACCTTGAGTGCCAAGGGAGGTACCTCCAACGAGGAATAGGCCCGGCAACGATTGCGGTTCAGGCTGGGCCATCTTTTCTGACAGGACGGCTGATCATGGCCCATCTGACGCAACGCCTCTTTCAACCGCTGAACATCGCGGTCCTTACCATCAGCGATACCCGCACCTTCGACACCGACACCTCGGGCCAAACCCTGGCGGACCTGTTGCAAACGGCCGGACACGTGCTCATCGACCGTGGGTTGGTGAAAGACGATATCTACCAGATCCGCGCCCAGGTCTCCCAATGGATCGCCGACCCCAAGGTGCAGGTGGTGTTGATGACCGGCGGCACCGGGTTCACCCCGCGCGACAACACTCCTCAGGCGGTGGCGCCACTGCTGGACAAGCAGGTGGACGGTTTCGGCGAGTTGTTCCGCCAGGTGTCGCTGGCGCAGATCGGCATGTCCACCCTGCAATCGCGCGCCTTGGCGGGCATGAGCAACGGGGTGCTGGTGTGCTGCTTGCCGGGTTCGCCGGGGGCGTGCCGGACCGGATGGGAGCAGATCCTGGCCGGGCAATTGGACAGCCGCACCGGCCCGTGCAATTTCACCCCGCACCTCAAACCCCAGGACGGCATCGCCCCAACGGCTTGCGAGACACGCTCGTGAACGGCCGGGTGTGCGACAGCGGCGTGTTGATGCCGGTGGATGAGGCGATCCGTCATCTGCTCGACCAGGCACCGCCGCCACCGCCCGTGCAACGGGTTGGCCTGGACCAGGCCCTGGCGCGTGTGCTGGCCACTGACATTGTGTGCCCGATGAACCTGCCGGCCTGGGACAACAGCGCGATGGATGGCTATGCCCTGCGGGCCGCTGACCTGCCGGGTGACGGCGGCGACCTGTTGTTGGGCGGGCGGATCGCCGCGGGTGACGAACCGGGCGAGCCGTTGCAGGCCGGGCAAGTCGTGCGGATTTTTACTGGCGCGCCGCTGCCACCGGGTGCCGACACGGTAGTGCCGCAGGAAAGCTGTCGCGTCGATGGCGAGCGGGTCTGGTTGCCGCCGGTCAACGGCGGTGACCATGTTCGCAAGGAAGGTGAGGAACTGCGTCGAGGAGACCGGCTGCTTGAAGCCGGCACGCGCTTGCGCGCCCAGGAGTTGGGTCTGCTCGCCGGTGCCGGCGTCGGCCAGGTGGACGTCTATCGCCCCTTACAAGTGGGCTTGCTCAGCAGCGGCGATGAGCTGCGCGAGCCGGGTGAGCCACTGGCGCCAGGACAGATCTACAACAGCAATCGCCATAGCCTCGCCGCACTGTTGCGCGGTTGGGGTGTCGAGGTGCATGACTTCGGGGTCATGCCCGACCAGCTATTGGCCAGTCGACAAGCGTTGCGCCTGGCCGCCGCCGAATGCGATGTGCTGATCACCTCGGGCGGTGTCTCGGTGGGTGAAGAAGACCATCTCAAGCAAGCCATCGAAGCCTTGGGCAGCATCGACCTCTGGCGCCTGGCCATCCAGCCGGGCAAGCCTCTGGCCTTTGGCGATGTGGAAGGCAAACCTTGGATCGGGCTGCCGGGCAATCCGTCGGCGGCGTTGATTACCGCGCTGATCGTCGTGCGGCCGTTCCTGTTTCGGGCCCAGGGCATGGGCGACGTGTTACCCGTGCCGTTGCAGGTGCCCGCCGGGTTCGACTGGCTCAAGCGCAACCGGCGCCGACAGTACCTGCGGGCCAGGTTGGTTCCGGATGCCAACGGCCACCTGTGCGTGGAACTGCACCCTCAGCAAAGTTCGGCGATGCTGACGGCCGCCTGCTGGGCCGATGGGCTGGCGGTGGTGGAGTGTGAGGCGCAACTGCACAAGCACGACAAGGTGCTGTATCTGCCATTCGCCGAACTGATGCATTGACGGCAATTGATTGCCGTCAAGGTCGCCGGCCGAGGGCTGGCTAGACTGGCGGCGCCTGAGTTTTCTCATGAGGATGCCCCATGCAACTGGTTTGCCCGGCAGGGAATCTGCCTGCCCTCAAAGCGGCGGTGCGCCAAGGCGCCGATGCCGTCTATGTCGGCTTTCGCGATGACACCAATGCCCGGCACTTCGCCGGGCTGAACATGGACGATAAGCAGTTCGACGCGGCTGTCGCACACATCCGCCAGCACCAACGCAAGCTGTACGTGGCGGTCAATACTTACCCGCAGCCCAAGGGCTGGGAGCGCTGGCAACGGGCCGTGGATCGCGCCGCCGATTTCGGCGTGGATGCCCTGATTGCCGCCGACCCTGGTGTGCTCAGCTACGCCAGCCAGCGCCATCCGAAGCTGGCGCTGCACCTGTCGGTACAAGGTTCGGCCACCCACGCCGCGGCCCTGGCGTTTTACGCCCAGCGTTATGACATCCGCCGCGCCGTGCTGCCACGGGTACTGTCCCTGGCCCAAGTGCGGCAGGTGGCGGCGGGCAGTCCGGTGCCGATCGAAGTCTTCGGTTTCGGCAGCCTGTGCATCATGGCTGAAGGCCGTTGCCACTTGTCTTCCTACATCACCGGCGAATCACCGAACCTGTGCGGCGTCTGCTCGCCCGCCAAGGCGGTGCGCTGGAGCGAGGATGCCCAAGGCCTCAGCGCACGCCTGAGCGAGGTGCTGATCGACCGCTATACCCCCGAAGAACCGGCCGGTTATCCGACCTTGTGCAAAGGCCGCTTCCTGGTCGGCGGCAAGCGCTTCCATGCGCTGGAAGAACCCACCAGCCTCGACACCCTCGACCTGCTGCCTGAGCTGGCGGCCATTGGCGTCGAAGCGGTGAAGATCGAAGGTCGTCAACGCAGCCCGGCCTACGTTGAGCAAGTGACCCGGGTCTGGCGCGCCGCACTGGATGCCCACCAGGTCGCGCCGCAACGGTTCCGGGTGCAGGAAGAATGGCGCCAGGCGCTGGCTGGCTTGTCCGAAGGCAGCCAGACCACCCTGGGTGCCTACCATCGATCATGGCAATGAGGGGAGGCCAGATGAAACTCAGCCTGGGACCGGTCCTGTTTTATTGGGACAAAGCGCAACTGGGGAATTTCTATGCCGAGATGTCGGCATTGCCGCTGGACGTGATTTACCTGGGGGAAACCGTGTGTTCGAAACGCCGGGCGTTCTCCCTGGATCAGTGGCTGGGGTTGGCGCGCGAGCTGCAAACGTGCAGCCAGGCACAGATTGTGTTGTCGAGCCTGACGCTGATCGAAGCGGCCTCGGAGCTGTCCTCGCTGCGACGCCTGTGTGACAACGGCCAGTTGTTGGTGGAAGCCAATGACATGGGCGCGGTGCAGTTCATGGCCGAACGCAAACTGCCTTTCGTCGGCGGCCCGGCGCTGAACTTGTACAACGGCCACGCCCTGGGGCAATTGCTCGACAGTGGCATGATCCGTTGGGTGCCGCCCGTGGAGTGCTCGGCGGCGCTGATCGGCGATGTGCTGGAGCAGGTGCGGGACATGGACCGCGAGGTGCCGGAGGTGGAGATCTTCGCCTACGGTCATCTGCCCTTGGCGTACTCGGCACGATGCTTTACCGCCCGAGCCGAAAACCGCCCCAAGGACGACTGTCAGTTCTGCTGCATCAACTACCCCGACGGCTTGGCGTTGAGCAGTCAAGAGGGCCAACAGTTGTTCACCCTCAACGGCATCCAGACGATGTCCGGTGAGGTGACCAACCTGCTGGCCGACTACAACGCGCTGGTGGCCTGTGGCGCTGATGTGCTGCGCCTGAGTCCGCGTGCCCAGGGCATGGCCGAGGTGGTCACGGCCTTCGACAAAGTGCGTCAGGGCGGGGCACCGCCGTTGTTCGTGGACGGTTGCAATGGCTACTGGCACGGCCATGCCGGCATGTTGAAGGTAGAGGAGGCGGGCCTGTGTTGAGTCCGAAGAAGTGGGTGCTCAAAGGTGCCGACCGCTTGCTGCCGCTGGTAGGCAAGGTGCCGTTTGTGGTGCAGCGCCTGGCGTTGCAGCAGGCGCTCAATCGCTGCCTGGCCGAGCCGCTGCGCGACGGCGGGTTCGAGGTGCTGCGTGGGCGCTGGTTGTGCCTGCGCGTGCCCGACCTGAAGTTGTGCTGGTACCTGACCTTGGCGCGGGAGGGATTACGCATTGCCGAACAGGCCGAGGCCCAGGTCACCATCAGCGGCAACTGGCGCGAGTTTCTGTTGTTGGCCAGTCGGCAGGAGGATCCTGACACGTTGTTCTTCCGTCGCCGGTTGGTGATCGAGGGGGATACCGAGTTGGGGCTGGCGTTGAAGAATTTGATCGACAGTCTTGATCCGGAAGTGTTGCCGCCGTGGCTCTGGCGCAACCTGGAGCGGGCGGGCAAGGGGTTGGCGGCGGGGTGAGAGGTTGAGTTGCTGTGATCGACGCAGATCCAGTGTATGGCTTGCCTGCGATATAGGTGGCCTCACAGCCGGCCTGGCTCCTGCGGATGTAACCCATCCATGTGGGAGCCGAGCTTGCTCGCGATGGCGGCCTGACAGCCGACCTGTCTCTTGCGGATGTATACAGATCTCCTGCGGAGCTGCGGCTTTGATCTTTTGATCTTGGTACGGCCAGGCACGTCAGTGCGCAAACGCTTTAGGGTATTTGTCCAGATAGGCATCATTGAGCTGCGTATCCTGGGAACGCATGAAAGATTTGAAGTCGGGTACCAGAAAAACCAGCAGAGACAACAGCAGCACCATGACGCCCAGCAGCGTGATTGTCAGTGCGACCCCCAGATAGGCGATCAGGGTGTTCATCGCGAAACTGCCCAAGGGGCTGGCCGCCGCAGACAGAAATGAAACCGTTGCAAAAATCCGGTTGCGATGGAGCTTTGGCGTTGCCAGCAACCTCACAGCGGAAGTGGGGATGTTAATCAACATCAGGCCGACGCCGCCGCAGAAAAAGGCCGCGGGCACGATGAACGACGATGAAACGGTTCCGACCACCACCAGGTTGCACCCCAGTAATGCAAAACCTGCGGACACACACATGTCACGGGGGACCCGGTCGGATAACCAGCCGATGATCTTGTAACTGCCCGCCAGAATGCCCAGCCCGAAGCACGAATCCAGAAGACCGATGTAAGTGACCGGGTACTGGATGACGTCCTTTACATACAATGGGATCAGGATGGTGAAGAACGGAAACAGGGCAAAGTTGATCAGCATTGCAATGATGGCCAGGTAAAATTCGACTTTCACTCCGTAAACTACTTTGAAGCCGGAATAGATCATGCTAAAGCCGCTGGCACCCGGGGCTTTTTCGCCTTGGTCAGTGGCGCCGATGGGGCTCGGGATGGTCGCGATCAACGCCCCGGCGATGAGAATTGCAAAAAAATCGGCGGCAAAGGCGAACGTGATACCGAATCCGTAAATCAACCCGCTGGCCAGTACCGGTCCCAGCAGAATGGAAAAGGACGACATCACGCTTTTGGTCCGAAAGGCCAGGGAGACTTTATCGTCGTCTGCAAACAAAGGAATGATCGAAGCCTGGAGAGGGTCGCGTACGCCGACGATCGCACTGCTGATCATCATCAGCGCGCCCACCGTCCAGGGGGTGAACGACCCCGTGGCGGACAGTACCACCATCAACAGCGCTGTCAGCAGGCTGATCCATGAGGCCAGCTTGATGATCAGGATTTTGTTGTACTTGTCCCCCAGCCATCCCAGCAGGGGTTTGGCTAACACCTCCGTCGCGATGGAACAGGCAATCATGTTGGCGAAATAGAGCGCAGAGCCTGTTTCCTGCAACGCCCACCAAGCCACCGCCAGTTGATTGCACCGCCCGCCCAAAACCATCAACAAAAAGCTGAATTGCACTTTCAGAAGACGCCGGTCGATGCCGGGAAAGCCCCACGTAATGCCTGAAAAATCTGCACTCATTGACGTACCTTTAATCCACCGGAATTCCAATACGGTCCAACCAAGTTGTGTCGGCCACTCGGGTAATCCCCAGGCGTGGGCTATATCGTTGACGATGATTTTTTGCAGGTGGTGGAGATCGCGCCAACTGAATATTACTTTCAAGATGTTGCGGCTTTACATCATCGCGAAGAGGTGGCGAGTTTTCTGAAATGTTAGTCGTGTTGGTTGTGGGAATGAGCTTGCTGATTCTTAGGAAAGGTATATTGCTGTCGTAGGACGGGTCTTGGAAATTTCTGTAAGTAATTTCTGTAAGCTTTAAGTTCTTGGCGCGTTATCTCAAGATTAGGTTTGCAGTATCAGTTGAGCTGATTTCAAAAAATTGAATCAGCAAGTGCGTTCTAACTGACATACGGAGGCTACAGGTTTTAGGACCGCTCGCGGTCCAACGGGAGCAAGCTCCCTCACCACAGGTTTTGGTGTTCGACACTAGCACCTGTTCGCCTTCTCAAGCCGTCTCGGTGGCTTCGATCATCTGGCTTTCAATCAGCCGCTTGATCTCCTCAAACAACTCGTCACTCTGCTCCTCGGTGCAATCCTTGCCGTTGCGTTTGCGCAAACCGTGGTGGCTGAAGATCAGATGCACATCGGCGTGCAGGTCGTGCTGGTTCAGGCAGCTTTCGACGCATTGCAGCGGGCAGCCGTCCAGTGCCAGGATTCGCCGTCCCGAGCGCGCTTTATTGACCAGCGCAGCCACATGCCCGCCGACCCCGACGATGCAGGACATTTCGGCCAGGCCGCTGCGATCCAGGCGCAAGGCCAGGGTATTGGCCAGTTGCGCGACATTCGAGCAACCGGAGCAGGAGTAGACCAAGGGAAGGCTTGAATCGGACATGAGGGTTCTCCACTGATGGACTCTGCCAGTGTGCGAGGCCGCCAGTAATACGCCTTGACCATGGTCAAATCCGGGACTGGCCCGGTTACTGTTGGTAACCAGCCAGTTCTTCTTCAGCCAGGATACGAATGTTGCGCCGCTCCATGGCAATCAACCCCCCATCCACCAACCGATGAAGAATCCGCGAAAACGTCTCCGGCTGAATCCCCAACTTGGAAGCCACCAGCCGCTTCGACACCTGCAACACCACCTGACCATCCCGCGGATCCCGCTCCTGCAGCAGGAAATTGATCACCCGCCGACTGGCACTGGCCAAGGTCAGGTTATCGATATCCTTGAGCCGCTGATGCAAATGAATACTCATGCTCGCCAGGATCGCCAGGCAGACCTTGGGCTGGTCCTCCAGGGCCTTGCGGTAATGTGTGCCCTCGATACTCACCAGCACGCTGTCCTTGATCGCCGACGCGCTGACCGGATAGCAGCGGGCCTGGCTGAACAGCAAAGCCTCGGCGAAGGTCTGGCCGGGCTGGATGATTTCCACCAGGTTCTCCTGGCCCTCACCGGTCACCCGGAACAGCTTGATCTGGCCACTGACCAGCAAGAAAAACCGCTTGGCCGGATCGCCCTGGTGCATGAGCGTGCTGTTGCATTCCAGGCGTTTGAGGACAGCCAGGCTGCAGACATCTTCAAAGACCCGCTCCGGCAGTTGGCTGAACAGGTGATGACGACGCAACAGTAAAACGATGGAAGGGTGGGTCAGCATGGCGTACCTCCGCGTGCCGTCATGGTAGAGCCCAAGGCGTCATCGGCCTATGCCTCGGCTGGCCTACCTCGGAAGAGGGATGGGCCTCTCGATCACGACACAAAACCTGTGGGGAACGAAATCCAGATCTGCTCCCACAGGGCGTGTGTTTTGCTGGGCTAACCCGCCCCGCGCAAATGTTCCATCGCCCACACGGCGGCTTCGACCCGTGAGCGCAAACCGAGTTTGTGCAGCAGGTTCTTCACATGCACCTTGACCGTGCCTTCGGTGATGCCCAGCTTGTGCCCGATGACCTTGTTGCTATAGCCACCGGCGATGGTCTTGAGGACCTGGCGTTCGCGCTCGGTCAGTTCCACATCGGCCTGGCGCGGTGGTGAGCGCAGGGCCTGGGCCATGGCGCGGGTCAGGCCGGGGCTGATCACCAGGGCGCCGTTGAGGGCGTCGCGGATGTACTGGATCAGCAGCTCCGGCTCCATGTCCTTGAGCAGGTAACCGTTGGCGTCCAGGCGCAAGGCATCGCGGATGTCGTCCTCGGCATCGGACACGGTGAACAGCAGCACCTTGCCGGTGTAGTGCATGGCGCGCAGTCGGCGCAGGGTCTCGATGCCGTTCATCTGCGGCATGTTGTTGTCCAGCAGCACCAGGTCGGGCTTGAGCGGTTCGATCAGGGTCAGGGCTTCTTCGCCGTGGCTGGCTTCACCAACGATGTGCAAATCGTCTTCGAGCTCAAGCATCTGGCGGATGCCGCGACGCATCATCGGATGATCGTCGACCAGTAGCAGGGTGTGGCGCAGGGGCGCGTTCATGTTGCGAGGCCTTCGGTGTGTTGGCCCAGGAATTCCGGTTGGAAATGCACCTGGATGCGGGTGCCCTGGGGTGTTCGAGAGAGAATCTGCAGTTGGCCGCGCAGGCTGCGGGCCCGCTCGTTCATGATGTTCAAACCATGGTGTTCGCGCTGGTCCACCTCGCCGCTGAAGCCGCGGCCATCGTCTTCGATCGACAGCCGCACGGTTTCGCCTTCCTGGCGCAGTTCGAGCCAGGCGTTTTCGGCATGGGCATGGCGCAGGCAGTTGGACAGGGCCTCACGGGTGATCTGCAGGATGTGGATCTGCTCGCTGGCCGACAGCTCGAAGGCCAGGGTGTCGACGAACAGGTGCACCTGGAAATCCCCTCGGCTTGAGAACTCCTCGGCGGTGTCCTTGAGTTCCTCGACCAGGCCGTCGTCGTGGATCTGCAGGCGGAAGGTGGTCAGCAGTTCACGCAGTTGGCGATAAGCATTGTTCAGTCCCTCGCGCAGCTCGCCGGTCACCGTCTCCAGGGTCTGCACCGGTTCGCCCCGACGCATCAGGGTCTGCATGCGGCTGACTTGCAGTTTCATGTACGACAAGGCCTGGGCCAGGGAGTCGTGGAGCTCGCGGGCAATGATCGTGCGTTCCTCGAGCAGCAGCAGGCGATGGTCCTGTTCGCGCTGGCGCTTGAGGGACAGCGACGTGCCAATCAGGTGGGCCAGGGCCTGGATCAATGCGGTCTCCCAGGGCTGCGCCGCGTGGCCGTCGACAAAATGCGCCTTGAGCTCACCCAGTTCATTACCCTGGTTACTGATGCTAAAGGCTAGCGGGCGTGCAGCGTTGCGTTTATGGCAACTGGCGCAATCGCTGCTGGCGCACACCTGGCGACTGTCGGCGCCATGCAGCGCCAGCAGGTGCCTGGCCGGTGCCTGCAATTGCCCTTGCAGGCACAACGTCAGGCGCAGGCCCGGCAGGCGCTGTTGGAAGCGTCGGATCAATTCATCCAGCCCTTCGGCATTAGCCTGCCGCGTCGCCAGGCTGCGACTGCTCTGGTACAACAGCTCCAGGGCGGCGTTGGCCTGTTGCAGGTTCAGGGTCTTTTGCCGGACCTGGTTTTCCAGGGTGCGATGGGATTGCTCGATGGTCTCGGCCATGGTGTTGAAACTGGTCGCCAATTGGCCCAGCTCATCCTCGGACTGGTGATTGACCCGCACCTGGAACTCGCCACGGCGAAAGCGCTGGGTGGCGTCCACCAACTCCTGCAAGGGCGTGACCACGCCGTACTGCAATTCATACAGGCCGATCAGCAGGATGATCATGGTGCTGAACAGCGCCGCACCCTGGATGGCCTGCTGCCAGCCTTGCTTGTGTTCGCTCTGGCGTTGCAGCAGGGTGACGAACTGGTCCAGTTGATCGACGAACCCGTTGGCGCTGGCCTGGAAAAACGCCGAGTCACCACGCTCGATGGCCGGGCGCAAAGTCTGGTTCCAGCGTTGCACAAGGTCGCGATAGCTTTTGTGCAGGGAGGTTTCCGGCCCATCTTCCAGCACGGCGCGCAGGGCTGGGCTGTCGAGGCGTTGTTGCAGGCTGGCGACGATCGCCGGGATGTCGTCGTTGGTCCCCGCCGAGAGTTTCCAGCTCAGGTGGTAGGTCTCCATGCGCACGGAGCCGGCGGTATTGATGGCGGCAGCGTCGCCTTGGCTGAACCAGGCGATCAACCCGGCACTCAAGGAGCTGGCCAGGGCCAGGATGGCAATCAGGATCACCGCCAGCCCGGCGCGAGCGGGCAGGGAACTGCGCAGCCAACGCATCATCGATGCGGGCCTGCGGGGCATAACTGTGAACCGAGCATAGGGGGGGCGCCCTGGACCTGGGGGTGTAGCAGCCAATCCTGGGCGCACTACCTCTAAAGAGTTGTCGGCCGCTCCATTTCCATAAAAGCTTCGGCAGACTTGTTCAAAGTATTGATAAACAAAGGGTTGTATCAATATCAGGACCTACCTCCTTGGAGGTAGGCGGGCCAAGCATAGGCCTGGACCGCCCCGGCGCACGTTGACCCAGGTCAAGTTTTCGCGGGGTTCGTATCACTAGGCTGCGCTCATCGAACTGACGGAGTGCATCGTGATGCGAGCGCAAGTGCAACAAGGGCTGGTACTAGGGATGAGTACCCTGGCCTTCACCGTGTGCTTCATGGTCTGGATGATGTTTGCTGTGCTGGGGGTTCCGATCAAGGAACTGCTGGCCCTCAATGAAACCCAGTTTGGCCTGCTGGCCGCTACGCCGGTATTGACCGGTTCGCTGGTGCGTCTACCCCTGGGGCTTTTGACCGACCGCTTTGGCGGGCGGATCGTGTTCTTCCTGCTGATGCTGTCCTGCGTATTGCCGCTGTACCTGATCACCCTCGCCACGGCCTTTTGGCAGTTCCTGGTGCTGGGCCTGTTCGTCGGCCTGGCTGGAGGCTCGTTCTCGGTGGGCATCGCCTACGTTGCCAAGTGGTTCGACAAACAGAACCAGGGTTTTGCCATGGGCGTGTTCGGCGCCGGCAATGCCGGTGCGGCGCTAACCAAGTTCCTCGCTCCGGCGCTGATCGCGTTCGGCAGCTGGCACCTGGTGCCGAAGGTGTTCAGCGCCATCCTGTTCATTACCGCACTGTTGTTCTGGTTTCTCACCACCGAGAAAAAGGAACACAGCGGCACGGGCGGTGCCACGTTGCGCGAGCAACTCAAAGCCCTGAAAGAGCCGGCCGTGTGGCGCTACTGCCAGTACTACTCGATCGTGTTCGGCGGCTATGTGGCCCTGGCGTTGTGGATGACCAAGTACTACGTGCAGGAATACGGCTTCAGCCTGCAAAGCGCGGCGCTGCTGGCGGCGTGTTTCTCCCTGCCCGGCGGCGTGCTGCGGGCCGTCGGTGGCTGGATGTCCGACCGCTGGGGCGCCCAGAGCGTGACCTGGTGGGTGTTGTGGGTGAGCTGGATCTGTCTGTTCCTGCTGTCCTATCCCCAGACTCAACTGCAAGTGCAGACCGTCAACGGCATCGTCGATTTCCATATTGGCCTCAGTCCCACTCTGTTCACCGTGCTGCTGTTCGTGATGGGCATCGCCTTCGCGTTCGGCAAGGCCTCGGTCTTCAAGTACATCGCCAACGACTACCCGAAAAATATGGGGGCGGTGTCCGGCATCGTCGGTCTGGCCGGGGGCCTGGGCGGGTTCGTGCTGCCGATCATGTTTGGTGCCCTGGTGGACCTCACCGGCGTGCGCTCGTCCTGCTTCATGTTGATGTACGGCGTGGTCTGGGTATCCCTGGCCTGGATGTACTTCAGCGAAATGCGCAAGCGCCCGCTGCTGGGTAAGCAGCCGCCGGCCACTCAATCCCCGTTTTCCAGCATTGCCCAAGGAGAAGAACATGTCCGTTCTGAAAACGCCTGAAAAGGGCCCGGTCATTCATGACTGGCGCCCGGAAGACCCCGCGTTCTGGGGCAAAAGTGGTAAACAGACTGCCCGGCGCAACCTGTGGATTTCGATTCCGGCACTGCTGTTGGCCTTTGCGGTATGGATGGTCTGGAGCACGGTAATCGTGCGCCTGAATGCCATCGGCTTCAGCTTTACCACTGACCAGCTGTTCTGGCTGGCGGCATTGCCGGGGCTGTCCGGCGCGACCTTGCGCATCTTCTACTCGTTCATGGTGCCGATCTTCGGCGGGCGTCGCTGGACCGCGCTGAGCACGGCGTCGTTGTTGATACCGGCTTTGTGGATGGGTTTCGCCGTGCAGGATTCGGCCACGCCCTACAGCGTGTTCGTGCTGATCGCATTGCTTTGCGGTTTTGGTGGCGGCAACTTCGCCTCGAGCATGTCCAACATCAGCTTCTTCTACCCTAAGTCCCAGCAGGGCACCGCCCTGGGCCTGAACGCCGGGCTGGGTAACCTGGGCGTGTCGGTGATGCAGTTCAGCGTGCCACTGGTGATCTCCTTCGGTGTGTTCGGCTTCATGGGCGGCCAACCGCAAGTCCTGGCCGACGGCAGCTCTTTGTGGTTGCAGAACGCCGGTTTCATCTGGGTGCCGTTCATTCTCGCCGTAACCCTGATTGCCTGGTTCGGCATGAACGACCTGTCCAGCGCCCGCGCTTCGTTCAGCGAACAGGCGGTGATCTTCAAGCGCAAGCACAACTGGCTGATGTGCTGGTTGTACCTGGCGACCTTCGGTTCGTTCATCGGTTTTTCCGCGGCTTTCCCGCTGCTGATCAAGACCTCCTTCCCTGAAGTCATCGCCCTGAAATTCGCCTTCCTCGGCCCATTGGTGGGCGCGCTGGTACGGCCACTGGGCGGCTGGCTGGCGGACAAGCTCGGCGGCGCAAAGGTCACCTTGTGGAACTTCGTGTTGATGATCGTGATGGTGTTCGGCGTCCTGCACTTTCTTCCGCAGAACGGCGAGGGCGGCAGCTTCTACGGCTTCCTGGGTATGTTCATGTTGCTGTTCATCACCACTGGCGTGGGCAACGGTTCGACCTTCCGCATGATCCCGGTGATCTTCCGCACCCTGCACGAGAAGGCCGCCCTGGGCAAAAAGCCTGAGCAGCGCGAGCAAGCGATCAAGAACGCCGGCAAGGAATCGGCCGCGGTGCTGGGTTTCAGCTCGGCCATGGGCGCCTTCGGAGCCTTCTTTATTCCCAAATCTTTCGGTACTTCGATGGCCCTGACCGGCGGCCCGGAGATGGCCTTCTACATGTTCGTCGGCTTCTACCTGAGCTGCATCGTGGTGACCTGGTGGTGGTACGCCCGCAAAGGCGCGGCGACACCCTGCTAAGACGAATTCAACTATTGCGTGGGCGGGGCGCAGACCCCGCGGAGCAAGCCTGAGAGGAACACACTGTGAGTCATTTATTGGATCAACTGCGGTTTTTCAACCGTAAGCAAGGCGAGTTTTCCGATGGTCACGGCGAGACCCGCAAGGAATCCCGGGATTGGGAGAACGTCTACCGCTCCCGCTGGCAGTACGACAAGATCGTGCGTTCCACCCATGGGGTGAACTGCACCGGTTCGTGCTCGTGGAAGATCTACGTCAAGAACGGCCTGATCACTTGGGAAACCCAGCAGACCGACTACCCGCGTACCCGTAACGACCTGCCCAACCACGAACCACGCGGCTGCCCTCGCGGCGCGAGCTACAGCTGGTACATCTACAGCGCCAACCGGCTCAAGTACCCGAAAATTCGCAAGCCATTGCTCAAACTGTGGCGCGAAGCCCGGCAGACCCTGGCGCCGGTGGAAGCCTGGGCCAGCATCGTCGAGGACAAGGCCAAGGCCGACTCCTATAAAAGCAAGCGCGGCATGGGTGGCTTCATCCGTTCCAACTGGGACGAAGTCAACGAGATCATCGCCGCGGCCAACGTCTATACCGTCAAGGAACATGGTCCGGACCGGGTAGTGGGCTTCTCGCCGATCCCGGCCATGTCGATGGTCAGCTATGCCGCCGGCTCGCGTTACCTGTCGCTGATCGGTGGCGTGTGCCTGAGCTTCTACGACTGGTATTGCGACTTGCCGCCAGCCTCGCCGATGGTGTGGGGCGAGCAGACCGACGTGCCGGAATCGGCCGACTGGTACAACTCCAACTACATCATTGCCTGGGGCTCCAACGTCCCGCAGACCCGTACCCCTGACGCCCACTTCTTCACCGAGGTGCGCTATAAGGGCACCAAGACCGTGGCGATCACCCCGGACTATTCGGAAGTCGCCAAGCTCACCGACCTGTGGCTCAACCCCAAACAGGGTACCGACGCCGCGCTGGCCCAGGCCTTTAACCATGTGATCTTCAAAGAATTTCACCTGGACAAGCCGAGCGCCTATTTCACCGAATACGCCAAGCGCTACACCGACCTGCCGGTGCTGGTGATGCTCAAGCCGATGCTCGGCGCGGCGCCGGGTGCGGGTTACCAGCCGGACCGTTTCCTGCGGGCCAGCGACCTGACCGACAACCTCGGCCAGGACAACAACCCGGAATGGAAAACCATCGCCCTGGATGCCGCCGGCGAACTGGTTTCGCCCCAAGGCTCCATCGGCTATCGCTGGGGTGAGAAGGGCAAGTGGAACATCCTACCGCGTGAAGGCGGCGAGGGACGTGAGATCGACCTCAAGCTGAGCCTGATCGGCGGCGATGTCGCCGAGGTGGCGTTCCCGTACTTCGCCGGAGAAGCCCAGGAGTACTTCCAGCATGTGGCCGGTGACGCGGTGCAGTTCCGTCGGGTGCCGGTGCACAGCGTGGTGCTGGCCGATGGCAGCGTGGCGAAAGTCGCCACCGTATTCGATCTGTCGGCGGCCAACCTGGCGATCGACCGTGGCTTGGGCGGCGCCAACGTTGCCAAGGACTATAACGACGCTTCGGTGCCCGGCACCCCAGCCTGGCAGGAACAGATCACCGGTGTGAGCCGCGAGAAGGCGATCCAGATCGCCCGCGAGTTTGCCGACAACGCCGACAAGACCCGTGGACGCTCGATGATCATCGTCGGTGCGGCGATGAACCACTGGTACCACATGGACATGAACTACCGCGGGCTGATCAACATGCTCATGCTCTGCGGTTGCGTCGGCCAGACCGGCGGCGGCTGGGCCCACTATGTCGGCCAGGAAAAACTCCGTCCGCAATGCGGCTGGCTGCCGCTGGCCTTTGGCCTGGACTGGAACCGTCCGCCACGGCAGATGAACGGCACCAGCTTCTTCTACGGCCACAGTTCGCAATGGCGCCACGAGAAGATGAGCATGCACGATGTGCTCTCGCCCCTGGCCGACAAATCGCAGTTCCCCGAGCACGCGCTGGACTACAACATCCGCGCCGAACGGGCCGGCTGGTTGCCGAGCGCACCGCAGCTCAACACCAACCCGCTGCACATTTGCCGGGACGCCGCCGCTGCGGGCCTGGAACCCAAGGACTACGTGGTCAAGTCGCTGCAGGACGGTTCCCTGCGCTTTGCCTGCGAGCAGCCGGACAGCCCGGTGAACTTCCCGCGCAACATGTTCATCTGGCGTTCCAACTTGCTGGGCTCTTCGGGCAAGGGCCACGAGTACATGCTCAAGTACCTGCTGGGCACCAAGAACGGGGTGATGAACGAAGACATCGGCCATAGCACCGAGTGCAAGCCCACCGAAGCCGAATGGGTTGACGAGGGCGCCATTGGCAAGCTCGATCTGGTGACCACCCTGGACTTCCGTATGTCCTCCACCTGCGTGTATTCCGACATCGTCTTGCCGACCGCCACCTGGTACGAAAAAGACGACATGAACACCTCGGACATGCACCCGTTCATTCACCCACTGTCGGCCGCCATCGATCCGGCCTGGGAATCGCGTTCGGACTGGGAAATCTACAAGGGTATCGCCAAGGCATTTTCCGCCATGTCGGTCGGTCACCTGGGCGTGGAAAAAGACCTGGTCACCGTACCGCTGATGCACGACAGCGTCGGCGAACTGGCCCAGCCATTCGGCGGCACCGACTGGAAAAGCGCCGGCGTTGCACCGGTCCCGGGCAAGAACGCGCCGAACCTGCAAGTGGTGGAACGCGACTACCCGAACATCTACAAGCAGTTCACTTCCCTGGGCCCGATGCTGGAAAAACTCGGCAACGGCGGCAAGGGCATCAACTGGAACACCGATACTGAAGTTAAATTCCTCGGCGAACTGAACCACAAGGAAGTCGAGGCGGGCATCAGCCAAGGGCGGCCGAAGATCGACAGCGCCATCGACGCTGCCGAAGTGATCCTGTCCCTGGCGCCGGAAACCAACGGCCATGTCGCGTTGAAAGCCTGGGCAGCGCTGTCGGAATTCACCGGCATCGACCACAGCCATCTGGCGGTGTCCAAGGAGCACGAGGCGATTCGCTTCCGTGACATCCAGGCCCAGCCACGCAAGATCATTTCCAGCCCGACCTGGTCTGGCCTGGAAGACGATCACGTGAGCTATAACGCCGGCTACACCAATGTCCATGAGTCGATCCCATGGCGCACCATCACCGGCCGCCAACAGTTCTACCAGGATCACCCGTGGATGCAGGCGTTCGGCGAGCAGCTGATGAGCTATCGGCCACCGGTCAACACCCGCACCATCGCCGGCGTGAAGGGCAAGCGCAGCAATGGCGAGACCGAGATCGTCCTGAACTGGATCACCCCGCACCAGAAATGGGGGATCCACAGCACCTACAGCGACAACTTGCTGATGCTGACCTTGAGCCGTGGCGGACCGATTGTCTGGCTCTCGGAAATCGACGCCAAGCGCGCCGGTATCGAGGACAACGACTGGATCGAATGCTTCAACGTCAACGGCGCGCTGACCGCCCGCGCGGTGGTCAGTCAGCGGGTCAAGGAAGGCATGGTGATGATGTATCACGCCCAGGAACGGATCGTGAACGTGCCAGGTTCGGAAACCACCAAGACCCGTGGCGGCCACCACAACTCGGTGACCCGCGTGGTGCTCAAGCCCACCCACATGATTGGCGGCTACGCCCAACAGGCCTACGGCTTCAACTATTACGGCACGGTCGGTTGCAACCGCGACGAATTTGTCGTGGTGCGCAAGATGGTCAAGGTCGATTGGCTCGATGGTTCCAGTGGCGATGATTTGCCGCGTCCACTGCCGACTGATATCGAGGAGAACTGAGATGAAGATTCGCTCACAAATCGGCATGGTCCTGAACCTGGACAAATGCATCGGCTGCCACACTTGCTCGATTACCTGCAAGAACGTCTGGACCAGCCGTGAAGGCATGGAATACGCCTGGTTCAACAACGTCGAATCCAAGCCTGGCATCGGCTATCCCAAGGAGTGGGAAAACCAGGACAAGTGGAAGGGCGGCTGGATCCGCAACGCTGACGGTTCGATCAACCCGCGCATCGGTGGCAAGTTCCGTGTACTGGCGAACATCTTCGCCAACCCGGATCTGCCGAGCCTGGACGACTACTACGAGCCGTTCGACTTCGATTACCAGCACCTGCACACCGCACCCCTGGGCGAGCACCAGCCCACCGCGCGACCACGTTCGGTCGTGTCCGGCAAGCGCATGCAGAAAATCGAATGGGGTCCGAACTGGGAGGAAATCCTCGGCACTGAATTCGCCAAGCGGCGCAAGGATAAGAACTTCGACAAGATCCAGGCGGACATCTACGGCGAGTACGAAAACACGTTCATGATGTACCTGCCGCGCCTGTGCGAGCACTGCCTGAACCCGGCGTGCGCGGCGTCCTGCCCGAGCGGTGCGATCTACAAGCGCGAGGAGGACGGCATCGTCCTGATCGACCAGGAAAAATGCCGCGGCTGGCGCATGTGCATCAGCGGCTGCCCGTACAAGAAGATCTACTTCAACTGGAAGAGCGGCAAGTCGGAAAAATGCATCTTCTGCTACCCGCGCATCGAAGCCGGGATGCCGACTGTTTGCGCTGAAACCTGCGTTGGCCGCATCCGTTACCTCGGCGTGCTGCTGTATGACGCCGATCGGATCAGCGAAGTGGCAAGCACCGCCAATGAGCAGGACCTGTACGAGAAGCAACTGGAGATCTTCCTCGACCCGAACGACCCGGCGGTGATTCGCCAGGCCCTGGCCGATGGCGTGCCGCAGTCGGTGATCGATTCGGCGCAACGCTCGCCGGTCTACAAAATGGCCGTTGACTGGAAACTCGCACTGCCGCTGCACCCGGAATACCGCACCTTGCCAATGGTCTGGTACGTGCCGCCACTGTCGCCGATCCAGAATGCTGCCGCGGCTGGCACCGTAGGCATGAACGGGGTGATCCCGGACGTCGACAGCCTGCGCATCCCGCTGCGCTACCTGGCGAACATGCTCACTGCCGGTGATGAAAAACCGGTCAAGCGTGCCCTCAAGCGTCTGCTGGCGATGCGTGCCTACAAGCGTTCCGAACAGGTCGATGGCGTGCAGGATCTGCAAGTGCTGGCCGACGTCGACTTGAGCGTGAACCAGGTGGAAGAGATGTACCGCTACCTGGCCATCGCCAACTACGAGGACCGCTTCGTCGTGCCAAGCGCCCACCGCGAAGACGCCATGAGCGACGCGTTCGCCGAGCGTTCCGGTTGCGGTTTCAGCTTTGGCAGTGGTTGCAGTGGCAGCTCCGACACCAACATGTTCGGTGGCAAGAAGGCCAACCGCCGCGACGTGATCAAAACCGTGCAGTTGTGGGAGGAATGAGCATGCGCATTCTCAAGGTGATTTCGTTGCTGCTCGACTACCCGACCGAGACCCTCGTGGCCGGTCGGGATGAGCTGGAACAAGCGATTCTTCAAGCGCGGGAAATCAGCCCCGACCAGCGCGCCGGGTTGTTCGAATTGCTCGAGGTGATTTGCGGCAAGGACCTGATGGACGGCCAGGAGCACTACGGTGCGCTGTTCGGCCGCGGCCGTTCGCTGTCGCTGCTGTTGTTTGAACATGTCCATGGCGAATCCCGCGACCGTGGCCAGGCCATGGTCGACATGATGGCCCAGTACGAAGAGGCCGGTTTCGCCATCGGCGTCAAGGAACTGCCTGACTACATCCCGCTGTACCTGGAGTTTCTTTCCACCCGCGAAGACATCGAGGCCCGCGAGGGCCTGGCCGATGTAGCGCATCTGCTGGCCTTGCTCGCCGCGCGTCTGGACGAGCGCGAAAGTGCCTACGCCAGTTGCTTCCGGGCTTTGCTGCAGATATCCGGCGCTGAACCGCAGGTGGCGGTGGCCGAGATGCTTGAGCAAGTAAAGGCCGAGCCACGGGATGACTCCCTCGAAGCCCTGGACAAGATCTGGGAAGAAGAGGCGGTGGATTTCATGAAGGCCGAGCAGCAAGACCGTTGCAGCTCGATGCCCAGCGCGCCGGGCAAGGCGCGGGACGAAAGTGCGGTGCCGCTGCACTGGGTGGATTTTCAGCATGAAGGGCTGGCCGCCGCGCCAGCCGGGGAGGTGGGCAATGTCTAAATGGGATCTGTTGTTGTTCGGGGTCTACCCCTATGTCGCCCTGGCGATTTGCCTGATCGGTAGCTGGGCGCGGTTCGACCTGTCCCAGTACACCTGGAAGGCCGGCTCCAGCCAGATGCTCAACAAGCGCGGCATGCGCGTGGCCAGCAACCTGTTTCATATCGGTGTGCTGTTCGTGCTGGCCGGGCACTTCGTCGGCCTGCTGACACCCTCGGCGATCTACCACCATGTGTTGAGCACCGAGAACAAGCAGTTGCTGGCGATGGTCTCCGGCGGTTTCTTCGGCGTGCTGGGCCTGATCGGCCTGGTGATGCTGCTCAACCGTCGCCTGACCGACCCACGGGTTCGCGCCACTTCCAGTACGTCGGACATCCTGGTGTTGGTGGTGTTGCTGGTGCAACTGGTGCTGGGGCTGATGACCATCGTGGCGTCCACCGCTCACATGGACGGTTCGGTGATGGTGATGCTGGCCGACTGGGCCCAGAACACCGTGCTGTTGCGTCCGGTTGAAGCCGCTACCGCGATAGCGCCGGTGGGCCTGGTCTACAAGCTCCACGTGGTGTTGGGCCTGACCCTGTTCGTGTTGTTCCCCTTCACTCGTCTGGTCCATATCGTCAGTGCGCCGGTCTGGTACCTGGGGCGTCGTTATCAAATCGTTCGGCAGAAGTTTTGAGGAGAAGATCATGGCGAGTGGATGCGGATGTGGCGGTAGTGGTGGCGGCAGCGGCGGCTGCGGTTCTTCGGCAAAAGCGGCACCGGTGATGGCGCCGGTGGCCGATGCCGAACCGGTGGGGGCGGTGCAGTTCGAGCCGGCCCAGGCCGGGCCGGTGGCGGAAGATCAAGCGCCACAGTTGATTGCCAGCAGTGAGCAGGAGTGGCCGATCATCAGCGTCAACGGGGTGCCGGTCACTCCGCAGGCGATGGCCCTGGAGCTCCAGTATCACCCGGCTGACAGTCGTGAAGAGGCGGTTTACCAAGCGGCACGGGCCCTGGTGATCCGTGAATTGCTGCAACAACGTATCGCCGAACTGGGCCTGGCGTTGCAGCTCGGCGCCGGTGAAAACGAAGAGGAGGCGGCCACGCGGCTGCTGCTCGAACGTGAGGTGCAGGTGCCGCAGTGCGACGAGGCCACCTGCCTGCGTTATTACGAAAGCAACCGGGCGCGCTTTCACAGCGCGCCGTTGCTGGCGGTGCGGCACATCCTGCTCGAATGTGCGCCGGACGATGCCGAGGCGCGCAGCCTGGCCCATGTACAGGCCGAGCTGCTGCTGGAGCGGCTGGATCAGTTCCCGGGCAGTTTTGCCGAGTTGGCGCTGAAGCATTCGGCGTGTCCATCCAAGGCGCAGGGCGGCTCGCTGGGGCAGATCAGCAAGGGCCAGACGGTGCCTGAACTGGAGCGCCAGTTGTTCACCCTGCCGGCGGGCCTGGCCAGCAAACCGCTGGAAAGCCGCTATGGCTGGCACGTGATCAGCATCGACCAGCGAATCGATGGCCAACCATTGCCGTACGAGGCGGTTGCGACGGCGATTCGTACCCAGTTGCAGCAGGGCGTGTGGCAAAAAGCGCTGGTGCAGTACCTGCAAACCCTGATCGGTGCGGCGGACATTCGCGGCATTCACCTTCAGGGCGCCGACTCGCCGCTGGTGCAGTGAGCACGGGCTCAATCGGGAGATCTTCATGAACGCGGTGTTGCAGGACGGATTTGGGCGCCAGATCGATTATTTGCGGATGTCGGTGACCGATCGTTGTGATTTTCGTTGTGTGTACTGCATGGCGAAAAACATGACCTTCCTGCCGCGTCAGCAAGTGTTGACCTTGGAGGAGTTGCAGCGCATGGCGCGGCTGTTCGTCGGCCTGGGGGTGAAGAAAATCCGCCTGACCGGTGGCGAGCCGCTGATCCGTCCGGGCATCGTCGGGCTGTGTCGCGAGATCGCGGCATTGCCCGGCCTGCGCGAACTGGTGATGACCAGCAACGGCTCGCAGCTGGGGCGGCTGGCCCAGCCGCTGGTCGAGGCCGGGGTCAAGCGCATGAACATCAGCCTCGACAGCCTGCACGGCGAACGTTTTCGGGCGATCACTCGCAACGGCAACCTGGACCAGGTGCTGGCCGGCATCGAAGCGGCGAAGGTCGCCGGGTTCGAGCGGATCAAGCTCAACTGCGTGGTCATGAAGGGACGCAACTTCGATGAAGTCCCGGCGCTGGTGCAGTACGCCATCGACCAACGCATTGACATCAGCTTCATCGAGGAAATGCCGTTGGGGGAGGTCGGGCGTTCCCGGGGCGAGTCGTTCTGTTCCAGCGATGAGGTACGGGCCGAGATTGCCCGCCATCATCGCCTGCTCGACAGTGCCGAGAGCAGCGGCGGGCCGGCGCGCTATGTGCGCCTGGAGCGTCATCCGGATACCCGGATCGGTTTCATTTCGCCCAATACCCACAACTTCTGCGCCAGTTGCAACCGCGTGCGCATGACCGTCGAAGGGCGCTTGCTGTTGTGCCTGGGACAAGAGGACTCCCTCGACCTACGCGGTTTGCTGCGGCGTTATCCGCTGGATGACCAACCGGTGATCCAGGCGGTGCAGCAGGCACTGCGCGGCAAGCCACTGCGCCATGATTTCAACCCGGGTGGGGAAGTGCAGATTGTGCGGTTCATGAACATGAGTGGCGGTTAGGTAGAAAAGGTTTGTGTTGGATACAAATCTTACAGTCACCTCAAAACTCCTGTGGGAGCGAGCCTGCTCGCGAAGGCGGTGGGTCAGCTTGCATTGATGTTGAATGTGCAGGCCTTTTCGCGAGCAAGCCCGCTCCCACAGGAGATCTGTGGGGAAGCCAAATCCAATGGTCAGCCGGAAACCAATGTGGGAGCGAGCCTGCTCGCGAAGGCGGTGGGTCAGCTTGCATTGATGTTGAATGTACTGGCCTCTTCGCGAGCAGGCTCGCTCCCACAGGGGATCTGTGGTGCTTGCAAAAATGACTTTTCGAGCCTGAATGTGGGTCGCTCCCGATTCTTGATGTCGATCAATTGCAACCCTGCCTTTTGCCCGTACTCTCCACTGCATATTGTGTTTAAAGATATCAAAAAGCCTATATGTGGTGTTTGGAGCCAAAATGCAGAGCACGTTGATCTCAGTAGGGTGTAACCGCTTGCACAAGCGCGATGGCAGTCTGGTCGCCTTTGATGCGGACAAAATCCGCCAGGCGCTGATCGCCGCTGGCAAGGCCACCGGCGAATACGCCGAAGCCGAAGCCGAGGCGTTGCTTGAGGCGGTGTTGGCGCGGTTGGAAGGGCAGACACGGTTGAACGTCGAGCAGATCCAGGACCGTGTCGAACGGGTGCTGATGGACGCCGGTTTCTTTCTCTCCATGCGTGCCTACATCGTGTATCGCGAGCAACACGGACGCCTGCGCCGGGATCGCCGCACGCTGGTGGAAGTCGCCACGTCGATGAACGAGTACCTGGATCGCGAGGACTGGCGCGTGCAGGCCAACGCCAACCAGGGGTATTCCCTCGGCGGGCTGATCCTCAACGTATCGGGCAAGGTCACCGCCAACTACTGGCTCGACGAGGTCTACAGCCAGGCCATAGGCGAGGCGCACCGCGAGGCCGACCTGCATATCCACGACCTGGACATGCTCGCCGGCTACTGTGCCGGCTGGTCCTTGCGCACCCTGTTGCACGAAGGCCTCAACGGCGTGCCGGGGCGGGTCGAGGCTGGGCCGCCCAGGCATCTGAGCAGCGCCCTGGGACAGATGGTGAATTTCCTCGGCACCCTGCAAAACGAATGGGCCGGCGCCCAGGCGTTCAGCTCGTTCGACACTTACCTGGCGCCTTATGTACGCAAGGACCAGCTCAGCTACGACGAGGTCCGCCAGTCGTTGCAGGAATTCATCTACAACCTCAACGTACCGTCGCGCTGGGGCACGCAAACGCCGTTCACCAACCTGACGTTCGACTGGGTCTGCCCACAGGATTTGCGTGAACAGATCCCGATCATTGGCGGCGAAGAGATGCCGTTCGCCTACGGTGACCTGCAAACGGAAATGGAGCTGATCAACCGCGCCTACATCGAGGTGATGCAAGCCGGCGATGCGAAAGGCCGGGTCTTCACCTTCCCGATCCCGACCTACAACATCACCCACGACTTCCCGTGGGACAGTGAGAACGCCGACCGGCTGTTCGAAATGACTGCCCGCTACGGCTTGCCGTATTTCCAGAACTTCCTCAATTCGGACATGCAACCCAATCAGGTGCGGTCGATGTGCTGCCGCTTGCAACTGGACGTGCGCGAGTTGCTCAAGCGCGGCGGCGGCTTGTTCGGCTCGGCGGAGCAGACCGGTTCCCTGGGCGTGGTGACGATCAACTGTGCCCGCCTGGGCTATCTGTACAAGGGCGACACCAGCGCGTTGCTGCAACGCATCGATACCCTGATGGAACTGGCGAAAGAGAGCCTGGAGGTCAAGCGCAAGGTCATCCAGCATCACATGGATGCCGGCTTGTACCCTTACACCAAGCGCTACCTGGGTACCTTGCGCAATCATTTCTCCACCATCGGCGTGAATGGCCTGCACGAAATGCTGCGCAATTTCACCGATGACCAGCAAGGCCTGCACACCGAGCAAGGCCGGGCGTTTGCCCTGAAACTGCTGGACCACGTGCGGGCTACGCTGCTGCGTTTTCAGGAAGAAACCGGCCACCTCTACAACCTCGAAGCCACGCCCGCCGAGGGCACTACGTACCGCTTCGCCAAGGAAGACCTCAAACGCTACCCGGACATCTTGCAGGCCGGCAGCCCGGTCGCGCCGTACTACACCAACTCATCGCAACTGCCGGTGGGCTTCACCGAAGACCCGTTCGAAGCCCTGGAGCTGCAAGACGAACTGCAATGCAAATACACCGGCGGCACCGTGTTGCACCTGTACATGGCCGAGCAGATTTCCTCCACGCAAGCCTGCAAGCAACTGGTGCGCAAGGCCCTGGGACGTTTCCGCCTGCCGTACCTGACCATCACGCCGACCTTTTCCATCTGCCCGGTGCACGGTTACCTGGCCGGCGAACACGAGTTTTGCCCCAAATGCGACGAGGCCTTGCTGCTGCAACAACAGCGCCAGGGCAGCGTTCACTGATCCGATCCATCGACCGCAAGGAGCTTCACCCATGAATGCATCGCAAAGCCTTCCACAAGCACAGCGTCAACGTTGCGAAGTCTGGACCCGAGTGATGGGTTATCACCGTCCGGTAGCGGCTTTCAACCCGGGTAAACAGTCCGAGCACCGCGAGCGGGTGCACTTCACCGAACGCGCGGCCGGGCGTCCATGAGTCGAGTGCTACGGGTCGGGGGCATGGTGCCCCTGACCACCCTCGATTATCCGGGCCAACTGGCGTGCGTATTGTTTTGCCAGGGCTGTGCCTGGCGTTGTCGTTATTGCCATAACCCGCAACTGATCCCGCCGCGCGGCAGCGAGGAGGTGGATTGGTGCCGGGTATTGGCGTTCCTGCAACGCCGTCAGGATCTGCTCGACGCCGTGGTGTTCAGCGGCGGCGAGCCAACCTTGCAGGACGGCCTGGCGCCGGCCATGGAGGAAGTGCGGCAGCTGGGCTTTCGCATCGGCCTGCACAGCGCCGGCATCAAGCCGGCGGCCTTCGCCAAAGTGGTCGGGCTTGCCGACTGGGTGGGTTTCGACGTTAAGGCCTTGCCCGAAGATGCCCTCGACGTGACCCGGGTCGAAGGCAGCGGCGCCGCCAACTGGCGCAGCCTCGACCACCTGCTGGCCAGCGGCGTGGATTATGAATGTCGCACGACGGTGCACTGGCATCTGTTCGACCCCGAGCGATTGCTGACCCTGGCCCGACGCTTGAACGAGCGCGGCGTCACGCGTTTCGCCGTGCAACTGGTGCGCACTGCGCGGATGCTCGACCCTCATCTTTCCAACGTTTCGGCACAAGCCCTGCAGCCTGAACTGTGGGCCGCCATGCGCGAGTTGTTCCCCTCGTTCGTACTACGCAGTTGAGCGAGCGTAGGGATGAACGACCGACAGCGGCCCGGGATGACCGGGCCACACTTTTTTAAGGTTTTCAAATGCGCTGCCAACCGGCAGGTAGTTGAACAGGGAGCATTTGATATGACCAGACTCACCACCGCCCAACGCATCGTGATCGGCTTTGCCATCGCGCCACTGGCGTTGATCGCCTTGGCCCTGTACGCCTTGAGCGACCTGGCGATACTGCGCGACCAGGCCGAGCAGATCGTCAGGCAGGATTGGCCGAAGATCGATCCGATCATGGTGATCGCCACGGGTGTGCGCGATAACGCCAGGAACACCCGAGACTTGTTGATCGACAAAAACAATGCGCAAGTCCAGCTATCCATCGACGCTACCCGTCAGCGGATTACCCAGGCCTTCGCCACACTGGAACCGCTGTTCGATCAGCCTGAAGGCAAGACCGCATATGCCGAGTTGAAGAAACGTCGCGAGGCCTATGTGGCAGCCTTCGTTCAGGTGCAGGCGTTGATCCGCCGGGGCGCGACGGACGAGGCGATGACGCAGCTCAAGCAAGGCGTGATTCCGGCGGAGCTTGAGGTGTACGAAAGCCTCGAAGGGATGATGGTGATGCAGGGCAAGGTTTTTGTCGAACGTGAGCAGCTGGCCCAGGCGCGCTACAACGATGCGCGGCGCAATATGTTGGCGTTGGTGCTGGCTTGCCTGGCCCTGGTAACGACCGTGGCGATTCTGGTGACCCGCAGCGTGACCCGGCCCCTGGGCGGTGAACCCAATGACGCGGCGCGAGTGCTTAACCTGATCGCCCAGGGCGACCTGACGATCCGCGTGCCCGTGGGCGTCGGCGCCAATGACAGCGTGATGAGCAACATGCACGACATGCAGCAGAGCCTCAACAGCATGGTCCGGCACATTGCGGCTTCGGTGGATCGGGTGGCCAGTTCCTCCGAAGAACTGAGCGCGGTGAGCAGCCAGACCAGCAGTACCTTGCAGCTGCAAGGGCATGAAATCGAACAGGCGGCCGCAGCGGTGAACCAGATGACCGCTGCGGTGGATGAAGTGGCGCGCAATGCGGTGAGTACCAGCGAAGCCTCGCGAGTGTCCGAGCAAACGGCCCAGCGCGGGCGTGAACAGGTCCAGGAAACGGTGGCTTCCATTACCGCGCTGGCCGAAGGGGTGACGGACAGTTCCGGGAGAATCCAACAGTTGGCCGGGCGGGTGCAGGACATCAGCTCGGTGCTGGATGTAATCCGCAGCATTGCCGATCAGACCAATCTCCTGGCACTGAACGCCGCCATTGAAGCGGCCCGTGCCGGCGATGCCGGACGTGGCTTTGCGGTGGTCGCCGATGAAGTCCGGGCGCTGGCTCATCGAACCCAGGATTCGACTCGGGAAATCGAGGGCATGATCGGTAACATCCGCCTGGACAGCGGGCACGCGGTGAGCGCCATGCAAAACAACAGCGAACTGGTGCAGGCCACGCTGCAAGTGGCCCAGCGCTCCGGCGATGCCCTGGACGAAATCGCCCGCTCGATCTCGCAGATCAACGATCAGAACCTGATGATCGCCAGCGCCACCGAACAGCAAGCCCTGGTGGCGCGAGAGGTGGATCGTAACCTGGTGGGCATTCGCAACCTGTCCGAACAGGTCATGCTGGGCGCCCGGCATACCGACACGGCGGGTCAGGACCTGGCGCAGATGGCCGGGTCACTGCATGAGACGGTGGCGCGGTTCAAGGTGTAGGCGGGGCAATGTCAGAGCCTAAGCTCCCACAGGGTTTTGTGTCGAATCCGAATGTTGTGGGCAACATAAATCCAATGTGGGAGCGAGCCTGCTCGCGATAGCGGTGGGGCAGCTTGTGGTGATGTTGGTTGTGCCGACGTCTTCGCGAGCAGGCTCGCTCCCACAGGATTTTGTGTTGTGTTCGGGGGCTATCACCATCCCCAGAATTGCAACCACCAGCCATAACCCACCAGGCCGCTGGCCAAGACCAGGCATGCCATGGCTGGCAATCGCTGGATCGGTGATACCTCTGTTTGCTGCAAGCGTTTCCAGCCCAGCCATAAACTCCAGGCTATCGCCGCTAGCAGCAGCCCGGCCCGAGCCGGTTGTACCCATTCCAGCAGTAGTCCTTCATAGCGCAGCAGTTTGACCGTGGTGGCCGACAAGCCGAGGAACAACCCTGCGCCACCAAGGGGTGTCAGGGTGATGGTCAAGGGCCGATATTCTGCGCTATCCCCCGAGAGGCGTGCTGCCAGGCGCATCAGCAGCATCAGCCAAGTGCCTATCAACAGCGCACTCAGGCCCAGGTACGCAACGATGCAAAACCCATCGAGCCAACTTAAACTGTCATTGAGTTGCGGATAGTGCGTCAACAGCCACCAGGGCGCGTTGTCCTGGAGTGCCCAGAGCCAATCATGACTGACCAGCCATTGCGCCAGGCTTTGCTTGAGGGCAATGAACCAGGGGCTGACAGTCCACTGGAAGGCGCCCATGGCCAGGCCGATGACACCGAACAACAGTAAGCGAACATCCCAGGACGAGAGGGTGTCAGCCGTTGAGTGAAGGATTTCCTCGCTGCTGGAGCGGGCAATCAGGCGCACCGCATCGCGCTGGCCGCTGCAGCGACCACAAGCGTGGCAATCGGCGGCGCCGCGCATACGGCGGATGTCCAGCAAGGGCGCGCAGTTGGGAGGAGGGCGACGTGGTGCGGGGTTTTCCAGCCAGCGTTGTTCGTCCACCTGAAAGTGCACCGGCGCCAAGCGGGCGAGCAGGGAAAAGACGCCGCTGACCGGGCACAGGTAACGGCACCACACCCGCTTGCCGCGGGCGAACAACAGGCCGACGATCACCGCGGCGACGGTCGAGCCTCCCAGGATCAGTAACGCCGCCTGGGCATAGTCGTAGACGCTGATCAGTTGACCGTAGAGAGTGGTCAGGCAGAACGCCAAGGTGGGCCAGCCAGCCCAGCGCAACCCGCGTGGCATTCCCAGGCCCTTGCCGTACTGGCTGGCCCATTCACTCAGGGCGCCTTCCGGGCACAGCACGCCACACCAGAGCCGCCCGAACAACACGATCGACAGCAACACGAACGGCCACCACAGGCCCCAGAACAGAAATTGCGCCAACAGCGTGAGATTGTCGAACAAGCGTGCCTGGCTGCTGGGCAATGGCAGCAGGGCCGGTACCACCAGCAGCACCGCATAGAACAGCACCACCGCCCATTGCACGGCACGAATGGTTGCACCGTGGCGCCGCATGCCGTCGCCCACGCGTTGGAGCCAGGGGGTCAGGTCGGGCATGGCAGGTTTTGCGTCTTGCGCGGCCGCATCCAGCCGGCGACGACGCCCCAATAGCTCAGCCACACCAGTACTGTCATCGCACTCGGGCTGGCCCGATAGCCGGTGAAATCCGCCAGGAACCCGCCGAAACCATGGCCGTCGTCGAGTATCGCGCTGCTGTCCCACAGCGCGTCGCCAATGCCGCGATACACCGCCTCAGACCAATCCATCGCGAGCAATTGCCCGCCGACCCGCTCGATACCGCTGACCAGCAACGCCGCCCCCAACAGCAGCAGGATCGCTTCGCTGATGGCAAAGAAGCGCGGCCATGAGATGAACCGGCGACTGCTGTGCAGCAAGGAGACGGTCAGCAGTGACAGCACCAGCCCGGCCAGTGCACCGACGGCGAACAAGCCCAGTTGCGGCCCTTGCAGACGCGCGCCGGCACCATACAGGAACACCACGGTTTCACTGCCTTCGCGGCTGACCGCCAGCAGCGCCAGCACCAACAATCCCAGGCCGCCCTGGCGGCTCAGGCGCTGGTCGGCGTGGCGTGTCAGGTCATGCTTGAGCGTCCTCGCGTTTCGGTGCATCCAGCCGACCATCTGCACGATCAGCAGGCTGGCGACCAGTGCCAGCGACGCCTGGAACCATTCATTGGCCGTCCCGCTCATGGCCTCGCCGGCCAGCAGGATCAGGCCGGCCAGCACGCCCGAAAGCAACAGACCCAGCGCGGCGCCGGCCCATACGTAGCGCAACAGCTGGTTGGCCTGGTGCTGCCGGCTGACCCAGGCCTGAAGAATTCCGATCACCAACAGCGCCTCGACGCTTTCGCGCCAGACAATAAACATCGATTGAGTCATGCAAACGCCTCCTGCCGGCCGATTACTGGGCGAGAATTCCGCCCTCGGGCAGTTGTGGATTGAATTCGTCGAAAAACGGATAGTGCCCGGGGCGCAGCGGGTGGATGACCACGAAGGTCGTGACGCCGGGCGAGAGCACTTTCTCGACGCGCAGAGGCGTGCTTTCGAACTCCGCCGGGCCCTGGCCGACGTTTTTCAGCACGATCTTGAACCGTTGCCCGGCCGGCACTTGCAGTTGCAACGGCGTGAAATGCCCATCGCGCATGCTCAGCTCGTAGGTCGGCAGTTCGGCTTGGGCGATCGAGGGCAGCAGCAAACCGGCCAGCGTCAACCAGGCCAGGCGTCGATGCGTCGCGACGTGCCATGGGCAGGATGAGCGGCGCATGCTCAGTACCCGCCTTTTTTACCGATCCCGGCGTAGACGAATTCGTAATGCAGTTCGCAGCGTTCGAACCATGGCGCCACGCCGGTTTCCTTGTCGGTATGACGACCGAGGGAGCCATGACCGCCGGGTGGCAGGATGGTGAACGTCAGTTGATATTTGCCTGGGCCAAGCAGCTTGACGTTGTCGCCATAGTGCGGCCCGTCGTTGGCGACCATGGCGTGGAAGTCACCCTTGAGCTCGGTGTCGTTGCCTTGTTTCTTCAGTTGGAACGACACATTGAGGTAGGGCACGAAACTGCCTTCCTGGAAGCCTTGCTGGTTGTCTGCCATGGCGCGGATGTCGGCTTCCAGGTGCACGTCGGAATCGGCCGTGGCTCGCATCATTCCGGCCGGGGCCATTTCAATCGGCTGTAAATACACCGCACCGACCTCCAGCCCCGGGCACAGTTGCGGTTCGCCGATGGGGTATTCCTTGGCCTGGGCCAGTGGCGCGAGAAACAGCAGGGCGAGAGACAGCGGAGCAAGGGTACGCATGATGACTTCCTGGTTGGCTAAAGGATGGCGCCGAGTCTAGGAAGCTTTGCTGAGAATAATAATGATTCTTGTCAATTTTTAGCGTGAATTTTCGAACGCCGAATGCCGGCTCATTTGCGCACGGTTGTTCTTGATCGGGATCAAGGGGCTCGGCGCCCTGACGCGGTAGGGTACGCGCACACCCATCGGCTATACGGGGTCGTCATGGCAAAGCCCTTTCCCATCAATCCCAAACACCCAGAGCGCATTTGCTGGGGGTGTGATCGTTACTGTCCGACCAGTGCGCTGGCCTGCGGCAACGGCGCCGATCGCACGATGCACCCGGCCGAGATGATCGGGGAGGATTGGTATCTGCATGGGGATTGGGGGCTGGAGCTGGTCGACATTACGGCTAAGGTCATCGATCCAAGCGCCACTCACGTGAAGGAATAAGGTGAGGGAATAGGGGTAAACCTGTGGCCAGAGATTGCTCCCGCTGGACTCTGTAGGAGCTGGCGAAGCCTGCGATCTTTTGATCTTTTGATCTTTTGATCTTTCGCTTGAGATTCAAGTGTATTGGGAAAGATCGCAGCCTCGTTGCACTCGACAGCTCCTACACAGCTCCTACTCTGCTGCTACGCTCCAGCGGGAGCAATCTCTGGGCACGGTGTTTTACAACTTTGGCAACTGCCCGATCCGGCCCATCATCTCGGTCACGATCTGCAAGTCCAGCAGGAACTGCTCCACTGTCTTGAACTCGTTGTCGTTGTGGCCGGTGTACTTGACGTCGGGCATGGCCAGGCCGAACTGCACGCCATTGGGCAAGTCATGAACCGAAGTGGCGCCGGCGGAGGTGCCGTACTTGTGTTCCATGCCCAGGCTTTCACTTGCCACGGCCAACAGTGCCTTGACCCATTCACCTTCAGGGTTGCGGTACATCGGCTCATCAATGGAATAGTCGAAAGCTACCGCGACGTGGGAGTTCTTGCTCCAGGCAGCCAGTTTGTCGGCGATTTCAGTCTTGAGGGCTTCTGTGCTCTTGCCCACCGGCACCCGCAAGTTGACCGCCAACTTGAAGGTCTTCTCATCCAGGGCGACGTAGGTCAGGGACGCGGTCAGCGGGCCCATGAAGGCATCGGAAAAACCAATTCCCAGTTTGCTGCCCAAATAGTCCAGCCCCCAGTTGTCGGCGGCGTAGCGGGCGGCGTCGGTAACGTGGTTGCGTTTGAGCGCGACCTTGCCATCGAGGCTATTGATGAAGTCCAGCATTCTTGCCACGGGGTTGACGCCTGACTCGGGCTCGGAGGAGTGGGCGGAAACGCCGGTGAAAGTCAGATTGACGTCCTTGCCGACGACCTGGGTGCTCGCTTCGAAGTTGCCACCGTTGCGCTTGGCATAGTCGGTAGCGGCCTTGAGCAGGCTGGCGGCCAGTTCGGCGGGCTTGTCGCTGGCGAAGGTGGCAACGGACGTCGACGGAATCTGATTGGTCGCCAGGCCGCCCGTCAGCGCGGTAATTTCTGCCCCCTTGCCCTGGGCGGTGCGCCGGGTGAAGTTCGCCATGATGGTGCCGTAGCCTTTCTCGGCAATCACCACGGGGTAGCCGCCATCCAGTGCCAGGTTGTATTTGGGCGTCGGGTTGCGTTCGAAATAATAGGGGATGGCGTCGCCGGTGGTTTCCTCGGTGGTGTCGATCAGCAGCTTGAAGTTGCGCGCCAGTGGCAGCTTCTCTTCCTTGATGATTTTCATGGCATAGAGCGCCACCACGATGCCGTTCTTGTCGTCCTCGGTACCGCGGCCATACAGGCGGTCGCCCACCAGGGTGACCTTGAACGGGTCGAGGCGGCTGCCATCTTTCAACACCCAGTTTTCCGGCGTTACCGGTACCACGTCGGCATGGGCGTGAATGCCCACGACTTCGTCGCCGCTGCCCTCAAGGGAAATCTCATAGACGCGGTTGTCGACATTGCGGAAGTTGAGGTTGAACGCCTCGGCCAGGCTTTTGATCTTGTCGGCGATCTTGAGGAATTCCGGGTTCTCGTGCTGGGCAACACCGTCCTTGCGAAAGGTCGGGATGGCGACCAGTTCCTTCAGCGTCTCGGTGGCTGCTTGGCCATATTTCACGCGGGCATAGAGGCCCAGCAGGCGATGGATTTCATTCTGCTGTTCAGCCGAAAGGGTTTTGTTGCCCTGGAACGCGCTGATAGCCGGGCCGAGGTTGGCAGTTTTGCCCAGGTCGCTCTTGGCCACATCGACCAGGAATTGTCTGAAATCGGTGACTGAGGTGCCGGAGAAGGTTTTGACGATGGCTGCGCCCTGTTGGGCGCTGATGTTGGCGAAGGCTGGTGTGGTGATCGAAGCGAGGCTGGACAACAGCAGGGTGGCCACGGCCAGGTGTTTGAGCGAGAAGTCCATTGCTGGGCATTCCTTTGCAGGCGGTAGGGGGGACGTGTCTGATTTGATGACACAAACCGTTGCAACCTAACACCGCGAGGAAGTGGTGGGGGAGTCCTGCAGGGGAATCTGTCGCACCGCGAAGCAAAAACGGCGCAGAAATGAAAAATGGCGCAGGGCCATCAAACACCCGAGAACCTACAGTGGGAGCGAGCCTGCTCGCGATGAAGGCGGCACATTCAACATCAATGCAAACTGATCCACCGCTTTCGCGAGCAGGCTCGCTCCCACAAGGGATCTGCAGAGGACATAAATGTTATGAGCACCTGCAGCCTAATGTGGGAGCAAGTTTGCTCCCACAGGGGCAGGGCTGAGTATTGGTTTAATGCGGTGCGCGCGGAATTGTCTTGAGCAGGTCTTCAGGGCTGATATGGCCGACCACCGGTTGCGCGGTGCTGCCGGGCAATGGCAGGTCGAGGATGTGCCCCTTGATCTTGCCGACCACATGCATCTCGCAGGGCTTGCAGTCGAACTTCAGGGTCAGCACTTCATCGCCGTGTATCAGCTGCATCGGCGCGACCTTGGTGCGTACGCCGGTGACGCCCTTGGCCTGCTTGGGGCAGAGGTTGAACGAGAAGCGCAGGCAGTGCTTGGTGATCATCACCGGCACTTCACCGGTTTCCTCGTGGGCCTCGAACGCCGCGTCGATCAGCTTGACGCCGTGACGATGATAGAAGTCCCGGGCCTTCTGGTTGTAGACGTTGGCCAGGAACGACAGGTGCGACTCCGGGTACACCGGCGGTGGGTTGGTCTCGGCCTTGCGGCCACCGCGTGGGTGGGCGTTGATGCGGGCGGCGGTCAGGGCCTCGATGGCTTCGCGGCGCAAGGCCTTGAGCTGCGAGTTGGGGACGAAGAACGCCTGGGGCGCATCCAGCTCGATCGCGGTCGCGTGGTATTCGGTGGTGCCCAGTTGGCCGAGCAGGTCGTGCAATTGCTCCAGGGCCTGTTCTGGCTTGTTGGCTTGGCCGAACGGTCCGTCCAGGGCGACGCTGGCACTGATGCTTTCTTCGCTGGTGGCGGTCAGTTCCAGGCGCGCTTCACGCAGGCGTGCAACCCAGGCCAGGCCGACACGGCGTTCGGAGGAGGTCTTGAGCAATGCCTGCTGCCAGTTGTGATCCAGGTTGCGGCTCAACGGGTGGTTGGGGCGCAACTGGTACATGCCGGCCGGCATCTCGTTGGGTTCGACGCGGTAGCGGTAACGCTTCTGGCCGTCCTCTTCGAATTCACCCTTGGGCTCGGCGATGTTGGCGCGGAAACCGACGACTTCGCGCTTGACCAGCACATTGAGGCCGTCGCCGTTGGACAGCGGATCGAAGGTCACCACTTGCAGATCGCGTTTGCCGACTTTTTCCACCACGCCCACCGGCACGCCGGTAAAGGTCGGCGAATCGAAGGCACCGATGTCGATCTTGCGCTCGCTGACGAAATAGTCGGTGCTGCCACGGTGGAAGGTCTTGTCCGGGTCGGGGACGAAGAAGTGCGCGGTACGGCCGCTGGACGCGCGGGCCAGGTCCGGACGGTCTTCGAGGACATCGTCCAGCCGTTGGCGGTAATAGGCGGTGATGTTCTTCACATAGCCCATGTCCTTGTAGCGCCCTTCGATCTTGAATGAGCGCACGCCGGCTTCGACCAGGGCGCGGATGTTGGCGCTCTGGTTGTTGTCTTTCATCGACAGCAGGTGTTTTTCGTAGGCGACCACCCGGCCTTGGTCGTCCTTGAGGGTGTAGGGCAGGCGACAGGCCTGGGAGCAGTCACCACGGTTGGCGCTGCGGCCGTTCTGGGCGTGGGAGATGTTGCACTGGCCGGAAAACGCCACGCACAGCGCGCCGTGGATGAAGAACTCGATGGCCGCGTCGGTCTCATCAGCGATGGCGCGGATTTCCTGCAGGTTCAGCTCACGGGCCAATACCAGTTGCGAGAAGCCGGCCTGGTCGAGGAACTTTGCCCGGGCCAGGGTGCGGATGTCGGTCTGGGTGCTGGCGTGCAGCTCGATGGGCGGGATATCCAGCTCCATCACCCCCAGGTCCTGGACGATCAACGCATCGACGCCGGCATCGTATAACTGGTGGATCAGTTGGCGGGCCGGCTCCAGCTCGTTGTCATGCAAAATGGTGTTGATGGTCGTGAACACACGGGCGTGGTAGCGCTGGGCGAACTCCACCAGCCGGGCAATATCGCCCACTTCGTTGCAAGCGTTGTGACGCGCGCCGAAACTCGGGCCACCGATGTACACGGCGTCGGCGCCATGCAGGATAGCCTCACGGGCGATGGTCACGTCGCGGGCGGGGCTGAGCAATTCCAGATGATGTTTGGGCAAGGACATTTGTTTTTAGTCAGGCTGGTCACGGTCGAAGCGAGCATTGTAGCCGCCAGGCGCCTTGCAGGCACCTGTGGACTTGGGTTTGCACGAGCCTGACCGATGCGCGGCGGTCCCGCGGGGTTCACCCACGTGTCGCGTCGGCGCTGCACCAGCGGTTTCGCCCGGTGTTCTTGGCCAGGTACAGGAAAGCGTCGGCGGCCTTGATCAGCATGGCCGGGGTGACGTCCTCGCCGCTCGGCTGGCAGGTGGTAATACCGGCGCTGATGGTCACGATTCCCAAGGGATGATCGCCATGTTCAATGTTCAAGGCCCTGACGGCTTCGAGGATTTGCTGCGCGACCTTGGCGGCCCCCGTGCTGTCGGTGTTGGGCAGCAACACGGTGAACTCTTCACCGCCATACCGGACCGCCAGGTCACCCGGCCTTTTGATGGTCTGCCTGACCGCAGTGGCAATCGCGCGCAGACAATCGTCGCCAGCAGCGTGACCGTATCTGTCGTTGAAACGCTTGAAGTAATCAACGTCGAGCATGATCAACGCCAGGGAAGAACCCCGGCGCTTGGCCAGGCGAATCTCGTCGGCCAACGCGATGTCCAGCCGCCTGCGGTTGCCCAGTCCGGTCAGGCTGTCGGTCAGCGCCATGTCGCGCATGGCCTGGTGGGCGCCGCGGATCTGCTTTTCCATGATCATCCGGTAGCGCAACTGGTTCAGCACGATGAGCCCGAAGCCGACGAGGATCACGATCAGGAAAATCAGCACCAGGCTGGTCTTGAACAGATCGCGCCGCCACGGGGCGATGATGGACTCGCGCGACAACCCGGCTTCCACCACCAACGGGTAAGTGGTCAGGGCCCGATAGCCATACAGCCGCTCGGTGTCGTCGATCACGGCCCTGGCCTGCGCTACGCCCTGGTTCGAGGTAGGCAGGTAGTTCCTGAAGATCACGCTGTTGACCAGGCTCTTGCCGATCACTGATTCGACGAAGGGGCGCCGTACCAGGATGCTCCCGCTGCGTGTGGCCAGGACCAGCGCCCCCTTGTCGTCGATCTTGAAGTCGCCGTAGTAGTCGACGAAATAACTGACTTTTACCGTTCCGAGCAACACACCAGCGAACGAGCCGTCGGGATTGTTCAAGCGACGGGACACAGGGATGATCAGTTCGTTGGTGGATCGGCTCTTGATCACTGCGCCAATGCGCACGCCTCGGTCCTCGTGGGTACGGTGATATTGGAAGTAGTCGCGGTCGGCGTTGTTCGCCGATTCCGGAATGACTTCCTTGTCCGTTACCAGCCACTGGCCGTCCGGGCCATAGATAAACAACCCGTGCAGTTGCGGCATGATGGCGGCTTGTTGCACCAATAGCTTATGGATACGCGGGATGTCCATGTTCTGCAGGCCATCACCTTCCACCCGTTCACTGAGGATGGCGGTGACCACATCCACTTGTCGAATGGTGTCTTCGGCGTGCTGGGCCGTCGCCCGTGCCAGGTTCGTCACCGAGTCCTGGGCGGACGAAAAGGCCGCGCGATAATCTCGCCAGGTGCGCCAGCCTTCGACGGCCAGAAACGCGATGATGACCACCAGCATGAAACTCACGGTCAGTCGCAATGCCGCTCCAGCCCGTGCGCTCTGGGGGGAAAGGCCTCATCAGTGTTTTCAATCTGCGATCTTTCCACTGCTCATTGAGTCGAAAGCTCAAGATCAAAAGATCGCAGGCTTCGCCAGCTCCTACAGAGGCGGGCGACAGTAAGCGCGATTGCTACAAAATCGCTTCACACCGCGCTGCGTTCACGCAACTCCTGCAACCGATCAGCCCCGCCTTCGGCCACACGATTCTCGAGCAAGCGATCGGAGCCACCTTCGGCCACCCGATTTTCCAGCAAACGATCAGACCCGCCTTCAGCCAGCTGTTGCGCCTGGTTGTGAGTCGATGCACTGGCTGCGGTAGCCGAGGCGACATTGGCCAGGCCGACACCGCCAACCAGTGTCAGGGCGATAGCCAGGGACGATACTTTCGAGAGATTGAACATGGTGATTCTCCTTGCGCTTGATTGAGTGGGCCGTGGCAGCGAAGGTTGCTGTCCGGTGATCACAGTTAAACGCGCGGATGTATCGACGATGTGTGCCAGGAGAGGGCGAAATCCATTGTTTCGTATCAGTCCGCATTTCAGATACAGACCGATACAAACTCAGTAAGCGAGGGCAAACGAATGGCTTAAAGGCTTGATCAAGGCTGGGCCAGGGCTTGTTTCAACTGGTCCACCAACGTTGGCGTCATGTAGTGCGGGCCGTCGAACAGGTAGAGCGGATAGCCTACATAGGCCGCCAGTTGTGGTTTGAGCTCATCCACTGTGGCGGAGCGGAAGCCACCGCCGTATTGGGGGCGGAAGGCTTCGACGATGATTCGCACGCGATCCTGGCCAAGCCGATCGCGCAGGGCATCGGCGTAGGTCCGGGCAACCGGGGCGGTGCGGGCATAAACGCCGACACCGTCCTGGAAAAACACGCCGATGTCGTTCGGCAACCATTGCTTGAGCCAGTCTGCGGTAGCGGCGGGGCCGATGTTGGCGCCGTCGTAGACACTGATCCACAGCGGCCGCGGCAGCTTGGCCAGCAAGGCCGGCAGCTCTGTAGCGCCCGACCAGCTGGGGTCGACCTCAGCCGGAAAGTACCAACCGGTGACATGCAATGGCGTCGGTAACCCGGCGATGCGCTCCGAGAGCGACGCCAGTTGCTCGACATTTTCTCGTGAGCGGTTCTCACTGAAATAGCCGGCCAGGCCGAGGATGACATCCTGGGCCCAAGGCGTTCTGGCAATGCGCGCCCAGTCCGGCAGTACCGGTACGCTAGGAAGGCCCGTTCCAGACACGAAGGCCTGGTCGTCCACCACCGTCCATTGCACCAGTAGCTCGTGCACTCCCAGTTCTTCCCAATTGCCGCTGATGCCGACAGTCTGGTTATCCGGCTGCCAGACGATGCCGACGATGTTCGGTGTCGTGGTGGTCATTATGTAGTACGTCCCTGTACCTGCGCTGAGGAACGCGGCCAGTAACAGCGCCGCGACGGTCTTGCGATTGATGAACTTTGCCAAGCTATTCAAACAAGTCCCTTCTGGATGCAGTGTAGTCGCGGCTCGGCGAGGCGAGCCGCTTTTCGTACTGACGAACCGCATATCCCACCAACGTCCTCAGTAGGAGTAGGTCAGGCGCGCGAACACGCCTTTGGCGCGGTCCTCGCCAAACACCCTGGCCCGGTATTGCAGGGACAGGTCCACATAGGAACGTGGTGCGTTGTAGGCGTCTTCCCGGAACCAGTAACGTACGTTGTTTCCTATCCCGATCCCCCCGGCGTCGCCGGAAGAAAAGCCGCCGCCGGCTTTGCTCTTCATCTTGGAATCGTAGTCGATCGCCGCGACGACATGAGGGAAGCTCACCCAGCGCGAGCCGGTTCCACCGATGGCGTAGCTGCGACCCACTTGCCATTCGCTGTTGAAGTAGTCGCGCGAGTCGTTGATGTAGTGGCCGACCTCGGCGTAAAGCTGCGAAGTCCACCAGCTCGGCACATCGACCCGCAGATCGGTGCCGATGCTCGAACCGTAGCCCAGCCGCACCAGCCAGTCGCCGTCGACATTGGAAGATCCAAGCGGGAAGGTCCGTTCAAGGGCGGCCATGATGTTGACCGAACTGAAGGGCTTGACCCGCACGCCGAGAGCGCCTTGCAAAGCATCCGCACCGGTGTCCGAATCGCTGTTCCTGCTCCACAGGGTGTCGGTGATGCGTCCGTAGAGTTCGACGAAGCGGCCATTGCGGTAGCCCAACGGACGCCACGACAGTTCGGTGCTGTTTTGCAGCAGGTCATTGCTTTCGCTGCCGCTGCCACTGGTGCCCGGGGCGGCGCTCAGACCACTGGAACTGTTGCCGCGATAGCTGGTGGTGCTGGTCAGGCCGAGTCTGCGCGATACATCGCCGACGGTGCGACGGGTATCGAACAACTGTTGTGCGGACAGCGGCGTCTCAGCGGTTTCTTGCCCATCGATGACGCGCTCGAAGTACGCCACGGCTTCGTCGTCTTCATGCAGGTGCATCGCGTTGTAGGCGGCGTCTTGGGCCGCCGCCGTGGTCAATGGCGTACTGGCGTCGGCCTTGCGGAACGCATCGTGAGCCGCCTCATCGTCTCCGGCCTGCATCGAGAGGTAGGCGACCTGCAGATCGCTCACCGACGCCAGTTCGCCCGTAGCCCGCGCCTCTTGCAGGCGTTCGCGGGCGGTGCGGCGCTGACCGATGGCGGCATACAAACCGGCTTCTTCGTAGGCCGGCAGGCTGCCTAGCGCCAGGGCGCGGGTAAAGTCATCCCGGGCGCCAACATCGTCCCCGGATTGCTGGCGCAGGCGTCCACGCATGACCAATAGCCGGGCGTCGTCGCTATGGATTTGCAGGCCTTCGCCGGCGGCGGTGATGGCTTGGGGCAGGCGTTTCTGATCCGTCAGGGCGCTGACCAGCAGGTGCCGATACGCCGGGTTCTGCGGGGCGCGTGCGACGGCCTGGTTCGCCAGGGCGACTGCGGTCGTCGGGTCTTTGCGGGCGAGGGCGGTATAGGCCTGGGACGCCAGCGCAGTACCGGCATCATGGGAACTGCCCGGCCAGATCGCACAGGTCAGGCCGAAGGTGCTTTCCTGGCACTCCAGGGGCGGTGGTGGAAATTGGGCCAGGGTGTCCAGGCCTTTGTTTTTCTGGCGCAGCGCTGCACGGGCCGCACCGCTGCGACGGGTCACTTCATCGCTGTCGTCGTTGCCCAACGACTGCAACTGCTGCAGCGCGTACTGAGGCTCACCGCGCGCCAGGGCAGCGTCGACGGCAAAGAGACGGATGTCCCGGCGCTCGCTTGTCGACAAGCCAGGCAGGGACAGGGCGCGGTTCAGATCGGCCTGAGCTGGCTGCAACTTACCCTGACGATCCCGGGCGTAGCTGCGCAGGATCCATGGCGCGGCTTGGCGATCGTCCAGTTTCAGCGAGCCAGAGGCAGCCTGTTCGGCCGCGGGGTAATCCTTCGCCGCCAGCAGCGCACTGATGAGCAACTGCTGGTTGGCGGTGATTTCCGGGGCCCAGGCCACGGCTTTGCGCGCCTGGTCCACGGCCAGGGCTGTGTTGCCTTGCTCCAGCGCGCGATAGCCCTGGATTGCCAGCGGTACGGCGAGTTGACGGCGAATGGCTTTGCGACGCATCAACAACGTGTTGTCGTTGGCAAAGACGCCAAGGGCAGCGGCGGTGGCCCGGTCGGCTTCTTCCAAGTGTTGCTGGCGCTGCAAGGAGTCGATCAGCAACAGTCGATATTCACGGCGACGAGGTGCTTGAGCGATGGCCTTGCGGGCCGATTGTGTGGCGAGGCCGAATTGTTCGCGGTCATAGGCCTTGAACCCCTGGGACGCGGCGATAAAACCCGGTGCTGTGGTAGCGGGGCGCGACGCTGTCCGGGACAGGGGGTGGTCGCGCAGTTTCTTGTCTCGTTCGGCCAACTCAATCAGGGTGTTCAGGCGCGTCACGTCGGCCCGCTGGCGCAGGGCTTCGCGTGCCTTGGCGATGGCCAGGTCGTAGTCCTTGCGTTCGTAGGCGCTGTAGGCTTCGTTGGCGGCGGTATAGGCCGGACCGGACAATGGCAGCGGCAACGTTTCGGCAAGCGCAAACGCTGGTATCAGGCTCAGCCCCGTGGCCAAAAGGGTCAGGTAGGGGCGGTTCATGCCGGGAGCTCCGTTGGGTAGAGATTGTGCTGACGGGCCACGGCCTGTTCGATCGTCGAACGTGGCAGCACACCGCTGTCGACCAGGTAATCACCGATGCGGCCGTGGTGTTGCGGCCGGTACTGGAGCATGACGCGACTGAACTCGTCGCGATCGAGCAGGCCCATTTCGATCAGCAGGTCGCCCAACAGCGGTGCCCGGGCATTTGGCACGGTGTGGCCGTTGCGTGCAGGCAACTTGCGCAACAGCGCGAGAATTTCGCTTTCCCGGGCGATCAATTGCACCGGCTCGCTGCCCAGTTCGGCGCTGACCTGTTGCAGGCCTTCGTCAGACAAGGGGTTAGCGACGGCGATCTGTTCGCAGCCTTCGCTATTGCGTCCCAGGGGCACGACCCGCCAGCGCAAGGCAAACTCGGGGCTTAACGAGGATGTCGAGGCCGCGGCTTTCTCGGCGACATCAAAGACCCGGGGCAGGTCATTCTGGAACGCGATGGCTTCGGCCAGGGTTTCATCGTCCAGCCAGCCGTTGTTGAGCAGAATTCTCCCCAAAGGCACGTTGCGCGTTTGTTGTTCGTCGAGGGCGCTTTGCAGGGCCGTGTCGGTGATGGCTTGCCAGGACAGCAACACGCTGCCCAGGCGGCGTGGCGCGATGGCGACCAGGTCGGTGGAAGGGAAATCGTGCATGGTCTTGTCCCAGACCAGCTTGCGATTCATCACCTTGCCCACCAGGAACATGCGCCAGGCCCGGGAAGCGGCCATGAAGTTGACGAAATTGCCCACCAGCATGCGGGGCATGGACAGCAAGCCATGCTGCCAGCCGTACAGCACGGCGGTGAAGTAATAGCGGTGCAGGATGCGCCAGACCAAGGCGACGCCATTGGCCAACAGCAGGTATTTGACCGGGCCAATGCTTTCGAACGGCGTTGGGAAGGTGACATCCCACAAGCCGCTGTGGCGCAGAATGATCAAGCCCAGCAGTTGCACCAGAATGACGTAGGCGACGATGCTCACGAACGCCGTCACCACCCCCTTGCGATCACGAAACAGCAGGTATCGGTTGGCCAGCGAACCGTGCCAACCCATCTGCTCCCAGCCTTGCAAGCCGATGCCCAGGGTCCAGCGGGCCTTTTGCCGGAAGGCCGTGCGGAACGTGTCCGGGAAAAACTCGCGCACGCACAGTGGCATCGTCAGAGTCGATTCGTAAGGTTTGCGGAACCAGGATTTGCGCAGCACCCGGAACTGCACCGGGAAACGAACGAAAATCGCGTTCATGCCAACCTTGGCCAAGCGCGCGCCAACGTCGTAGTCCTCGGTGAGGCTGTCGGTGTTGAACGGCTGGTTTTCGGTTTCACCGGCCAGCACCCGCAGGGCGCGATGGGAAAAGCAAGTGCCAACGCCGGCCGAGGGCACGGTGTCGGTCATGCTTTCACGCACCACCAGGTCCTTGCCGTGCCATTCGGCGAACTCGTCCATGTAGACACCCGCCACCCATTCGTACCAGTTGCGCTCCAGCGACACCACGGGCAACTGGATCATGTCCTTGCGCGGCAACAGGTAGTTGAACAGGCGCAGTTCCAGCGGATGCAGCACGTCCTCGCTGTCGTGCAGGACGACGCCGGCGAAGGTCATACCATGGGTTTTCTCATGCAGGAAAATCGCCTGGATCACCCAGTTCAAGCAGTCGGCCTTGCAGGTCGGCCCGGCATGGGGCACTTCGACACGGTGCAGTTGTTTGTAGCGCCTGCGCATCCGTTCGACTTCGTCGATGGTGCGCTGGTCGTTGATGTACGTACCGACGAAGACCACGTAGTTCTGATAGTCGAGGGTCGACACCATGTTCTCGATCATCGGTGCGATGACGTCGTATTCCAACCAGGCCGGCACCATGATCGCCAGGGGCTGTTCGTCCCGGGCCAACAATTGCTCGACGGTCAGCGGCCGGTAGCGGCGGTCCACGGTGAGCTTTCGGTACAGGCGACGAGACCAGTACCACACGTCAACGATCAGATCATCCAGGCTGGAGATCAGGATCAGCACCGCGACGATAATGGTCGCGATCTCCAGGTAGTTGTAGTAATGGGCCAGCCAATAGGGCCAATAAAGCGACGTCATCGAAGGGTACCGTTACTGGCGATTGCGACGGGCGCTACGGCCTGCCAGCAACAAGAGGAGGAACAGGATAATGGCGCCCGGGATCAGCCAAAGCAGCGAAGGTTTTCGCCAGGCGTCCAGACCTTTGGGTTCTTCGCGGTCGATCAGCAGGCTACCGCTTGGGTCTTGGGTATCGAAGATCGCCACGGCCCCGTTGTTGCCCAGAATCGCCACGTCGCCACGGGTCAGCACAATCGGCTTGGCCAGGCTTGGCGGCTGGTTGCCCAGGGCCCGGTAGACCAGGCCGTACTGGCCTGCGGTCTGCACCACTTGCAGCGAGGCCAATTGGTTGAGGGGTTGTATGTCCAGCAACACCTGGTCCTTGTGGTTGATGCGCAGGCGACCTTGCTCATCGACCTGGACCGATTCCTGGCTGTCCTTGAGCGGCAACTCGAAGGCCAGGAAGGCTTTGTCCGGGCTGACGACGGCGTTCGCATCAGCGCTGACCTTGAGCTGCGCGCGCAGCGGCGAAACACCGCTGGCATCGGCCACCGAAATGACCCGCGCCAGACTGCTGGCCGGTTGGTCGAGGTAGGCCCGGGGAACCAAAATCTGGGTGTCCACGGCGAAGCGTGCGGCCATGCCTGAGAAATCGTCGTCCAGCGCCGCTTTTTCCAGGACGATGTGGCTGGTCGGCAGGACCGATACGGGGAAGGCTTGCGGCGTTTCCAGGCAGCGGTCACTGACCGGCTGGCGCTGGAACGATACGCGCAAGGTGTTTTTCGAGCCCAGGGCGTAGCGCGGGATGTGGGCCTGGATGCGCTGCGGCTCACCGTTGGCGGTCAGTTGCTGCGCGCCGATCAGGAAATCATTGAAAAACAGCGAGGCCACCGGTGCTGTAGGGGAAGCACCCGGGGCGGCGGAGACGTCGACCACGGCCGTGACGGGCACGCGACCGTCGTAAGCCACGCTGCCCAGGGGGAACGAAGTGCTCCAGTCGAATCGCGAGGCCACGTCGAAGTTGCCAGGGGCGCCGCCCAGTCGCGACAGGGCAACACGGCCATCGTCGCTCAACGGTGTTTGCGCTTCGCTCACGGTCAATTGGCGACTTGTCGCCAGTTTGCTCCAGGTCGAACCGAGCAGCGACAAGGCTTTGCCGGTGGATTGTGGGGCGATCATCAGGACCGGGCGAGTGCCCAGCAGCGCCAGGCGTACGCTGTCGGTGTCGGCGCTCGCCAGTGCGGCGTTGATGTGCTGTTTGCGCCATAGGCTCAGCGCGCTGGCTGCCGTTGTGTCGAGGCCCTGGACCTGGCTTTGCAAGGCGTCCAGAGACTGGTTGATGGCCTTGAGCAGCTCCGGGTCGTTGATCGCCAGGTCAGCCTGTACGTTCGGGGTCTGGCCCAACACCAGCAGTGCGCCGATCTCGGCCGGGTTGGCCAAGCTGTGCGGGCCTTTGCCGTTGAGGCTGGCGAAGGCAGGAATGCTCAATAGCTCGGCAGGGATGCGCAGGCCGCTCAAGTCCACGCTGTCCTGCACGACAGGGAAGGGCAGGATGCGGCTGTGTTTGCCGATGCGCTCCAGTGCGACACCCAGGCGCCAGGCCGAATCGTAGCTGGCGGCGGACAACGCGCCAGGGGCGACGAGAATGCCGGGCTCGCCGGGCAGGGCCGCCCAGGCCGCACCGACGTCGCGCAACTGGCTGGCGTCGTAGCTGTAGCTCAGGCGCGTCTCGGGTTGGATGCGCAGCACATTGCCGATGACCCGATCATCTTCGCACAACGGCCGAGGCACCACCGAGGACCAGGCAATGCCCAGGCGCACCAGGCCGTTGTCACGTGCGGCCTTGTGGACGCCGAGTGTGGCGCTGGCATCGCCTTGTGCCTCGCTGAGCCCTTCGGCGCGCACTGGGTAGCCATCGAGGGACAGTAGCAGGGTGTTGCGACCGCCTTCACCATTGAGGTAGTTGGCATCCAGTTGCAAGGTGGCGTCATCGAGCGCAACGCCGGCGGGCACCGGCAGGTAGAGCTCGCGGCGGGCGTCGCTGGCGCTCAAGAGGATCGGCGCGGTGATGCCCAGGTCGCTCAAGCGCACTTCACGTGTCTGGCGGGTATCGGCGTTGAGTCGATGAATAGCCTGGGTCAGCGGGCTATCCGCAGCCAGGGCAAAGGTCGGCATGAGCGCGAGCAGGCTCAGGCCACAGGCAAGGGCGCTGAGCGCGCCCGTAGGGTTGGCAACGGAAGGCTTCATTCAGGCAAATCTCGATCTGATAAGGGTGGATAGCAGTTATGAGGTGAAATCGACGAGCAACTCCCGTGGCGCGGACGTTGGCGCATATGCCAGTTCCTGGGACGAATGCGCCTGGCCCACGACAAAGTCGCTGACCGGGCGCCCCATCAGGGTATCGACGATGCGTTGGCTGGCCTTGCCATCGCCATAGGGGTTGGCGGCCTGTGACGCTCGGCGCCACAAGGCCTCGTCGTCGAACAGCGCGTCCACACCGGCGACGATCGAGGCGGGGGAAGTGCCCACCAGGCGCACAGTGCCGGCGGCCACGGCTTCGGGGCGTTCGGTGACGTCGCGCATCACCAGCACGGGCTTGCCCAGGGACGGCGCTTCTTCTTGCACGCCGCCAGAGTCGGTGAGGATGACGTGGGCGTGTTGCATCAGGCGCACAAAGGCCAGGTAATCCAGCGGTTTGATCAAATGCACATTGAGCAGATCGCCCAGTTGTTCGGTAACCGGCCCCAGTACGTTCGGGTTGAGGTGCACCGGGTAGACGATCTGGATATCCGGGCGCTGGGCCAGTTGGCGCAGGGCCTTGCAGATGTCCAGGAAGCCTTCGCCGAAGTTCTCCCGGCGGTGACCGGTCACCAGCAGCAGCTTGCTTCCGGTTTGCAGGAACGGGAACTGTTGGTCCAGTTCGTCACGCAGCCGGGCATCATCATTGATGCGTCGGGCCGTCAGTTGCAGCGCGTCGATCACGGTGTTGCCGGTCACCAGGCAACGACCTTGCAGGCGTTCGCCCAGCAGGTTGTCGCGTGACTGTCCGGTGGGAGCAAACAGCAGGTCGGCGCTGAGGTCGATGCACCGGCGGTTCATTTCTTCCGGCCAGGGGCTGTAGATGTCACCGGTGCGCAGACCGGCTTCCACATGGCCGACGGGAATGCGTCGATGGAAGGCGGCCATCGAAGCGACCATGGCCGAAGTGGTATCGCCATGGACCAGTACCCGATCCGGCCGGGTCTGCTCCAGTACCGGGTCGATGGCGCTGTACAACGCGGCAGTCAGGGAGTTGAGTGTCTGGTGCGGTGTCATCACGTCAAGGGTGAAGTCGGCCTTGAGGTCGAACAGGTCCAGCACCTGCTTGAGCATGCTTTGATGCTGGCCGGTGACGCAGATCAGCGACTCGATACCGGGTTCTGCGGCGAGGGCTTTGACCAAAGGTGCCATCTTGATGGCTTCTGGACGGGTACCGAAGATCGAAAGGATCTTGATCCGTGAGTCTTGAATAGCGATGACGTCCTTCCTCGCGCAGTTTTCTGCGCCGCACAACAGCCGTCCAAGCACAACAATGTGGTTGGGCAAGCCAGCGGTCTAAGTTAATTGGATCCAATATCAGTTAGATACTTACGAGCACGGGAAGTGACGTAGTGGTATCTTGATCTGGGCCGTCAAATTAATAACATTAAAGCTCGTTGCCGCAAAGTTTTATATGTGAAGTTTAAATATTTTTTTAAAAGGGGCTTCTTGGAAGGGCGAAAAAGAGGCTCTCCTGGAGATCTTTAGAATCTTATTACTATTTGATTAATAAGATTTTTTTTGTCTTTTTTCGAGATGCGGCGTGGCTGCGCGGGCGGCAGCAGGCGATGCTGACGGTTTTTTGACAGGCGGCGCCAATGTTTTTGTAAGAGATTTGCTCGCCATTAAAATGGCGCCTACATATTGTCAAAGTTGCTTAGTTCTCTAGTACCTTAGTGCCAATTCTTATAAGTGTGTAAAAAGTTCCATTTAAATTACGTTTTTATTTTAAAAAATTTACGCATGTGCACATTGTCGATGTTTATAAGCGGCGTGATTCTTAATTGGACTGAGTGATGTTTGATACGTTCTTGAATAGCTCTAATGCCCTCGCAAACCCAATTCGCCTCTAGCCGATAATCGCACGCTTTGTAATGTGTTCGCGCCAGGGATATTGACCAAACTAACTGGTTGGTACATTTTAGGTGCCGTACGTCTTGCGACGCATTGCCAAGACCATAATAAAAAAGTAGAGGAACACCTCATGCGGATCTATCTGCAAACCCCCGATGCCTTTCCCTCGCTCTGTCGCACCTGGTCTGGAATTCCCGGCAGTACCTGCGTCTGGATTCGATAGCGGACACCGCTACCGTTCCACCGCGCCGGTTGGACCCCCGGCATCCGACAATCCGAGAGGCCTTCAAGATGACAAAAGTCGTCGATCTGTATTTCAAGCTGCTCAAGCTACTGATCGTGTTGTGCATGGTCGCGATGATCGTGCTGGTGTTCGGCAATGTGGTGCTGCGTTATGCCTTCAACTCTGGCATCAGTGTGTCGGAGGAGTTGTCGCGCTGGTTCTTCGTCTGGATGATTTTTCTCGGTGCCCTGGTGGCGCTCAAGGACCGTGCTCACCTGGGCATGGACAGCCTGGTCAAGCGCTTGCCGCCGGCCGGCAAGCGTATCTGCCTGGTCATCAGCCATCTGCTGATGCTGTACATCTGCTGGCTGATCTTCAGTGGCAGTTGGCAACAGGCCGCGATCAACCTGAATGTCGTTGCCCCGGCGTCAGGTTTGTCCATGGCACTGTTTTACGGTGCTGGCCTGGTGTTTGGCGCCAGTGCCGCAGCGATCCTGTTCTACGAGCTCTACCTGGCGCTGTTTGGCAAGCTCGGGGATAACGAGCTGGTGATGGTCAAGGCCAACGATGCCGAGGAAATCACCCATAACCCCGTCACCGCTGACCCCATCAAGAGTACCCGCCCATGACACTGGTTATTTTCCTCGGGTCCTTGATTGGCAGCATGGCACTGGGCATGCCCATTGCGTTTGCCTTGCTGGTGGTCAGCGTGGCGTTGATGTTCTACCTGGATCTGTTTGACGCGCAAATCATTGCCCAGAACCTGCTCAACGGGGCGGACAGTTTCCCGCTAATGGCTGTGCCGTTCTTCATGCTGGCCGGCGAAACCATGAACGTCGGTGGCCTGTCCAAACGCATCGTCAACATCGCCATGGCGCTGGTGGGGCACAAGCGTGGTGGCCTCGGTTATGTGGCGATCATCGCGTCCTGCCTGCTGGCGTCGCTCTCCGGTTCGGCCGTGGCCGATGCGGCGGCACTGGCGGCGTTGCTGGTGCCGATGATGGTGCTGGCCGGGCACAATCGGGCGCGCTCGGCGGGTTTGATTGCTGCCGGTGGCATTATCGCGCCGGTCATTCCCCCGAGCATTGGCTTTATTGTCTTTGGCGTGGCCTCCGGCGTGTCGATCTCCAAGTTGTTCCTGGCCGGCATCGTGCCAGGGATCATGCTCGCAATGGCGCTGGCCATTGCCTGGTGGTTCGTCTCCCGCAGCGAGAATGTCGAGACGCCACCCAAGCAATCCCGTGCCCAGGTCTTGCGGGCATTGGTTCAGGGCAGCTGGGCCATGGGCTTGCCGATCATCATTATTTTTGGCCTCAAGTTCGGCATTTTTACCCCGACGGAAGCGGCAGTGGTGGCGGCGGTCTATTCGCTATTCGTCTCTCTGGTGATCTACCGGGAAATGAAAGTCAGCCAGTTGTACGAGGTGATCCTGTCCTCGGCCAAGACCACTTCGGTGGTGATGCTGCTGGTCGCCGCCGCCATGGTTTCTTCCTGGCTGGTGACTATTGCCGATCTGCCGAGCCAACTGGCGGCGGTGCTCGAGCCGTTTATGAACAGCCCGACCCTGCTGTTGGTAGTCATCATGCTGATGATCATCCTGGTCGCTACGGTCATGGACATGACGCCAAGCATCCTCATCCTTACACCGGTGCTGATGCCGGCGGTTACCCAGGCGGGCATCGACCCGGTTTACTTTGGCGTGTTGTTTCTGATCAACACCGCCATCGGCCTGATTACCCCGCCCGTAGGCACAGTGCTCAATGTGGTGAGTGGGGTTTGCAAGCTCAATATCGAAGAGATCGTTCGTGGCGTGTGGCCGTTCCTGCTGGCGCAACTGGTGGTGCTGTTCCTGCTGGTCGTGTTCCCACAACTGGTCTTGGGCCCGCTGAAATTCTTCACCGGTTGAGGCCGGTGCAAGCCGTAGTAGCTCAACTTAAAAACAATAACGATCGGAGAGTGACATGGGACAACTGATGAAAACCCTGTTGGCCGGGGCGTGCGCAACGGGACTGCTGCTGGGTAGCGTGGTCAGCCACGCAGATGAAATCCGCGAACGCACCCTGCGATTCGCGTTCCAGAACGTCAAGGAGCATCCACAAGGGCAGGGCGCGCAGAAGTTTGCCGATCTGCTCAGCGAAAAGAGCGGTGGCAAGATCAAGGTCCGCCTGTTCCCCGGCGGTACGCTGGGCGGCGACGTGCAAACGGTGTCGGCGTTGCAGGGCGGCACATTGGACATCACGGTGCTCAACTCCGGGATCCTGGCCGCCCAGGCACCGGATTATGCCATGCTCGACTTCCCGTTCCTGTTCAACAACGTCGAGGAAGCCCATGCGGTCATCGATGGGCCGGTCGGGCAGAAACTGGCGGCGCAACTGGACAGCAAAGGGCTCGTCGGGCTGGGTTATTGGGACCTGGGCTTCCGTAACCTGACCAACAGCAAGCACCCGGTGACCAAGCTTGAAGACATGCAGGGCTTGAAGATTCGCGTCATCCAGTCACCGATCTACCTGGAGACTTTCTCCGCCCTGGGCGCCAACCCGGTGCCGATGGCGTTCCCCGAGGTCTACACGGGCCTTGAACAGCACACCATCGACGGTCAGGAAAACCCTTTCACGGTGATTGAGGGCAACAAGTTCTACGAGGTGCAGAAGTATCTTTCCGTCACGGGCCACATCTTCAACCCGCAGTCGCTGATCATCAGCCAGAAAACCTGGAACCGCCTCAACGATGATGAAAAAGCGCTGATCCGCTCGGCCGTGGCCGAGGCGCAAACATTCCAGCGTGACGTCACGGCCGCGAGCATGGACAAGGCCAAGGTCACGTTGGCCGCTGCAATGACCGTCAATGAGATCAGCCCGGCCGAGAAGGACCGCTTGCGTGAGCGGGTGAAGCCGGTGGTCGACAAGTTCGCCAAATCCCTGGATGGCGAGCTGGTCAAGATGATGTATGACGAAATTGCCAAGGTGCGTGCCGCGCAGTGAGTTGAAGCCAGCCCCCGAGTGACGGGGCTATGAAGGGTGTCGGTGGCTGTCTCGGCACCCTTCGTTGCGTCTGGGATAAAGGCCAGCGCTGCGCCTCACTCGGCTCAGGTTGCCGTTAGTAGAACAGTCATGGCCGGTCTCAATGTTCCAACCATTGCTCTAAACTTGTTAGGCTATGGCACACATATCTCGTTTTCATTTTGGACCAGCGGGACTCATCAGACCACAGGCGCGCATGCGCGTGCTGTATATCAAAGGAGATTCACGTGGGTAAAAATCCTGTCGACGATCTATCAGGAAGACCTCAGACGCCCGGCACGGAGGGAATACCAGCCCCCAGCGGCGAGGCAAATCTCATTGAAACAGACTATGTCATAGGACAGGACAATATCAGCGGTGAGTTTTCGTTCTCTCTGGATATCCATGGCAAAGTCTTCCTCATCTCCGCCGCCACCATTCTGTTGTTCGTCGTCGTAACATTAGCCCTGCAAAACGAAGTCGAACCGCTCTTCAGCGCAATGCGCAGTTGGTTGACCCGACACTTGGCCTGGTTCTTCCTGAGCGCAGGCAATATCTTCGTATTACTGTGCCTGGCGTTGATAGTTTCGCCATTGGGCAAGGTCCGATTGGGCGGTCGCGACGCCACGCCGGATCATACGTATCTGGGCTGGTTCTCCATGTTGTTCGCCGCCGGGATGGGCATCGGGTTGATGTTCTATGGTGTTGCCGAGCCGATGTCGCATTACGCTTCCGCGATGGGCGGAGTCACGGTCGATGCCAGTGGCGTGCGTACGGATTGGGCACCCCTTGATGGTGCAAAGGGGGACATGAAAGGTTCTGCGGAGCTGGCGATGGCTGCGACTATCTTTCACTGGGGGCTACATCCTTGGGCAATCTACGCCATCGTTGCGTTGTCCCTGGCGCTGTTTTCCTTCAACAAAGGCTTGCCGCTGTCGATACGCTCGATTTTTTACCCGCTGCTGGGTGAGCGTGTCTGGGGATGGCCCGGGCACATCATCGACATCCTGGCGGTCTTTGCCACGCTGTTTGGGCTGGCGACCTCGCTGGGTATCGGTGCCGAGCAGGCCTCTGCGGGGATTGAGCACTTGTTTGGTATCCCGTCCACCAATGTCAGCAAGGTGGTGCTCATCATCGGCATCACTCTGATTGCGCTGTGTTCGGTACTCGCCGGGCTGGAGAAGGGCGTCAAGCTGCTGTCCGAAATCAACATGGGCCTGGCGCTCCTGTTGCTGCTATTCATCATTGTCGTCGGGCCAACCGTGGCCATCCTCACCGGGTTTTTCAAGAACGTGGTGACCTATGCGCAATACCTGCCGGCATTGTCCAACCCTTTCGGGCGAGCGGACACTGAGTTCACCCAGGGGTGGACGGCGTTCTACTGGGCCTGGTGGATCAGTTGGTCCCCATTCGTCGGTATGTTCATCGCCAGGGTCAGTCGTGGCCGTACCGTTCGTGAGTTTCTGATTTCGGTATTGCTGGTGCCTTCGCTGGTGTCGGTGCTGTGGATGACGACCTTTGGCGGGACGGCCATTGATCAGGCCACCCTGCAAGGCCTCAGCGGCGTGAAGGACGCTGTCCTGGAACTCAAGCTGTTCGCAATGTTTGAAGCGCTTCCCCTCAAGGAAATCTCGTCTCTGCTGGGCATTGTGTTGGTGATCGTGTTCTTCATCACCTCCTCGGACTCCGGCTCGCTGGTGATCGATACGATCACCGCGGGCGGAAAGGTTGACGCACCCGTTCCGCAGCGGGTCTTCTGGGCTGTCATTGAAGGGGTGATCGCCATCGCACTGTTGCTGGGAGGGGGGCTGGTGGCCTTGCAGGCCATGGCGGTGTCCACCGGATTACCCTTCGCCATTGTCCTGCTGGTGGGCTGCGTTTCGCTGGTCAAGGGATTGCTGTCCGAACCGCGATCCTGATGGTCAACGAGTGCCGATGATGGAACGGGTCATGTTCCATCGTCGGCCTCAGTCCCAAAGTTCTCCAATCGCAACGTCAGGGCTGTAGTCAGTGGCTATTTGCGCTTGCAGCAGCTCGGCCGTGGCCAAGGCATCGGTCAAGGCCTGATGGGCATGGTAGGGCGGCAGGTGATAGCGCGTCCGACTGTCCGCCAGTCGGACGGAGGTGGGAGGGCGTTGCAACAGTCGGTCTAGCCAGCTGCGATGGCCCCGGACTTGCCGCGCTTCGAGTTGCATGGTGTCAATGACTGGAAATTGCAGGCCTTCTCCCCAGTAGTGACGAAACGCCTGGTCCAGGAAGTCACGTTCGATGGTCCGGTAGTGCACGACCATGATTTTTCCCGTCATTGCTTCCAGCAGGTGTTCCATGATGTCCGGCAACCGGGGGGCATGGCGAATATCGGCGTGGGTGATGCGATGGAAAGTTACCGATTCGTGGGTTAGTTGCGCGGGTTTGATGATCCAGTACAGCGCTTCGCCGCAGCGTATCCGCTTGAGCGTCAACGGTATCAAGCCAATGCTGACGATGCTGTCGCTACAGGCATTCAAACCGGTGGTTTCCAGGTCCAACGCCAGCAGGTCCACCTGCTCCAACGGCGTCTGTCCGTTGGCAACGCCGGCTTGGTAGAAGCGCTGCAAGAGAGGGTGTCTGGCTTGCTGTGCCAGCTGTTCAAAGCGTGCCGGCCAGTCCAGTGTTGTCTGCCTCTGCGCGTTCCGTGAATCGCTCATCGTGTTGGCCGTGCGTGGCCGGGATAGCGGAAGCGCAAGAATTTTTGCGCATTGCTCAACACCTGGAACGCTTCCTTGAGGTTGTGGCGCTCAATGGTGGAAAAACGCTCGGGCACGATGTAGTTGTCTGGTGTCCGACCTTGTTCGATGGCATGGGCCTGGTGCCGTATTCGCACCATCGATAGGAACTCCAATGCGTAGCGTAGATGATCAATGGCTTGCGGTTGCAGCCATTTCGTCGTGCTGATGGCGTCGAGTCGGTCAAAGGAGTTTTGTGCGGTACTCCCGCACGCCAGCGCATGAATTCGGATCAGGTCGGTAAGGGGCGCCGTGCCACGTCCCTTCAGGTTGATGATCTGCTTTTGCTCCCCGTCGGTTTCCATGACAAACGTGCGGAAGAAACCCAGGGGCGGCGTCCTATTCAGTGCGTTACGGGCCATTGCTGTCAGGAAGGCGGGCGTGGCCCTTGATTTTTCAGCGCAAAGCGCTTTGAGCCCGTTGACCATTTCCAGCCGACCATAGACCCCGTCCAGGTCAAAGAAAATACACGCGTTAAGCAGGGTGGCAGCGTTCGGCTTTTCAATCCACTGGGTGAAATAGTCGCGCCAGACTCGCAACGGCTGACGCCACTGGGCGTTGGTCGCCATGATCCCGCCCTTGCAGTAGCTAAAGCCGCACGCGGCGAGTCCGTCACTGACGAATGTGGCCAGTTTCCTGAAGTACTCATCGTGCAGGATCGGGTCGAAACGATCATCCAGCACCAGGGCGTTGTCCTGATCGGTAACCAGCAACTGTTCGTCCCGGGCCATCGAGCCCAGCACCATGAAGCAGTAAGGCACCGGCGGCGGTCCCAACTCCCTTTCTGCCAGCTCGAACAGACGTTGGGTGAAGGCGCGGCCAATGCCTGAAATGGCGCTGCCGATCATGTGGGCGGTGGCACCGTCGCGCACCATGCGAATGTAGGTACCGCGTAGATCCCGTAGCAATGATCGCAGACCTTCGACGCTGGTCTGGTTGGAGATGCTGTTGACGAGGTACAAGCTGCTCTGGGACTCGTGCCGGATAATGTCCGACAGATTGATCAGGCCCAGAGCGCGCCCTTTATGCATCACCGGAAGGTGGTGAATATTGCTGCGAAGCATGCACAGCATGGCCTCGAACAGTGAGTCGTCGGCCTGGATGGCCACCGGATCGTTCGACATTACTTCGCCGATGGTGGTGCTGCCGCTACGGTTGGCGGCCACCACGCGAGTGCGCAGGTCCCGATCGGTCACGATGCCGAGCATTTTCCCGGGGTTATTCCCGGCCCGCTCCAGGACGACGACACAGGAAACGCTCTGTTCGGTCATCAGCTGTGCGGCTTCCTGGACGCTGGTGAGTGGTGTGACCCAGACCAGCTTCCGGGAAATCAATGCACGGGATTTAAGTTGGATCAAATCGCTCGCGCGCCCTTGGGCTTCAACGGCCGATTTGAGCCTGGAATGACCTTCGGCTTCGACAAAATCGGCGAAGCTGTCATGTCGTTTGCACAATTGGGCGATGACTTCCGCCGGGATGAAATAGATCAGGCTATCTTCCAGGGCCTTGGCCGGAAAACGCACCTTATTGCTGCGTAGCAGGCCGGCCTGACCGAAGATATCGCCTTCCACCAGGCGGTCGTACAACTCGCCGCTGCGCCGATAGATCTCGACTGCGCCGCTGCGTACGTAGTGGAGGTCATTGATGATGGCGCCCCCTTCGAGGATAACGCTACCGGCCTTGAAATAGGCGATCTCGACACGCCGGGCTATGTCTTCCAACGTTGCCTGGGGCAGGGCATCAAATGGGGGAAATCGATGCAGGTGCTCGCTGATTTCCAATAACTCGATTTGCATAGAGCCTCGTGGCTGTTCGCTTTAGAGAACCAACATGCCAGACCATGGCGTCGCGCACAAATCCGATACAGGCGAGCGTGCGCGAGCACCGGTTACTCACTGGCCTTCAGGCACCGCCAACCAGTTCCCAATGACCTTCTGATAGCTGCCGTTGGCCTTGCTCAGGTGCAGCCACTGATCGACGTACATCTTCCAGGTGGTGTCATCCCGAGGCAGCAGGTAGGCCTTCTCGCCATATTGCAGGTAGCGGGTCGGGTTGACCGCGCACAGGCCAGGCTTGAGTTTTTGCTGGTAGAGCGCTTCTGACGCGTCGGTAATCATCACGTCGGCTTTCTTGTCCAGCAGTTGCTGGAAGATGGTCACGTTGTCGTGGAAACTGAGCTGGCCGTTAGGCAGGAACGCCCGGACGAAGGCTTCGTTGGTGCCACCGGCCGGCTCGACAAGACGCACCGAAGGCTGGTTCATCTGTTCGAGGGTCTGGTACCGCGCCTGGTCTTCGCAACGCACCAGCGGGATCTTGCCATCCACGTCCAGAGAGTGACTGAAATAGGCTTTCTTCTGGCGCTCCAGCGTCACCGAAATCCCACCCATGCCGATGTCGCATTGACCGGCAACCATATCCGGCATCAGGGTTTTCCAGGTGGTCTGCACCCATTGCACCTTGACGCCCAGGCTGGCGGCCAGCGCGCGCGCCATGTCGATGTCAATGCCTTCGTATTCGCCGGTTGCGGTTTTAAAGGTATAGGGCTTGTAGTCGCCGGTGGTGCACACCTTCAGTTCGCCGCGCTGCAGGACCTGGTCCAGCAGCGAAGGGGCCGGCTCGGCCAGGGCACCGCCGGAGAGCGCCAACAGGCCACAGAGCGTCATCAAGCTTGTTATGTTTTTCATAGTGATTGGACGTCTCGCAACGCAAGGGAATGAGACCGGGGAGTGTAGTAAAAGCGCCGGCTCGCTGTCACTGCGGTGTTGATCGTGAGCCATCAACTGAGCGTCGTCGCGAGAGGCCGTCGTTGCAGGCTTTCCAGGTAGGCGCAGAACATGTCGGCCATGGCGTCGCCATAGACGGCAACTTCCACGGGACGGCTGGCAGTTACCCCCGCGCCTTGTTGGGCTGGACACCAAGTGACCCGAGTCTGTTGGCCGATCTTCAGCAGCCAGGCTATTGCACCGGATTCCCCGTAGGGCACAGGAGCTGTGTAGGAGCGCAGAAGCGTAGGAGCGTAGGAGCTGTCGAGTGCAACGAGGCTGCGATCTTGTTCCAGACAATTGAGTCGGAAGTGAAAGATCAAGATCAAGATCAAGATCAAGATCAAAAGATCGCAGCCCTCGGCAGCTCCTACATTTCCGCCTAGCGCGAAATAATCCCGTGGTCGATCGCGTATTTCACCAGGGCCGCGGGCTTGTCGATGTTCAGCTTGCGGCGAATGCTCAGGCGATGGGTCTCGACGGTGCGAACGCTGATGTCCAGTTCACGGGCCATTTCCTTGTTGTTCAGGCCCTGGACCATTTTGGACAACACTTGGCTCTCGCGTGGCGTCAGCTCGTTATCGGTGTGCGGGTCGGTGGCAAGCCGCTGGGCGATCTCTGCACTGTAGAACGTGCCGCCGCTGATGATGGCTTCGATGGCTGCGATGATTTCCCGCGACGGCGCGTTCTTGAGTACGTAGCCGCTGGCGCCGGAACGCACGGATTCGCTCACGTACTCGTAATTGTCGTACATGCTGAGGATGAGGATTTTGAGGCTGGGGTATTGCTTGCCCAGCAACCGGGTCAACTCGAGCCCGTTCATGTCCTTGAGGCTGATGTCCATCAGCAGCAGGTCGGGTTGGCTGCGACCGACCATTTCAATCGCTTGCGCACCGTTCTCAGCTTCGCCCACCACGTCCAGTCGGGGCATTACGGACAACAGGGCCTTGATGCCGTCGCGAACCAGGGAGTGATCATCGACCAGCGCGACGCGAATCACGGGAGGCAGGTTCATCGGCAGGTGCTCTTGTTGGAAGGGAGGCGCATCAGTTTTCCGTTACCGACAGGTTCATGGGCAGCAGGATGTCCAGTTCGCTTCGTCCCGGTGCCGAGGTCACTTCCAGGCGTCCGCCGAAATGCTCGACCCGTTCGCGGATATTGCGCAGGCCGATGCCGGCGTGGCCGCGCTCTACTTGCGGGACGTTGAAGCCCATCCCGTCATCGACCACCGTCAGGCGCAAGGACTGGCTGGAGCCGAACAGGGTGATACCGACACTTTTCGCCCCGGCATGGCGCTCGATATTGGTCAAGGCTTCCTGGGCAATACGGAATAGCGAGACAGGGGCGCCATTTTCCAAGCGGCAATCGAATTCGTTGCTTCGGTAGGACACTTCAAGCCCGCTGCGCTGTTGGAACTCGGTCGCGAGCTGGCCGATGGCGGCGGGCAGGCCCAAGGTGTCGAGCAGGGACGAGCGCAAGTCATGGGAGATGCTGCGGATTTCGCCGATGGCTTCGCCGAGCCGATCGGTTGCGCCCTTCAGGATGCCCAGGCCGTTTTCCTGGCCGTTTTCCAACACGTGGCTGGCCAGTTCGAACTGGAATTTTATCGACACCAGCAACTGGCTTATGCCGTCGTGCAGCTCGCGAGACACTCGCGAGCGTTCTTCTTCCTGCAAGCTGACGATGCGCTGGTTCAGCCGCTGCAGCTTTTTGTCGGCCAGGCGATGTTCGCTGACATTGAGGGTCATGCCGCCAGCGAACACCAGCAGGACCGCCACCAAGGCGATAGCGGCGATGGCTTGCATGGTGGTGTGGATGCCACGGGCGACCTCGTCGCGGGCTTGCTGGGTGGCGCGCTCGACGTCCTCCAGGTAGATCCCGGTGCCGAGCATCCAGCCCCATTGATCGAGCATCACGACATAGGCCAGCTTGTCGGTTACCTGGCCGGAGGAGGGCTTGTTCCAGGCATAGCGCTGGAACCCTTCGCCCGACTCGGCACTTTTGAGCAATGCCTGGATGACCGGCAGGCCGTAGGGGTCCTTCATGTCCCAGAGATCTTGCCCCACCAGTTCCGACTGACGGGCGTGCATGAGGCTGCGACCCTGGCGGTCGTACACGAAAAAGTAACCGTTGATGCCGAAGCTGAGCTTGCGCAATTCCTCCAGGACCTGCTGTTGCGCGCGCTCGTCGCCCTGGCCGTCGTTATAGAGCGGGGCGATCAGGCTCTGCGCCATCTCGACATAGTTCTTCAGCTCGGCACGCTTGCTCGCCAGGATGCTGTCTTCGATCAGTTGCGCCTGTTGGTCGCCCAACTGGCGATTGAGCGAGATCACCAGGGCGCAGATGACCGCGATGGCCAGGACCAGCGGCAAAATCCCGAGGGCGACGATTTTGTGTTTGAGCAGCATCTGTACTCCTGTCCGGACTCGGCGGGGAGGCGAATGGCGGCATCATATGCCAAACCCATGGATGAGGCATAAAACCTGTGGGCGTTGGTGTCTACGTAGAACTACGTAGGTAGCCCGTACGTAGTACTGCGGATTTATTTATTGACGACTTGCAGGGATATTGGGCCGGCTCCGAATAGCCGGGGCACACTATAAAAACAATCGCCGCAATCCACTGGATATCGGCAGGAGACACGCAATGACAACCCGTCTGGTTAAACACCTCGCCTGGTTTGCCGTGGCTGTTCTGGGAGCCTGTGCGTTGAGTGTCGTGGCCTTGCGCCGCGGCGAACCCATCAACGCCCTCTGGATCGTCGTCGCGGCCGTGGCCATCTACCTGGTCGCCTACCGCTACTACAGCCTCTTCATCGCCAATAACGTGATGCAACTCGATG
>NZ_CAXAPD010000014.1:0-157998 GCF_963970515.1 Pseudomonas sp. RL_5y_Pfl2_73 | reverse complement strand
CGAATGACCGTATTGGCCAACTGGAACAGGCTCGATGGAAGGCCGAGTTTGAACGCAAGAAACAAAAGATCCTGGACAGCACCGTTGTGCCCGAGGAAATACCTGGCTTGAAGGTGCACATATGCTCCCTGGTCGCCCCCGATTCACCGGCGGGTGAGCCATGGATGCCGGTGTACATCCACTCCAAGTTGATGATCATCAACGACGTGTTCACCACCCTGGGCTCGGCCAATATCAACACCCGCAGCATGCAGGTGGACAGCGAACTGAACATTGCCCATGAGTGGATGAGTGTGACCCAGGCGTTGCGGCGGCGGTTGTGGGATCTGCATACGGGTGAGAAGGGGGCGCAGGATGATGCGGGGGAGGCGTTTAAGGCTTGGGAGAGGATTATTGAGGACAACAAACGTCTCCAAAAAGACAAGAAGAAGCCCTGCGCTTCGCTTGTCGAGTTTTATTACGACAAAGCCATCCTGAAGGATCTCGATTGATGCGCCGAATCTTCCTGCTGTCCTGCCTGTTGCTGGCCGCTTGCGGCAGCGGTGGCACCTTTAATTTTCCCAAGAAGGACCCTTCCGTGAAGCCTTTAACCGAGATCAAGGCCAAGCTGGCCTTTACCTGCCAACACGAAACGATCCCCGCGCCGTCCGCTAAAAGTGACGTGCTGTTTCAATACGCCCGTTGGTTGCAAAAGAACAACCAGCTCAAGCAGAACAAAACCGTTGATCTAGAGATCGAGCGGCTGTATCGCATCGCCTCAGAGAACGGCCATTTCAAAGCCAATATCAACCTACAGAACGGCGCCATGCGCGGTCGTTTCGAGCTCAGTGGCGCCCAGCATTTGCGTATGAGCCAACAATTGATCGAAGCAGGCGTGGCGACGGGTTACTACTTCGTCGGGATCTTCCTGCAACAGGGCTCGGCGGGGCTGTATCAGGACCCCGAGATGTCGTTGCGTTACTTCCGTAAAGCAGCTGATCGGGGTAATGCCCAAGCCCAGTACCTCGTGGGAGATAAACTTGATCCAATTGACGTTGCGCCGGAAATAGCGACACAAATGTATCGTTGCGCTGCTGAACAAAGTCATGGGAAGGCGGCTGTTGCGTTGGGCATTTACCTTAAGCACAAAGGGGAATATCGACAGGCGCTTGAAATATTCCAGATGGGGATCGCCGCGGGCAACGAAAGTGCTGCTGGCCGTTTGGAGGACGCATTTCGCGGCCCTCCTCCCACCGATCAGTTGGACTACCTCGGGCAACAAGAAGACCTCGAACGCGCTGAGCGCTACAAAAAAATCTGGCAAATCCTGGCGAACTACTCCTACGCCAACCCCACAGTCCCGGAAATTAACGACATCCTCCCCTTGCCACCCGCCGAACTACCTGAATGGGACGGCAAACTCCAATGGCTCGAAGCCCGCCTGGCCAATGTCCCACCGCAAAAACCCAGCGAGGCGCTGGTCCGCGAATTGGCCAAGGCCAAGGGTCTCGAACCCGCCACCGGTAAACCCACACCCGATTCACCCGCCTTCATCAGGGCCGAGCAACCCTCGACAACCTGCCAAAGCGGCCAGGCCTGTACGCAAACCGGCTACTGGATCGCCGCCGGGTACGCCGTCATCCGCCGCTTCGAAGAGGGCCAGGCCCTGCCGACGCTGAACGTGCGTCATCGTGAGTACCGATTCCTGCTCCCTGACCGGGTGACAGTCGGCCCAGAAAAGGTGGATTGGATATTTTACGGATGAGCTATCAAGTGTCGGGATACACCCAGTTATCCCGACCCACCGATTTAGGAGTTGTAGATCAACCAGGCACAGCTGAACAATCACCTCATTCAATACCGATTGGGCTCCATCTCCAGCTCAACCTGAAACCGTTCAGCAATGTCTTTCTGGATGCGCAGGGCCAGGTCCAGAAGTTGCGGGCCCGTGGCGTTGCCGTAGTTGACCAGCACCAACGCCTGCAACTTGTGCACCCCGGCATCACCTTCGCGAAAGCCCTTCCAGCCGGCGCGCTCGATCAGCCAGCCGGCAGCGATTTTCATCTGCCCTTCAGGCTGTGGATAAGCCACCAGGTCAGGGTATTGCAGCTTTAAGTGCGCCACGTGCGTGGCCGGCACCAGCGGGTTCTTGAAGAAGCTGCCGGCATTGCCCAGCACGGCCGGGTCCGGGAGTTTTTCGCTGCGGATACTGCAAATGGCCCGGCTCACATCGGTAGGGGTCGCCTGCTCGATGCCCTGCTCGGTCAGTCGCTGGCGAACCGGGCCGTACTCCAGATGCAAATGTGCAGCGCGGCTGAGGGCAAAACGCACCCGCAGGATCAACCAGCGACCCGCTTGCTGTTTGAACACGCTGTCGCGGTAGGCAAAACGGCACTCCTCCAGGGTGAACTCGCGCAGTTCACCGGTCTGGCGATCCAGCGCGGTGAGGCCGGCGAAGACATCCTTGATCTCCACACCGTAGGCGCCGATGTTTTGCATCGGTGCCGCGCCTACGGTACCGGGAATCAGGCTGAGGTTTTCCAGGCCCGACCAACCCTGCGCCAACGTGTATTGGACGAAGGGATGCCAGGGTTCCCCAGCTTCGGCCTCGACCACCACCCGTTCGCAGTCATCGCTGAGCAAACGCATCCCCCGGCTGGCCATACGCACCACCAAGGCGTCGATGTCGCCGGTCAGCAACAGGTTGCTGCCGCCGCCGATCACCAACAATGGCACGGCATGCTCGGTGGCATAGGCCAGCGCCTGGCGAACATCGCCATCGCTGTGGGCTTCGGCGAACAGCCGGGCAGTGACGTCCACACCGAAACTGTTGAAGGGCTTGAGGCTGACGCCCGCCCGCACCTGCAAGGTCATAACCGCCCCTTCAATTCGATCACCAGGCGATCGGTGGCGCGTTCAATCAAGTCCAGCACCTGTTCGAAGCCTTGTTCGCCGTCGTAGTACGGGTCCGGCACATCGTCGAGTTCAGCCTCGTAGCGGCGTAGGAACAGGTCCAGTTCGGCCCTGCCATTGGCCGGTTGCAGGGCCTTGAGGTTGCGCAGATTGCTGCTGTCCATCGCCAGGATCAGGTCATAGGCGGCGAAATCAGCGCGGGTCACCTGTTGCGCGCGTTGGGCCGACAAGTCGTAGCCACGCTTCAGGGCCGCCGCCTGGCTGCGCTTGTCAGGAGCCTTGCCGACGTGCCAGTCACCAGTGCCGGCGGAAGCGACTTCCACCTGGCCGGCCAGCCCGGCCTCACGCAACTTGTGGCGCAGGATACCTTCGGCGGTGGGCGAGCGGCAGATATTGCCGAGGCAGACGAACAGGACCCGCATCAGGCCTCCAACAGGCGACGAACGCGCTCGAGGTCTTCGGCGGTGTCGACACCGGTCGGCGGGGCGATCAGCGCATCGGCGACGTGGATCCGCACGCCGTGCCACAGGGCACGCAGCTGTTCCAGGGCTTCAGTGTTTTCCAGCCAGCACGGGCCCCAGGCGACGAAGTCCTGGAGAAAGCCCGCACGGTAGGCATAGATGCCGATGTGGCGGCGGTACGGCACGCCTTCCGGCATCACGTCACGGCTTTGGGCGAATGCGTCCCGCGCCCAGGGCAGCGTCGCGCGGCTGAAGGTCAACGCCAGGCCATTGAGGTCGCTGACCACCTTGACCACGTTGGGGTTGAACAGCGTCTGCACATCCTCGATCGGCTCGGCCAGGGTGGCCATGCGCGCCTCGGTGTGGGCCGCGAGGTTGGCGGCGACCTGATCGATCACGCTCGGCGGGATCAACGGCTCGTCACCTTGCACATTGACCACGATCGCGTCGGCGGCAAGACCGAGTTTTGCCGCGACCTCCGCCAGGCGGTCAGTGCCGGAATTATGGTCTTCACGGGTCAGGACGACTTCGGCGCCAAAGCCTTTGCAGGCCTCGACGATGCGTGCGTCATCAGTCGCCACCACCACACGCTGGGCGCTGCTTTTGCAGGCCTGTTCCCAGACGTGCTGGATCATCGGCTTGCCGGCGATCGACAACAACGGCTTGCCGGGCAGGCGCGTCGAGGCGAAGCGCGACGGAATGACAACGGTAAAAGCTGCGGTCATTTATCCAGGCGCTCGTCGGTGGTCAGGGTGCGGGCTTCGCTTTCGAGCATCACTGGGATGCCATCGCGAATCGGGTAGGCCAGGCCGGCGCCCTTGCTGATCAGTTCGGTCTTGTCGGCACTGAGCTTGAGCGGGCCTTTGCAGACTGGGCAGGCCAGAATATCGAGCAATTTGGTGTCCATGGAATTCCCCTGGGTAAAAGGTTTTAAGGCAAAAGCCGATCCGGCAACAGGCGTATCAACTGCGTATCGAACCAGGTGGTAAAGGCCGGCGACGGCGCGGCGTCCACCGCCAGGTACCACCAGTCGGGTGCGGCGAAGGCACGGCATTTGACTGCGTCCTTTTCCGTCATGACCACCGGCAGCGATGGCGTGAAACTCAAGGCCTGGGCGCTATATTCGGCGTGGTCGGCAAACCCATGCGGTATTGGCCGCCAGTGTAGCGTTTCGAGGGTCTTGAAGAAACGCTGGGGATTGCCGATGCCGGCCACGGCATGCAGGGCCTGGCCGGGTGGAAAATGGTCAAGGGAGCGCCGCTCGCCGCTCGCCAGGTTCACCAGCGCGGTGGGACGCAACTCGAAGGCGAAACCGTCTTCGCGGTCGGCATGGGCGCCGTTGTACAGCACCGCGTCGACCGATTGCAGGCGCTCGATTGGCTCGCGCAACGGCCCGGCCGGCAGGCAACGCCGGTTGCCCAGGCCACGGGCGTTGTCGATCAACACCAGCTCGAGGTCCCGGGCCATCCGATAATGCTGCATGCCGTCGTCGGACAGAATCAGGTCCAGCGGCTCGGCCTCCAGCAGCGCCTGGATCGCGCGACTGCGATCAGGGTCGATCATCAACGGCACACCTGTGCGCTGGACGATCAACAACGGCTCATCACCCGCAACGTCGGCGCCCTGCTCGGCCGCAACCCGCCAGGGCAGTTGCGGCGGCTTGGCACCATAACCCCGGCTGACCACCCCGACGCGCAGGCCACTGCGCTGGCAGTGCTGGATCATCCACAGGATCAACGGCGTCTTGCCGGTGCCACCGACCGTAATATTGCCGACCACCACCAACGGCACGGGGGGCTGGTAGATCTGGCCTACACCCGCCAGGAAACGCTCGCGTTTGCCCACCACCACCCGTCGGTACAACCACTCAAGCGGTCGTAGCAGGGTCAGGGCCGGGTGACCGTCGTACCACGCGGCAAGCAATCGATCGGACATGGCCATCAGGGTGCGGGGGCCGCCTCGACCGTGGTCATGCGCAGATGGCTGAAACCGAGCTTGCCGGCCGCGTCCATGGCGGTGATCACCGATTGATGAGGGGTTTTGCCGTCAGCGCTGATGGACAGCGGCAGGTCGGTGTCGCCACCAGACTCTTTCTGCAGGACCTCGATCAGGCTCGCCAAGTCGCTCTTGGGCAGCAATTGGTTGTTCACCGAGAACGCCCCTTCGGCGCTAATGGTGATTTCCAGATTCTTCAGCTGCTGGTCTTCGGCCGGCGAGCCGCTGACGGCCTCCGGCAATTCAACCTTGAGCTGGGTTTCCCGGGTGAACGTGGTGGTCACGACGAAAAACAGCAACAGGATGAACACCACGTCGATCAGCGACGCGAGGTTGATCTCGATGTTTTCCCGTGACTTGCGACGGAATTTCACTTCTTGCCCCCAGCCAGGTCCACGTCACGGTCACCCTGCACCACCTCGACCAGCTTGATCGCTTCTTGCTCCATGCCCACCACCAACTCGTCGACGCGGCGTTGCAGGAACCGATGGAAGAACACCGCCGGAATACCCACCATCAGGCCGGCGGCGGTGGTGATCAAGGCCTTGGAAATGCCCCCTGCCAGTACTGCGGCGTTGGTGGTCATGCCAGAACCGGTAAACGCGCTGAAGATGTCGATCATGCCCAGCACCGTACCCAGCAGGCCCAGCAGCGGGGACATGGCGGCGATAGTGCCCAGGGTGCTGATATAGCGCTCCAGCTCATGGATGACCCGGGCGGCAGCTTCCTCGATGCACTCCTTCATGATCTCGCGACCATGCTTGGAGTTCGCCAGGCCGGCGGCGAGGACTTCCCCCAGCGGCGAGCTGGCCCGCAGCTCCTTGAGCTTGTCCTTGTTCAGTTGCTTGTCCTTGATCCAGACCCAGACCTGCCCGAGCAGATGCTCCGGGGTCACGCGGCTGGCCCGCAGGGTCCACAGGCGTTCGGCAACGATACCCAGTGCCGCGATGGAACTCAGAATGATCGGCAACATCATCCAGCCGCCGGATTTGACCAATTCCCACACAGTGACTGCCCCCTCGAAAAAGTGCGCCACTTTATCACACAGACTCGCCTTGCAGACCCGCCCCACCGATTAGCGCCTCAGTCGATTGCGCTGGATCAATATTGCACCGGTGGCCCGACTGTGGGCCGATCGCGCCAGTAACGTCGATGCCCGGCCTCGGTGCGCGGCAGCTCGAAAGCCCCCAATTGCAGACGAATGGCGCCCTGCTCGGCGCTGTCGTAAATCGCCAGGCCCGAGCGTCGATACCGGGCCATCACCTGAGGATGAGGATGGCCGAACGCGTTGCCATGCCCTCGGGAGATCAGTACCGAATGCGGCTTGAGACGTGACAGCAACGCCATCGACGACGAACTGCGGCTGCCGTGATGCGGCGCGGCCAGCCACTGGATCGGCACCGTCAGGGGCTCATCGAGCATGGCGCGCTCGGCAGGGGTATCGATATCGCCGGTCAGCAGCAGGCGCTCGCCGCCGGCCTCCACCAGCAAAACGCAGGATTTCTGGTTGCTTTCGACGGCAGAGGCCCACCGCCACAGCTCGAACCCGACCCCGTCCCACTCCCAGCGCCTGCCACTGTCGCAAGGCCCGGCCTGCAGTTCGGCGGGCAGCGCGTCGGGATCGCCGCTGATCACTTCCATCGTCGGCAGCCCATTGCGCACCGCGCGGGCCCCGCCGGCATGATCGGCGTCGGCGTGGCTGAGCAGCATCAGGTCCAAGCCGCGCACACCCAGTTTGCGTAAGGTCGGCAGTACGACGCGCTCGCCCACATCAGCCTTGCCAAAGCGCGGCCCAGCGTCGTAAAGCAGGCTGTGATGCCGGGTACGTACCAGCACCGCCAGCCCTTGGCCCACGTCCAGTTGCCAGATCTCGGCCTGCCCTTGCGGTAGGTGCTCTTGCGGTGGGAAAACCATCAGCAACACCATTGGCCACCCCAGTACACGTAGCGGCACACCTTTGGGCAACAGCAGCAAAAAAGCACCGAAGGCGGCGATACCCAAGGCCCAGGGCGGGACCGCTGCAGGCACCCAGGCCGGCATTCGCCCGGCAACCAGCGCCAACCCCTTGAACAGCAGATCGAGCAGCCCGCCGGCGATCCACAGCAGGCCTTCGCCCATGAGCGGCACCGGCAACAACACCGTGCCAAGCAACGCGGGCGGCAATACCAACAGGCTGATCCAGGGCACCGCGAGCAGGTTCACCAACGGCCCGCTGAGGCTGACCGGCAAGCCCACGATCAACAACAATGGACACAGACCGAGCGCAACCAGCCATTGGGCACGGGTCCAGGTTTGCCACCAGCGCCAGGGCCCCAGGCGAGCGCCAAAGGTGAACATCAATATGGCGACGGCCGCAAACGACAACCAGAACCCTGGCCGCAAGCTGGCAAGCGGATTGAACATCAGCACCCCGACGAAGGCCAGCAGCCATGCCCACCATGGATCTGGCTGTTTGAAGCGCAAGCGCCATAGCAGCACCAAGCCGATCATCGCGCAGGCCCGCCGCACCGGTACCTCGAAGCCGGCGAGCAAGCCGTAGCCCAGGGCGGCGCAGAAGGCCAGCCCACAGGCCCAAGGCAACCAGGCCAGCCCCACCGGCCACAGACCATAACGCGCCGCACCGGCCACCAACAGGTACACCAGGCCGGCGAGCAGGCCGATGTGTTGCCCGGAGATCACCAGCAAATGGACGGTGCCGGTGTCTTGCAGCACCTGCCAATCCTCGCGACTCAGCCCGCCGCCGTCGCCCAGGACCAGAGCCGCCAACGCACCGGAGCGGCCGTGGGCATCGACCTGTGTCAGCGCCTGACGCACCCCATCACGCCAGGCGCCCCGGGCCGCTTGTAAAAGACGGCCATCCTTGATCGTACCGGTCGCGCCGATGCCGCGGCTCAGCAACCAGGCGGCATAGTCGAAGCCGTGTGGGTTCAGCAGCCCGGTGGGCCGCTTGAGCTTCACCGCCAATCGCCATCGTTCACCGCTGCTGACCGGCGGACCACCGAACCAGGCGAGACGCATCGTTGCCGGTAGCCGGGTACGACGTGAGTGGGCATCGGCGAGTTCGAAGCGCACCACGCCATCGCCCTGTTGCGGCAAACCGACCACGCGCCCCTCGACCCAGCGGGTTTCACCGTCGAGCGCGCTGGATAACCGATCGTCCAGCGCAAACTGCGCCGACAGGCAGGCCCAGGCCAGCCCGAACAGGAAAAAACCCAGCGGATAGGTTCGAAACGGCAACGCCATCAGCGCCAGCACCGCCATGGCTGCGATCAGCCACAACGGCGGCAGTATCGGTAGTAAAATCGGCGCCAACAGCCCCAGTGCAAGCGCGACTAACCCTGTGCGCATAACCCGTCCTTGAGAGTACCCTCTTCAGGCATAGACGGTCCGCCGCACCGCTGGCGTTATCAATTGTCACAAAGTCTGAATCTGTCAGCTGTAGAATCCGGACATACTTGCGGCCTTAATGCGTTGAACCGACCGAGAAGCCTTATGCCCCGGCGCTTATTCAAACGTTACATGCCAGACCCAGAAAGCATTCGGGAACATAAATCCTTACGTTTTTTTGGCACCTTGCTGCACGATCCCAATCTTTGGCACCTCAATCGGCACTCTGTCGCCCGGGCGATGGCTGTTGGCCTGTTTACCGCATTCTTGCCGATCCCCTTACAAATGTTGCTGGCCGCCACACTGGCCATCACGGTGCGCGGCAACATGCCGATTGCGGTGAGCCTGGTGTGGCTGACCAATCCGCTCACCATGCCGGCGGTGTTTTTCTGCACTTACCAGACCGGCGCGTGGTTGATGGACGTGCCCGCCCGAGCGCTGCCCGAAGAGCTGACCTGGGCATGGATCAGTGGCCAGTTGTCCACCTTGTGGCAGCCCTTCCTGCTCGGCTCGGTGGCGACCGGCCTGGTACTCGGCGCCCTCGCCTACTTCGTCACCATGAGTTACTGGCGCTGGTGGGTGGCCCGACAGTGGACGCGGCGCAAGAAAAGCCGGATGTGAAATGCAAAAAGGCCTCCTGGGAATGGAGGCCTTTTTTTGGCGTTCGGACTGACGCTATCGCGAGCAGGCTCGCTCCCACAGGGGGTTTAGGTACGCATCCCCCGCCCGCTGACCAGTAACCGCGCGCAACCGAGGTAAAGCACCACGGTCGCCACCAGCATGAAGGTAATTGCGATGCTGATCTTGATGTCCGACACCCCGAGGATGCCATAGCGAAAAGCGTTGACCATGTGCAGCACCGGGTTGGCCAGGGACACGGTCTGCCAGAACGGCGGCAACAGGGAAATCGAGTAGAACACCCCGCCCAGGTAGGTCAGCGGCGTGAGCACGAACGTCGGGATGATGGAAATGTCATCGAAGTTGCGCGCAAACACGGCATTGATGAAACCCAGCAGCGAAAAGATCGTGGCCGTGAGCACCACCACCAATACCGTCACCCCCAGGTGATGCACCTGCAAATGGGTGAAGAACAACGACAACAGGGTCACGATTAGGCCCACCGCCAACCCTCGCAGCACACCGCCCAGGGTGTAGCCGATGAGGATCGTATGGGGCGACACCGGCGAGACCATCAATTCTTCGATCGAACGCTGGAACTTGCTGCCGAAGAAACTCGACACAACGTTGCCATAGGCGTTAGTGATCACCGACATCATGATCAGCCCCGGCACGATGTAGTCCATGTACGTGAAACCACCCATGTCGCCGATTTGCCGGCCGATCAGGTTACCGAAGATCACGAAGTACAAGACCATGGTGATGGCGGGCGGCAGCAGCGTCTGCGGCCAGATCCGCATGAAGCGCCGGATTTCACGGTAAACAATGGTATTGAGGGCGATGAGGTTGGGGCGCAGTTCGGAATTCATGCTCATACCGCCACCTTCGCCAGATTCTTCTCCACCAGGGACACGAACAACTCCTCGAGCCGATTGGTTTTGTTGCGCAGGCTCTGCACTTCAATGTTTTGCACGGCCAGTTGGTTGAACAGCCCGGTGATGCCCACGACTTTGTCCACCTGCACTTCCAGGGTGTGGCTGTCCACCAGGCGGGCCGGATACCCCATGAGCTGCGGCGCCGTCGTCAGGTCGTTTTTCAGGTCCAGCAGGAACGTTTCCACATGCAGTTGGCTGAGCAACTGGCGCATGCTGGTGTTCTCAACGATGGTGCCGTGGTCGATGATGCCGATGTTGCGGCACAACTGCTCAGCCTCTTCCAGGTAATGGGTGGTGAGGATGATGGTGATGCCTTTCTGGTTCAGCTCGGTGAGGAAGCTCCACATCGAACGACGCAGTTCGATGTCCACGCCAGCGGTCGGTTCATCGAGGATTAACAGGCGCGGCTCATGCACCAGCGCACGGGCAATCATCAGACGACGCTTCATGCCGCCGGACAACGAACGGGACGGCACGTCGCGCTTGTCCCACAGGCCCAACTGGGTCAGGTACTGCTCGGCGCGCTCGTTGGCGATCTTCGGCGGGATGCCGTAGTAACCGGCCTGGGTGACGACGATGTCGAAGGTCTTCTCGAACTGGTTGAAGTTGAATTCCTGGGGCACCACGCCGATGCAGCGCTTGAGGGCGGCGGGCTCGCGGTCCAGGTCATGACCAAAGACGTTCACCGTTCCGCTGGTCTTGTTCACCAACGTGGAGAGAATGCCAATGGTGGTGGATTTGCCGGCACCGTTCGGGCCGAGCAAGGCGAAGAAATCACCTTCGGCGACGTCCAGATCGATACCACTCAAGGCCTGGAAACCGTTGCCGTAGGTTTTGGTTAGCTGCCGGATGGACAGAGCGGAACTCATATCGGATTACGCACCAAGAAGGGAGGGAGGAAAAGAACAGATAAGGGCGGGCGGCAAGCAATGCAACCACCGCGCACGAAGGCAATGGTGCTTGGCGTCGCCGCACAAGTACAGTCAAGCGTGTCGATAGTAGGTATTAAGTCAACGCGGTCATGACGGCTTTGCGGTAGGCCGGGCGCTGCTGCAACCGCGTGTACCAGGCCTGTACGCCAGGCTGCTCGGCGCGCTGGATGGGCAGCTCGAACCAGGCATAAATGAAACTGCCCAGGGGAATGTCGCCCATGCCGATTTCATCACCCGACAGGTAGGGCTGTTCACTCAAGGTCTGCTCGACCATGGCAAGCAAATCGTCGCACGCTTTGATCGCCGCGTTGATGACCGCCCAGTCCTGTTGCTCAGCCGGGGTGCGCAAGACGCCCCAGAACACGGTGCGAAACGGTGCGGCAAAACTGGAGGTGGTCCAGTCCATCCATTTTTCAGCTTGGGCCCGTGCCTGTCCGTCAGCGGGATACCAGGCCGAACCCAACGCATGGCGAGCAGCCAGGTAACGCACGATGGTATTGGACTCCCAGAGCACAAAGCCGTCGTCTTCGATCATCGGCACCCGACCATTGGGGTTTTTCGCACGGTACTCGGGCGTGTCCACCACACCGAATGCCCCGCCCGCATCAATAGTCTCGTAGGCCAGCCCCAACTCTTCTGCGCACCACAACGCCTTGCGCACATTCGATGAATTTTTCCGGCCCCATATCTTCAGCATCACGGCGTCCCTCGATGGATATATGCCGCAGCAGCATACGCCGGATCAGACGCGCCTCAAATCACCCTGCAGGTCGCCGAGCAAGCGCGGCACCTGCGCGCCGAACAGGTGCGGGTAGCATTTCTCCAGGTGTTCGAAGAAGAACGTTTCGGGCACATCGGCGAACTGGCCGTGGTCAGTGACGTACTCCATCAGTTTCGCCCCTTGCCGATTGAACGGGTGGAAAACGCTGTCGTGGCGACCGTCGAATTCCAGCGGGGCCACATCGAACAACTCGCACAGCCCCTGGTTGAATGCCGGCGTGGCCTTGACCCAGCGGTCGTTCAGGTACAGCTCGGTATAACCGTGCATGGCGAACACGTCGCTCCTGAGCAATTCCAACAGGCGCGGCGTAGACAGGTGATTGCGGACATCCGCCAGGCCGATGCGCGCCGGGATGCCGCAATGCCGGGCGCAGCCGGCCAGCAAGGTAGCCTTGGGCACACAGTAACTTTCGCCCGCAGCCAACGCGTAACTGCCGCACAGGGTCGCCGGGTCGCGACTGAAGGTATAGGGATTGTAGCGCACCGCCTCGCGCACGGCGTAATACAGACTGACCGCTTGCGCCAGCGGGGCGCGGTCGGCACCGCGGTGGGTTTCGGTGAAGTTGATGACCGCTGGATGATCGCTGTCGATGAACGGACCGGGGTTCAGGTATTGCTGCATAAAAGGAAGGCCTCTCAAAAAACATCACAAGGAGCTCCTACACAGCTCCTACGGGAGGGCTTGCCTCGAGTTTATCCACAGCCTCCAGCCAGCGATAACGGCATTCCGGCCAAACAATGGCGTTTTCTCACCTTGTTAACGAACGATTTCCCACGGCTGTTGCCAACCAGACTGGCGCAATGCCCCCAGGGTTTCCCACGAAATCAATCACATCGCGCTGAGCGCCGGTTTTGCAGATGCCGTCTAAGCTCTGAAGGTCGGTTTTTGCCTTGGTTCACGGAGGATTACATATGTTGTTGTTGTGGATACTGGTTCTGGTCGTCGGTAAAGCTTGGCTGGCGCATCGGCGCATCGCGCCGTTGCCCGCGCTGGGCATCATCGCGGCCTACCTGCTGGCCATGAGCCTGTTCAGCCCGGCTCCCGGGTGGCTGATGCTGATCTTCTGGGTTGCGTTCGCCGCCGTCGCGGCCCCGCTGCTGCTACCGGACCTGCGCCGCAAGTATTTCAGCGCGCCGATGTTCGACTGGTTCCAGAAAACCCTGCCGCCCATGTCCGAGACCGAGCGCGACGCCATCGATGCCGGCACGGTGTGGTGGGATGGCGAACTGTTCAGCGGCCGCCCGGATTGGAACTTGCTGCTGGCCTACCCCAAGGTGCAACTGACTGAGGAAGAGCAGGCGTTCCTCGACGGCCCTACCGAAGCCCTCTGCGCGATGGTCAGCGACTGGCAGATCGGCCAGGCCATGGACCTGCCGCCTGAAGCCTGGACCCATATCAAGGAGCATGGATTCTTCGCGCTGATCATTCCCAAGGAATACGGCGGCAAAGGTTTTTCTGCCTACGCCCATTCCCAAGTGGCAATGAAACTGGCCACGCGCAGCGGCGATCTGGCCTCTACCGTGATGGTTCCCAACTCCCTCGGCCCGGCAGAACTGCTGCTGCACTACGGCACTGATGAGCAACGCGACCATTACCTGCCGCGACTGGCCCGTGGCGACGACATTCCCTGCTTCGCCCTGACCGGGCCGCTGGCCGGCTCCGACGCCGGGGCGATGCCCGACACCGGCATCATCTGCAAGGGTGAATGGGAAGGCCAGGAAACCCTCGGCCTGCGCCTGAACTGGGAAAAACGCTACATCACCCTCGGCCCGGTGGCCACCCTCCTGGGCCTGGCCTTCAAAGCGTATGACCCCGACCACCTGCTGGGTGACGAAGAAGACCTGGGCATCAGCCTCGCCTTGATTCCCACCGACACCCCTGGCGTGCATATCGGCCGCCGCCACCTGCCCCTTGGCGCCGCATTCATGAACGGGCCGAACTGGGGCAAGGACGTGTTCATCCCGCTGGACTTCCTCATTGGCGGTCAGGCCATGCTCGGCAAGGGCTGGATGATGCTGATGAACTGCCTGTCGGTCGGGCGCTCGATTTCCCTGCCGGCGGTGGGCACCGGTGCAGCGAAGTTCACCAGCCTGGTGACGGGCCAGTACGCCCAGGTGCGCGAGCAATTCAACGTACCGTTATCGGCATTCGAAGGTATCCAGGAAGCCATGGCGCGCATCGGTGGCAACGCCTGGATGATGGATGCTGCTCGCATGCTGACCGCCAACGCCGTGGACCTGGGGGAAAAGCCTTCGGTGCTGTCGGCCATTCTCAAGTACCACCTGACCGAACGCGGTCGCGAGTGCATCAGCCACGCCATGGACGTGCATGGCGGCAAGGGCATCATCATGGGCCCGAACAATTACCTGGGCCGCAGCTGGCAAGGTGTGCCGATCTTCATCACGGTCGAAGGCGCGAACATCCTGTCGCGCAACCTGATGATCTTTGGCCAGGGCGCCATTCGCTGCCATCCGTTCGTGCTCAAGGAAATGGCTCTGGCAACCCGTGAAGACAAGGACCAGGCGCTGGTCGAGTTCGACACCTTGTTGCTCAAGCACATTGGTTTTGCCGTGAGTAACGCCGCCAGCACCCTGGTGCTCAACCTCGGCCTGGGGCATTTCGAGAAGGCCCCCGGCAATGCCTTGAGCCAAGGTTATTTCCGCGCTCTCAACCGGCAGGCAGCAGCATTCGCCCTGCTGGCGGACCTGAGCATGATGCTGCTGGGGGGGGAACTCAAACGCCGGGAGCGCTTGTCAGCCCGCCTGGGCGACGTATTGAGCAACCTGTACCTGGCGTCCGCCGCACTCAAGCGCTATCACGACCTGGACTCGCCGGACCACATGGCACCGCTGTTCACCTGGGCCATGGAGGAAAGCCTGGGCCAGTCGGAGCGTGCGCTGGATGAACTGTTGAGCAACTTCCCGAACCGGGTGCTGGGTTGTCTGTTGCGCCTGGTGGTGTTCCCCTTCGGTCGTCGTCACAAGGGCCCGAGCGACAGGCTCGACGCCGAGGTGGCGGCGGTCATCGGCCGGGCCAAGGGAGACCCGACCCTCGAGGAGTTGCTGCAGGGCTGCTATCGCCCGCAATCGGCCGACGATCCGGTGGGCGCCCTGCAATACGCCGCCGACCTGCTGGCCGCCGCCCATCCGTTGCACAAGAAACTGCACGTCGCGCTCAAACAGGGTCAGCTCAACCCCGCGCCGGGTGAACCCCTCATCGACGCCGCCCTGGAAGCGGGTGTGCTGCAAGCCGATGAAGCGCAGACCTTGCGTGCGGCCGAGGCGGCACGGCGCAAGGTCATCGACGTGGATGACTTCGATAAGGAGGAGTTGACGCTGGCGCAGGACAAGGTCCGTTGATCGTAACGGCCAGGTACGCTCGTCACCTATAGCTCTTCACCTATAAAAGCGGGCGCAAGGGCTTTATACTCCTGCGCCCGTTTTGCTCTTGAGGACTTATCTCGTGTCCAATGTCGTTGCCGATCACCTTGTCTTGCTTGACCACTTGCGCAGCATCCTGGTCGCCGTGGGTGAGGCCGAACAGGTGCCCGAAGAAAGCCACGCCTTGTTCCTGGAGCGCTTCGACGAGTTGCGCGCGCAACTGCCCGTCGACCCGATCGAAAGCCAGTACCTGGGCCAGGACCTCCTGGGCCAAGTGATCATCCGTTATCCGCAGATCGCCCACCTGGTGCCTCGCGACCTGCTCTGGTACTTCGCCGGCGACTGCCTGCACTACATGCCCGACGAAGAAATCGCCCTGTACCAGGCCCTGGAGGAACGTCGTTTCGAAGCCGAGCAAAACGACGAGCCTTTCGACTGGAACCAGGAAAAACAGTTGCTGGCGATGTCGGACCAGGACAGCAAACACTGATTGCCATCCGTCATGCAAAGGCCCGCACGGTTAACCCGGCGGGTTTTTTTTGCCTTGCCAAAGTGTGTTGCCTGGACGGGCCTCATCGCGAGCAAGCCCGCCCCCACACTGGTTTGTGGTTGATCACAAAATTCATGTGCACTGCAGATCCTGTGGGAGCGAGCCTGCTCGCGATGGGGCCGGTCAAAACAACCCATCACTTTCCGGCAACTCATAACGTGTCGCGACCTTGCTGGAACCACTCCCGCCGCCCACCGTGCTCAAGGTCGGCTCCTTCTCCAGGCACGCCACCAGATAGTCAATGAACACCCGCAGCTTGGGCGGCAGGTAGCGGGTCGGTGAATGCAGCAACCACAAGCCACCGTGGTAGGAGGCCAGGAACGTCCAGTCGGCCAATACCTGCACGATCAAGCCTTGCTCCAAGGCATGGCGGGCGGTGAAGTACGGCAGGCTGCCAATGCCGATGTGCTGCAAGACGGCCCCCAACCGCACGCCCGTGTGATTGGCTGCGTAGCGCCCGTGCACGCCTACGGTGACGGACTTGCTGCCTTTCTTGAATTTCCAGCGCGCGTCGTTTGGAGTTGCCCCCAGATAAATGCAGCTGTGTTCCAACAAATCGTGAGGATGCGTGGGAGTACCGTGCTCAGCCAGGTATTGCGGCGTGGCGCAAAGCAAGTGATCGATTGTCAGCAATTGACGCCCCACCAGCCCGACCGGAGGTTGATCGGTAATCCGGATGGCCAGGTCGACATGATCGTCGATCAGGTCGACCTGCCGATCCTCCAGGAACAGCTCCACATCGACCTTTGGATAACGGCGCAAGAATTCGGGCATGTGCGGATGAATCACGAACCGCCCCACCGCCTTGGGCACGCTGACGCGGAGTCGGCCTTCGGCCTCCTGAGTGAACTGCCCGCTGATTTCCATCACCGACCGAGCGGCGGCGACCATTTCCTGACAGCGCTTGAACACTTCTTCCCCGCCATCGCTCAAACGCAACTTGCGGGTGGTGCGTTGCAACAAGCGGGTCGCCAGGGCTTTCTCCAGACGAGAAATACTGCGGCTGATGGCCGACGGTGATGAACCTGACTGACGGGCCGCCTCGGAGAAACTGCCGGTCTCCACGACCTTGACGAAGATGGCCATTTCGGCCAGCAACGGCAACGGTAGATTTGTGCTCATGGCGCAACAGTCCTTTGAAATTTTAACGGATTATCACTCTTTTACGCCCTACCTATAATCCCGTCACAATTTCTGATGTGGATATGGCACATGACACTTCGCCTCTTTTTCCATAGCGATGACCTCAAGGCCAACGTGGAAGTCCTGGATTGCAGCCCCCGGGAACATGAATTTGCCGTGGTGCTGTACGCCACGCTGTTCCACCCCCAGGGTGGCGGTCAGCCTTGCGACACCGGATGGATCGGTGAAAGCCAGGTGCTACGCGTGGTCCAGGAAGGAGCACAACTCGTCCATTACGTCGATTGCCCCGTGGCCTTGGGCATGGCTGAGATCCGCGTGGATACGCAGCGCCGACAGTTGAATTCGCGCCTGCACTCGGCTGGGCACCTGATCGGCCATTTCGCCCAGACCCGTGGCTGGACGCCAATCAAGGCCCATCACTGGCCCGGCGAAAGCCGCGTGCAGTTCCAGCCAGGGGAAAATGCTCAGGAACTGGACATCTCGATCATTCAGCAAGGCATCGACGAATGGATTGCCGATGACCTGCCGCGCCTGATCATGTTGCGCGAAGGCCTGCGCGAAGTCGGTTTCGGTGAGCTTGCCGCCTACGGCTGCGGCGGTACTCACGTGCAGCGCCTGCAGGAACTGGGAACAGTCACCATCGCCTCGCTTTCGAAAAAGAAAGGAACACTGTCAGTGCATTACCACGTGGCCTGATATCCGCCAAACCCTGCGACCTGAAATGGCTCGCAGGCCTCGCCTCACCCCTGGCAGATCTGCCCTGCGCCCCCCCCTCACCACACAAAAAGACAGATTATTGACGTCTCTTTGAGCAGGCTTTGCCCTTCCGTCACTTTTTAGTCAATTTTTTATTCAGGGCGTGGCGCTTTGCCATGCTTGAACTACCGTCAAACAGAAGCGATGACAGGGTCGGTAAAACGCTCCTGAAGAGACCTGATCGACACCGTCGTTGCCATCGAAAATCCCGGTGAGCCCGGGTAGCGAAAAGTTGTCTGCAAGCAGCCTGTCGTTCAGTCAGGCCGGTGAAATGCGCCCGTTTGCGAGTAGCGACGAGGCCTGAAACCGGAATCAATGAACGGTCAGGTGAGAAGGAAAGGGCTAGCCCGGACCTCTTAAGTGATCCGCGGCAAATAGTTAAGCCTAAGGATGGTCTCTTTATCGAGGATCACTTCATGACCCATCGCACTGCTCCCGTTCTGAAACATTTTATTCATGGCCTGTTCTGGATGGGTCTTGGCTTGAATGCGGCCCAGGCCGCAGCGGCAAATTGTTCGCAACTGGACAATTTACCGGCGACCTTCGAGGTCAGCCAAGGGCTCCAAAGCGAGCTGCGCATCCTCGCACCCGTGACGAAGTTGGCAGTCGGCGACCCGAAAATTGCCGATGTGCAGCCCAGTGGCAGCGATGCCTTTATTCTCACGGGCCTGGCGCCCGGCGCCACCAGCCTGATGGTCTGGACCGACTGTTCGAAGATACCGCGCCAGAGCATGATCTTTGTCAAAGGTCGGGCCACTGAGGCACTGACGGGGGCTGCGAGCCTACCGTCCGAAGATCCTATGCTGTTCGCCCAGGTGCAGACTGACATTCGATTCGTTGAAGTCAGCCGGACCAAACTCAAGGAAGCTTCAACGTCGATTTTTGGCAGCCGTGGCAATTTCCTGTTCGGCTCGCCGAGGACCTTGCCCACCGTCGGCGGTATTGTCCGGCCTTCATTGCCGGCCAATAACGACATGTTCAACCTGTCGTTTGCCACCGGTAAGACACTGTTGATGATCAACGCCCTGGAAGGCAGCGGTTTCGCCTATACCCTGGCGCGGCCGAGCCTGGTGGCCCTCAGCGGGCAGAGTGCGAGCTTCCTGGCCGGTGGCGAAGTGCCGATCCCGGTGCCCAGTGCCGGCAGCGACAACGTGTCCATCGAATACAAGGAGTTCGGCATTCGCCTGACCTTGACCCCCACCGTCATCGGCAGGAATCGCATCGCACTGAAGGTGGCACCGGAAGTCAGTGAGCTGGACTTCAGCAACGCGGTGAACATCGCCGGGACACTGGTACCAGCACTCACAGTGCGTCGTACCGACACCAGCATCGCCCTGGCCGATGGTGAGAGCTTCGTCATCAGCGGCCTGATCAGCACCCGCAACAGCTCCCAGGTGAACAAATTTCCAGGGCTGGGTGATGTGCCGATTCTCGGTGCGTTCTTTCGCGACAACGCCATCAACCGCGAAGAGCGCGAGCTGCTGATGATCGTCACGCCACACCTGGTCCAACCGCTGGCCGCCGACGCGCAACTGCCAACATTGCCAGGCGAGCAACTGCGTAATTACGACCCGAATTTCTACCGCATGTACTTCCTTGAACATGGCGAGTTTGACAACCGCAGCGGGCTTTCCCAATGAGCCGTCGCCCGATGTGCGAAGCACCTATTGTCCAACGGCTTGCCAAGGGGCATTCAATGAACGCAGTGATCGCAATAGCGGCGACCTTGATGCTCGCCGGTTGTGCCAGCAATGGCGTGGTGGCTTCACGCTCGGCCGATTGTGCCAAGCCAGGATCCGACCAGGAACTGGCCCTGAACCTGGCCGAAGACATGGCCAACGAAGGTCGTTTGTACGCCAGCCTGGCAAACCTCGAACGCTTGCCCGAGGACTTGGTCCAGGTCCGCCTGCGCAAGGCTCGGGTGCTGCGCCTGATGGGGCGCCACGAAGCCGAACCGTTGTACAAAAGCCTGCTCGGGACGTGCCTGGCCGCAGATGGTGAGCATGGTCTTGGCCAGTTGGCGGCCGCCAAAAATGACAATGCCGCCGCAGCCCAATACCTCGAACGCGCAGCGAAAATGGCCCCGACCGAAGGCAAGATCCGCAATGACTTGGGGGTCGTCTACCTCAATCAACGACGCATTTCAGAAGCCCGCTTCGAGTTCATGACCGCCATGGAGCTCCAGCAGTCAGACACCCTGGCCGCGCTCAACATGGTGACCCTGCTGATTTACCAGGACAACTGGAAGCAGGCCGCCGAGCTCGCGAACATGGCCAAGCTGAGCCCCCAGCAAGTGGCGGATGCCCAGGCCCGTGCGGAAAAGATCAGGGGTTCGGCCACTAACGCAGTGACGTCACCCGCCAACCGCCTGACCGAGGTTGTCGACGCCTCAACCGGCGCGGTCAAGTAAAGCGTTACGAGGAGTCCAAGAAATGATGACCAAACAATTGATGATCGCATGCATGATAGGCCTTTCCACCAGCGTCTGGGCCATTGAACCAGGCCCCTCTTCGCCCGCACAGCAAGGCACCGAGAGCTGGATGCAACTACAGATTCGCGGCGTGGCCGCCTCCACCAACCTGCAAACCGCCTCGGCCGCCGAACGCGAGATGACCATGCAACGCTGGCTCAACAGCTTCAACTACCCGATCCCGGAATTCTTTGACCAGGACTCGGGAGGCGAGATCACCAGCAGTAAATGAAACACGCAGGAAACGAAAAGATCGCAGCCCTCGACAGCGCCTACATTTGATCCGATGTAGGAACTGCCGGGGGCTGCGGTCTTTTGGCTGACCAGCGGAAAAAACTGGGGCGAGCGAACTTGCTCGCGAAGAGGGCATCACATCCAACACTCATGCAACTGATCCACCGCCATCGCGAGCAGGCTCGCTCCCACAATTGGATCGGCGTATGACCGGGAGAGTCAGGTCGGCTGTCAGGCCGCCTCGCGAGCAAGCTTTGCTCCCACAGACCTCTTCCACAGAATGTTGGGTGCTTACAAGATCAGTGCCCACCGCCGATCCCTGTGGGAGCCGAGCTTGCTCGCGATGGCGGTGGGTCTGCTTGCACCCATGCTGAATGTGCCGTCGCCATCGCGAGCAGGCTCGCTCCCACAATTGGATCGGCGTATGACCGGGAGAATCAGGTCGGCTGTCAGGCCGCCTCGCGAGCAAGCTTTGCTCCCACCGACCTCTTCCACAGAATGTTGGGTGCTTACAAGATCAGTGCCCACCGCCGATCCCTGTGGGAGCCGAGCTTGCTCGCGATGGCGGTGGGTCTGCTTGCACCCATGCTGAAGGTGCCGTCGCCATCGCGAGCAGGCTCGCTCCCACAATTGGATCGGCGTATGACCGGGAGAGTCAGGTCGGCTGTCAGGCCGTCTCGCGAGCAAGCTTTGCTCCCACAGACCTCTTCCACAGAATGTTGGGTGCTTACAAGATCAGTGCCCACCGCCGATCCCTGTGGGAGCCGAGCTTGCTCGCGATGGCGGTGGGTCTGCTTGCACCCATGCTGAATGTACCGTCGCCATCGCGAGCAGGCTCGCTCCCACAATTGGATCGGCGTATGACCGGGAGAATCAGGTCGGCTGTCAGGCCGCCTCGCGAGCAAGCCCGCACAATGGGACGGTGGTGAACACAAGACTCATGAACACCCACCGATCTACATATTCCCGAAGGCCCTGAACACACCGATCATGGCCGGGCCAATGGCGACCAGGAAGAAGCTCGGCCACAGGCAGAAAATCAGCGGGAAGATCAGCTTGGTGCCGATCTTGGCGCCCATTTCTTCTGCTGCCTGGGTACGCCGGTCGCGAAACTCATCGGCGTAGATCCGCAGGGTATCGGCCACGCTGGTGCCGAAACGGATACTCTGCGCCAGCAGGCTGACCAGGCCTTGGATATCCTCCAGGCCAGTGCGCACGGCCAGTTGTTTGAGGGCCTCGGTGCTGGTGATGCCCGCCCGGATCTGCGCATTGACCAGCGCCAGTTCCTCGGCCAGCTCAACCTGACTGACAGACATCTCTTCAGCCACCCGCTCGATCGTCGTGGGCAGGGCCAGGCCCGACTCGACGCAGACCACCATCAGGTCCAGCGCATCCGGGAACGCGGCACGCAGTCGGCCTTGACGGGCCTGCTTGCGTTTGCCGACGTAGATCGCCGGCAGCAACCAACCGATGCCCGCGATGAGCGTCACCGCCAGCAGGCCGATAACCACTGAAACCTTGACCATCGGCAGCAGCACCAACGCAACGCCGACCAGCAACAGCGGCAGCATCAGGCGCACCGCCCAATACATCTGTACCGCCGAGGCAGATCGGTAACCGGCGTGGGTCAGCAAAGTCTGGGTGGCCGACGTGTGGGCCTGGTCGGTCGAGGCAAAGCGCTGGCCGACCCGCTCCAACAAGAGCTGCAGGTTACTGGGCGCCTCCTGCCCCACAGCGTTGCCAGCGTAACCGCGCTTGATCAGCGCCAGGCGCCGCTGCACCGGATCCTGCAGGCCCAGCATCAATAGCATGAGCGCGACAACCGCCAACACCGCACTGACGCCGATCACGCTGACGAACAACAGGCGTGCCAGCTCTTCGTTGCCGGTAAACCGACTCAACAATCCGAGCAAAAAGTCCATGACTGAAACCTCTCGGCGCAACAGCGCTTATACCTGGATCCGGATGATCTTTCTTATCCAGAAAATACCGATCAACATGGCGCAGAACGCGCCGATGATCAGCTTGTGCCCTATGGGGTCATTGATCAGTACCGGCATGTAACTGGGGCTGGTGAGCACGATGGCGATCGCCAGCACGAACGGGATCGCCACCAGCACCCAGGCCGACATGCGCCCTTCCGCCGACAGCGTCCTGATCTTGCGCTGGAAACGAAACCGCCCACGAATCAAGCGGCTCAGACGCTCCAGCACTTCGGTCAGGTTGCCGCCGGTCTCGCGGTGGATGAGGATCGAGGTCACCAGCATCATCACCGTCATGCTCGGCATGCGCTCCAGCAGGCCGAGCATGGCCCGGCGCACGTCGTTGCCATAGTTGATGTCGGAAAACGTCATGCCGAACTCCTGGGCGACCGGCCCTTTGTGCTCCTCGGCGACCAGGCGCAGGGTTTCGTTGAACGGATGGCCGGCGCGCAAGGCCCGGCACATGGCGTCCAGCGCATCCGGCAAACCTTCCTCGAACGCGGCGAAACGCTTGCTGCGGTCACGCAGGATTTTCAACACCGGCACCCAGGTCACCGCAAATGCCGCCAGCAGCGCCATCCACCAGATGGGCGAGACCATCAGCACCAAAGCTCCGGCCCCCCCCCCCAGGATCAGGCCGAGCAGCATGACCCGATAAGCTCGGTATTCATGCCCGGCCTGCTCGATCAGTTGGGTCAGGTTGGCCATGAACGGCAGTTGTTCCAGACGGGCTTCCAAGGGGGACAGACGCGTCAGGTATTTCTGCCGCAACACGGTCTGCATGTTGGGCAAGTGGTTGGCCTTCTCCAGCACATGCAGACGCCCGCGAATGCGCTTGCGCATCTTGCCGGCTTCGCCGAACACCGGCACCACTACGCCTTGGGAGAGCAGGAATACGGCGATGAACACCATGGCGAGAAACATCAGGATGAATTCACTGGGGATATTGCTCATGACGTCCGGCCCTCCATCCACTCAGGGCGAAACAAGGTCAGCGGCAATTCGATGCCGCGCTTGGCCAGCACATCGCGGAAGGCCGGGATCATGCCACTGGGCCGATACTCCCCGAGCACCTCACCGTGCTCGCCGATACCCTGGCGCACGAAGGAGAAAATTTCGGTCATGGTGATGACCTCTCCTTCCATGCCGTTGATCTCTTGCATGCTCACCACGCGTCGCTTGCCGTCTTCTTGACGCTCCAGTTGGATCACCACATCGATGGCCGAGGCAATTTGTTGACGCATGGCCTTGATCGGAAACGTCGCGCCCGTCATCGACACCATGTTCTCGACTCGCCCCAACGCATCCCGTGCGGTGTTGGCGTGAATGGTGGTCAGGGAACCGTCGTGACCGGTGTTCATCGCCGTGAGCATGTCCAGTGCCTCGGCGCCGCGCACCTCACCAATGACAATGCGATCCGGGCGCATCCGCAGGCTGTTGCGCACCAACTCCCGCTGGCTCACCTCGCCGCGCCCCTCGATGTTCGACGGGCGGGTTTCCAGGCGTACCACGTGGGGTTGCTGCAGTTGCAACTCGGCCGAATCCTCGATGGTGACGATGCGTTCGTTATGAGGGATGAAACTGGACAGCACGTTGAGCATGGTGGTCTTGCCGCTGCCGGTCCCACCGGAGATCAGCACGTTCAGGCGCCCGCGAACGATGGCCTTGAGCAGCAAAGCAATGGCCGGGGTCATGGTGCCGACCTGGATCAGGCTGTCGGTGTTGAGCAGGTCCACGGCGAAGCGCCGGATCGACATGCTCGGACCGTCGATGGCCAGCGGTGGAATGATCGCGTTGACCCGCGAACCGTCCTTGAGCCGGGCGTCCACCAAGGGCGAGGACTCATCGATACGTCGTCCTAGGCTCGACACGATGCGGTCGATGATGTTCAGCAAATGCTGGTCATCGCGAAAACGCACGTCGGTGCGTTGCAACTTGCCGAAGCGTTCGACGTAGACCGAGGCAAACCCATTGACCAGGATGTCGGACACGCTATGGTCGGCCAACAGCGGTTCCAGTGGCCCGAGGCCGAGCACTTCATCGGTGATCTGCTTGATGATCAGTTGCCGGCTGACGGTACTCACCGGTGCCGAATGTTCCTCGAGCAGGCGCTGGCAGATATCGCGTATCTGCCGAGCGGCCTCGACGTGCTCCAGGGCATCGAGCAACGACAGGTCCATGACCTTGAGCAGTTGCTGGTAGATTTTTTCCCGCCACTCAGCCTCCACCGGCGTGACCTGGCTGCGGGTTTCGTAAAGCACGTCGGGGATGGCCTGCTCCCAGGCCATTAACGCATCTGTCGGGTCCGGCAGGCCTTCGCCGGGCTGGGCGCCCACTGAAGCGCCAGGTTTGGCGGGCTGTTTGCGCAAGCGGTTACGAAAGTCGCTAATCATGGGTCATCCCCCGAAAAAACGGTTGAAGGCGCGTTTAAGCAGGCCCTTGTCTGTGGCCATCTGGTGACCGACCAGGTCTTCGGTCAAATCGCGCAGGGCGGTGGTGATTGCCGCCTTCGGCGCATGCAGCCCCAATGGCACGCCAGTGTTCTGACTCTGGCTGACCAGGTTGAAGTCATTGGGCAATTTCGACAGGTTCGTGCAACGCAGGGCCTCGCCGATGTCCTTGAAGCTGACGGCGGCGGATTTGTCATAGCGGTTGACCACGATCTGCAACTGGTCCCCGCGCACGCCCAGGTCTTCGCGCAGGATCCGCACCAGGGCGCTGGCATCGCGCAGGTGGCTGACGCTCTGTTGCACCACCACGTATACCCGGTCCACCTGTTCCAGCACCGAACCGGTGAGGTGATCGATCTGCCGCGGCAGGTCCACCACCACCCAGTCGTAACTGGCACGAGCCAGTTGCAACAGGGCGTCGAGCTGTTCGGCTTGGGCATCCTGGGGCAGGCACAACTCGCCAGCCCGGCCACCCAGCACATGCAGGGTCGGGCTGAAGTGGCTGCAAAAGCCCCGCAGCGCGACACTGTCCATGTCATCAATCTGCTGCAGCACTTCCAGATGGCTGTGGGACTGCGCCACGTCCAGGTAATGGGTCACGCTGCCAAATTGCAGGTCCATGTCCAGCAGCAAGGTATTGCCTGCCCGGGCACTGAGCTGCTGGGCCAGGTTGCACGCCACCAGGGTCCCGCCGGAGCCGCCCTTGGCGCCGATCACCGCGACCAGCTTGCCCTCGTTGCCACCGCCGAGGCGTACATCCGCGACCACGCGATTCAACGCCGCCACCAGTTCGGTATCGGCAATGGGTTCGGGCAGCACGTCACGAGCACCAGCCTGCATGGCCAGGCGCATGCCTTCCTGCTCGCCCAAAGGGCCACACACCAGCATAGGTGGACGCTCATGGGCCGGACGTTGCAGCAACGCCGACAGTTCTTCACGCCACAGGTGGCTGACGCGAAGCAGCAGCAAATCGGGCATGCGGTCCAGGCCGTAGAGCGGGTCGACATGCCCGTTGCTGACCAGCCGCGTGCTGACCTCAAGGCCAGGCATGCGCTGGCAGACGCATTGCAGGTCGCGCAGGGACGTGGCATCGCGGCTGCTGATCAGTATCCGCAGCCCGGCTCTGCCGGTAGCGGACGAAAGCGGAGTTTCCCTAGCGTTCAGCATGGTGTGATCTCCCCGGAATCGGAATGACGCCCAAGGCTTTCGCGTGGCAAGGTTGCCCTGAACGTGGGCAAGGTAATGGGCACGCCTAAGCCGGGAATGAACAGGTTGAAAACGAAATTCTGCACGCTCATCTGGACATAGCGGATGGCTCGAAAGCCGGTGCTGCCGGACGTGTCGGCCGGGTTTGCCACCACGGCGCCATTGACGTCCAGGTAGGTCAGCGCCAGGTTCGTGGTCGCCAGGTTGCTGATCAGTTGACTGGTGCCGGCGTCCGCCGCGGCGTTGAAGATGGCCCGGCGCAACACCACCGGGTCGCTGACATTGCACACCGCCGCCAGACGCGCACCGCGCCGCGCGGCTTCATCCAGTGCATTGACGGTGAAATACAACCGGCCCATCTCCACCACGCCGAACAGCAGGATGAACACCAGTAAGCCCACGAAGGAGAATTCCACGATGTAGGTGCCGCGCATGTGTTTGTTATTCATCACAGCGCCCTCATGACGGTGGTTGCGACCAACTGGATGCCCAGAGGAATGGCATTGCCGAAAAACCCTGGAATCGAACCCGTGCAGTTGCCCGCACCAATCACCGGGCAGAAGGGGTAGGTAATGGTGACGCGCACATGGTCGATGCCCACAGCGGCGACCTGCACCTGAGCCGTGGTCAACCCAGACACCACGGCGGTTCCGGTAGCGCTGGGCACGCCATACACCGCAACGTTTTTCGTCTGGGTCTGAAGTTGCGCATTGTTCACGTTAACGATGCCGTGGGTAGAATCCCATGCCTGGCTGGCGACGAAACGGCCAGCATCGCGACTGGCCTGCAGCAGCACGTTGTACTGGTAGAGCATGCGACCGAACTCGCCGAAGGCCAGCAGCAACACCAGCAGCAACGGCAGCACCAGGGTGAATTCCACCAACGCCACGCCTTGCTGGGCTTGCGCTGGTTTGAACTGAGAAAGTCCCATAACGCCTCCTACGAGTCAGTGCTCGGAGTACCGCTGCCGTTGAGATAGGTTTTGTAGAGCTGGATGATCTGCGGGCCGGAATCAGTGGACGGTGTCGGGCCAGGTACGTTGTCACCCTCGCACTCCTGGACAAACTGGCCAAAGATGATCGACTCCGAACCACCGCCATTCACTGGCTGCAGGACGAAATAGCAGCCGAACCCCAAGACCGGAATCGACGTCGAGCCGTTCAGCTTCCCGTCGCAATCACCAATCACGATCTTCAGCATCCGGCGCTCGAAAACCCCGTTGCTTTCACAACCGCTGGCGCCCCCCGCCACACAGGCGGCGACCTGGGCCCGCCAGTCGTTGTAGTCCTGTATCGCCTCGCCACCCGCTGAGAGATCACCGTTGCTCGAGGTGATGGACTGGCCTTTGTATTGCGGCTGGAGGAGCGAATCGTTGTAGGTGATCGGCGGAGTGCCTGATGACGTGACCAGGTCCGGTGGGTAGTCCGAAGAACTGACCGGGCCGTTGTAGATGCCAAAGCGCGTATTCAAACCTTGGGAAGTTGGACCCGCTTTATTACCTGGCGCGGTCTGGACGTTGTCCCCGACACTGCGGCAAACCGAGCCACCGCCGGCCAGGTCCTCCCGGACCGTTTTGCCGCCTGAGCCGAAATCCAGCAATTGGAAGTTGCCCGGGCCGATGGGCGAGGTGTTCCCCGCCGCCGTCTTCAAGACTTCCAGGTCGCCAAATTGATACCCCCAGAAGTTGCCGGCGGCCGGGTTGTATTGAGTGGGATCACCACAGACCATCAACGGCGCCAGGTCACACGGAGAGGTCGGGCTGGGACCGGCAGTGGCAATTGCCGCCACGCGCTTGCTGCCCAAGCCAGCGCTGCCCATCGTTTGCACGAAGCTCCAGAAGAACCCGCTCAATTGATAGCTGGACACCGACACCCGTACGTACTTGGCATCGGTAGGTCCTGGATAGGAGAACGGGCCGTAGACGCTGTTGGACAGTTCCACCACGGCAAACGAACCCGGGTCGCCGGCGACGGCGGTTGCCAGCTCGGTGTTGCCGGCGGCGTTGGCATTTCTATTGAGTGTGTCCAGGGCCGCAGCACGAGTGATGCTGGCCATGTTAATGCCACTGCTCACCTGGCTCAGGGTCTTGGCGCCGCCCAGGGCCGCGGCATCCACCGCATTTTGCAGGCGCGTCTTGTTCAACAGCATGTGCCCACCATCCAGGGCCAACGCCGCCATCATGGAAATCGCTACCAGGGCGATCACCATCAGTACACTCACCGCCCCTCCCTGGCGCCGGATATTGGCATTCATCATCGAGCCCTCATTACAACGTTTGAGGATCGGCACCGCCACGGCCCGTAACGGCCTGGCATGGAGGTGTCATTCAGCGGACATTGATCACGGTGCTTTCAACCCCGCGGATCAACGTGATCGCCCCGCCTTGCGGCTTGGCACTGCGCTGCACCGCAGGTTTTGCCACTGGGGCCGCAGCCATCGCCATGACCGGCGCTGGCGCAGGGGCAGGCGGCGTAACGGTTTTCTTCTCCATGTTCAACGGGTTGCGCAAGGCCAATTGCAGCTTGCCCTCGGTCTGCGCAGTGACCAGCAATTCCGCCTCGGTGGCGGACATTTCCAGTGTCACGGCCCGCACCACTACAGGTTGGGTCTTGTCCGTGCCGGCGGTCTGATCCACGGCCAGCACCCGCAGGTTTTCCAGGAGGGTCCGGGACGTGGCGCTGTTGCTCCCGGCACTGGTGGTCTTGGTCGCCAAGACATCGACCCGGTTGCCCGGCAAGAGGAAGCCCCCCACGCCCACCACATCATCCACACGCACCGATATGGCCCGTTTGTCCGGTGCGATCAGCGAAGCCAGGGTGCTGCCACCCAAGTGCTCGCTCAGACGCGCGCCCCGCACGATGTCGCCGCGCAGAATGTCGAAGGTGGCGATCTTGCCCACGGCTTGCTCGCTGGCATCGAAGGCGTCGTCCGGGATCGTGTCCATGGGCATGCGCACGGTCGTGACTTGCTGGGCCTCGACCATTTGCCCAAAGGGGATTTCCACCGTGGCGACCACCACGCTTCGTAAATGGTCATCGGGCGTCGCGTTGAGTCGCGCACTCAGCCAGGAGTCGGCCATCCATGCGGCAGCAAGGCCCATTACCAGGGAAACGCCTATCAGGGGAAGCGTACGAGAGCTCATGTCGGTATCTCCAGATCAAAGAAAGTCGAGCTGAACGAAGTAGTTGTGCCAGGCCCATTCCAGCTCTTGCGGCAACAAGGGTCCGGAACCGCCCAGGTAACGCTGGCGGTCAAGCGCCATGTTCAACAGGTCACGGGGATGGCAAGGCACCAGCGGCATGCCCTCGCCTGCGTACAACCGCTGCAGGACATAGCGCACCAACAGGGGGTCATACGGGATGCCCAGGCGTTCGCACTCCTGGCGCCAGATCTGTTCGTATTCCTCGGGCTTGAGGTAGCCGAACTGCACCTTGTAGCCAATACGCCGCAGGAACGCCTCGTCGGCCAATTCGAGGGGATTGAGGTTGGTGGAAAACACCAGCACCAGGTCGAACGGCAACTCGCAATGCCGGCCGCCGCCCAGGTTGATGAAATCGCGCTTCTCCTCCATAGGTACGATCCAGCGATTGAGTAGTTCGGCCGGGGCCATGCGCTGGCGCCCCATGTCGTCGATGATGAACAGGCCGTTGCTGGCCTTGAGCTGCAACGCCGCCTGGTATTGCCGGGTGAACGGGTCGTAGCGCACGTCCAACTGTTCCATGCTCAGCTCGCCGCCAGTGATGACGATCGGGCGTTTGCAGCACAGCAGCCGGCGGTCGATGCCTTCGTTGAGCATCAGGTTGTTCGATTGACCGTTGTCATCCAGGCGCTGGTGCACCTGTGGGTCGTAGATCTCGATCACCGACTCATTGATGACGATGGCATGGGGCACCCAGATGGCCTCGGCGAACAGCCGGATCAATCGGCTGCTGACATAAGTTTTGCCCGTGCCCGCCGGGCCGTAGATCATGATCGCCCGCCCGGAATTCAGGGCGACGCCCAACTGGTCGAGCATGCCTTGGCTCAGCACCAGGCCGGCCAGGGCCTGGTGCATGTCCTTGGCGGTGATGCGGCCATGGTGGATGGTCTGGATCTTGATCAGCGAGCGATAAGTGCTCACCGGGAACGGCGCCGCGCCGATGTAGCCGCTACGGGCCAGGGCGTCACGCGCCGAACTGCGGCCGCGCTCGGTCAGGCCATAACGCAGCGCCTGCCCACCCGTTTGCCCCAACTGGCCCAGCACCTCAACGCGACCGTCCTTGCGCAGGAACCCCAGGACTTCTTCCAGTACTGCGCCGGTCAGGGCCAGGCGCTCCACCAGCCGCGACATGTCCAGTACACCGGCGTCGTGCAAGTGCTTGCACACCAGCTCACCCAGGAAGCTGTCGGTCAGGCCGGTGTCGCGAATGGTGATGGGTTGTGGCGCCAAGCGTTGGACCGCTTCCCGTTCGCTGGGGTAGGCATCGCTATCGTTGATGACGTGCATGACTAGACTCCCCAGCCGCCGGCAACCAGTTGCCAGTAAACGCTGTTCAAAGTACCGATCAGAATTGCAATCGAATAAGGAAAGGGTTTGCCGGCCACTTCATCGGAAGTCGGCGCCAGATAGGACTGGGCTCGCACAATCAACCAGTAGCGCCCCAGGGTCTGAAGCAGTTGGCCACGGGCCAGGACGATCAGGAAACCGCACACACCGCCGGCGATCAGGCTGAACAGCGCCGCCCACAGTGCGTAATGAAAAGGCAGGAAGCTGCCGACCATGGTCATCAGCTTGACGTCACCGGCGGCCATGCCACCGACCGCGTACATGGGCAGGAACAACCCGAAACAAATCAGCATGCCCAGCAGGCTATCGCCCAGGCCGCCGAACCCACCGGTATACACCTGGCTGGCCAACCCCAGGGCAAGCCCCAACAGGACCAGCGTGTTGGGGATGCGGTGGCGACGCAGATCGCTCACCACCGCCACACCCAGCAGTCCTAGCAGCAGTACCGTCGACACCAGCAATTCCATGGACATGAGCGGTCTCCCTAGCGTGATTATCGTTAGCAGGCGACGTTGCCATTGGCGGCTTGGCACAACGTACGGATCCTGGTATTCACCGCACCGCCCAGAAGGACGAATCCCGCTGCCACCAACACCGTGATCAAGCCGCCTGCCACCCCGTACTCAACAATGGTCAGGCCGTCTTCATCTTTGGCGAACTTGCTGGTCGAAGTTTTTATTGTCTGGAAAGTCATTTCATGAACCTCACGTATGTAAGAGGTACTGTGACGAACTTGGTTGGAGGGGACAGCGCGAAGTCCATTTGATTGATTCGTTGTACTCACTGCAAAAGAGTCGCAAGCGTTATTCCTTAAAAGTGACCGTGCCCCCTTCACTGCAAGTTGCCGCAGTCAGCAGGCAACGTTGCCGTTGACCGCCTGGCACAGCGCACGGATCTGGGTATCCACGGCGCCACCCAGAAGCACAAACGCGGCGGCCACGGCCACCGTGATCAACCCACCGGCCACTGCATATTCCACAATGGTCAGGCCATCTTCATCTTTGGCGAACTTCAGTACCGAAGCCTTGATTGTTTGAAGAGTCATTTCGCACACCTCATCGGGATTGTTTTTTCAAGGGGCAGTACATCGCGAACTGCCTGATGCAACCCTAGTCAGTAGGTGGCCAGAGCCGTTAGGAGGATTTTGCACATCGCTAGGATTATTTTGCGGCGGGTGGAAAAGGCTCCGGGACGGAGAATTCATCCCCGCAACAGGCCGAAACGGGCGGTCCGCGAGGGGATGACGCTAAAGAATCGGATTTTTATTAAAAATTATCCGGCGAAGTGATGGCACAGTGACAATACTGCTAGCTAAAGGGCAGAAAAAATCTGTGAGTAGTCGTCCTATGGGATCAAATCCGACTGGAAAACCAAAGCTGTTGTGGGTCGATCTGACTCATGATCGGTCCAGCAAGAAACTCGCCTCCCAGTTCCTGGACACGTGCGACTGCACGTTGGCAAAGAACGCCATGTTGCCCGGCGGGGAACAGGTCGACATGATCTGCATCCACTTCGATCGCCCGGACACGCCAGGCCTGCTGCGCCTGTTGGAGATCAAGCGGACCGTTCCAGCCATCCCCATCACCATGTTCACCGTGCAGCACTCCGAAGAACTGGCGGTGTGGGCCATGCGCTCCAGCGTCTGGGAATACATGGTGCTGCCCCTGTCTGTCGCCGAGAGAACGCGCTACCTGACGGCCGTGGTGCAACTGTGCGAGTTGCGCCGCAATACCAATGGCCGGGCAAAAACCTCGCAGATCGACCACTCCCCAACCCTGCCGGACAGCATCCGCCTGACCTCCGGGCACCAGAAGCACCATGCCCTCAGCCACATCATGCTGTACATCGACCAGCATTTTCGCGAAAGCATCGATCAGCGCGATCTGGCCAAGCGCAGCGGCATGACCACTTTTCGCTTCAGCCGGCTGTTCAAGGAAGCCAATGGGCTCGGCTTCACCGACTACGTGCTGAACAAACGCATGAGCTTTGCCAAGGAACTGCTCGACAACAGCCAGATGCCCATCACCAGCATCGGTTATGAAGCTGGCTTCAAGGACCCGTCCTACTTCGCCCGCGCCTTCAAGCAATACGCCGGTTGTACCCCCAGTGAATATCGCCTTGCGTACCAGAAGCGCAGCGCAAACCCTGCACCGGCGCCTGCGGATAAAGCGGCTCTGGAAGCGATTGAAAACCTGGTGCATAGCCTTGAGGACTGAAACGGCTTTGCACACCCATTGATTTCATTGCGCGTCGAAACCTGTATCCAAATCATAATATTCGGACACTGCAGACGCTGAAAAAACAGGGCACAGCCAATATTTACCACGCCAGTGGTGCCAAGCTGAAACAACATGAATCACCCTGTATTTATCCGTAATTCTTTTCCGACTGAAACAATCGCTATCGCCCTTGCATAATGCCGACCAGAATTTCCGAATGGATGAAAGCGAGCGTCCTCCGTGGTCCGTTTGCAGATATCGCCGGCGCAAAACCGCTGATCGACATGTTTCATGAACAATCAAATAGAGTCCTGATGGGTATATGAAGGCAATCAGTTTAGTGAGCCCACAAAAGTTGGGCCTGGTGAGTCACCACGAACTCAATATGCTACCCGACGATGGTGTAGAGATAGAAATTGTACTATCCGGTATTTGCGGGACGGATCTGGCTGTATTAGCAGGCCGTGAAGAGGGACAGACAGGCATCGTTCGTGGTCACGAAGCAGTCGGCATCGTCGTCAACGTTGGGCCAGATGTAACACGCGTGCGTAAAGGTATGCGTGTTGTTGTAGACCCCAACGAATACTGCGCTAACTGCGAACACTGTAATTCAGCTAAAACCCATCTGTGTACAGGTGGCTCAAATGCCAGTCTGAACATAGCCGGTGTCAACAAGCACGGTACATTTGCAGAGCGCTTTATAACGCAGGAGCGTTTTGTACACGGCATCCCAGACGATATGAGCTGGGAAACAGCCGTGCTGATTGAACCCGTAGCCTGCATTTTGAACAATATTGAACAAGCCTCCATAAAAGCGGGAGAACGTGTGCTGCTTCTAGGGTCAGGCCCGATGAGTCTGGTGGCACAAATACTGTTACGCGCAATGGGCATCCACACACGCGCAACCGACTTGAATACCTTTCGAATTGAATTCGGGCGTTCGTTAGGTTTGGATATTGTGTATCCCGACGAACTTGAATCCAGCCAGCCTGTTCAAGAACGATTTGATGTTGTCATAGACACCGTCGGCAACCAGCTCCAAACAGCCGCCAATAGGGTCTGTCGAGGCGGCAGGATTGTTCTGTTTGGATTTAACGGCACGTATCAGTACTCGCTTCCCGTAAAATACTTTCTAATCAATGCCATCAGTATCATTGCAGCCGGCGAGTACAATCAGCACTTTCCACAGGCACTGCGCATCGCCCATAGACTTCCTGAACTTGGAAAGCTGGTCACGCATCGTTATCCGCTTGAAGCGTATTCAGCAGCATTTGATAGTTTATTGAATGATCCATCTGCACCCACGGTGAAAAGCGTTTTCACACCGAACCCCATGTACTTGCCACGCTAAATCTCACACCTATTCCAAGTGAACCCCTTTATGAAAGTTACTGTATTTAGTCAAATTTCCATTGACGGCAAACTGACGCTTGGCAATGAAGCATCCAGCAAACCGCTCTTTCAACACTTCGACGATGAAGACATGCGCTTTATCCATAAATTTCGCGGTGAAGTAGATGCCATCATGGTCGGGCGTCATACGATTGTCACAGACGATCCTCAATTGACCAATCGGTATGAGACGGGGCGTAACCCTGTTCGTATTATCCCTACGACATCGCTGAACTTTCCGGCCTCTGCGAAAATCCTAAGCTCTCCCGGGCACACGATCATCGCGACGACAGAACAGGCGCGTGACCACGAGATGGTCGAACAAATCCGCGCGCATGGCAAAGAGGTGCTTTTTGCAGGAACCGCACGAGTCGACTTCAAACAGCTTTTCCCGATGCTCGAGGCTCGCGGAATAAATCACATCATGGTCGAGGGCGGCGGCCAGCTGAATTGGCAAGTATTCAATCTCGATCTCGTCGACGAAATCATGCTCATGCAACTACCTATCATTATTGGCGGCGCAGCCACCACCACCCTAATAGACGGCGAGGGATTCCGGGATATCGAAATGACGAAATCGTTCAAACTGCATGAGTTCGAAGCACGTTCGCACTATAATTTTTTGCATTTCAAACGCGACCCAAAACAGCAACGGGCACACGGATGACTGCCATTCAAGGGTTCATCTTCGATATGGACGGCGTTCTGGTTGACAGCGAGCCGCTTTATATGGAGCAGGAGAAGAACTCCTATGCGCGCTACGGCGTGATGCTTAATGACGCCGCACTGTCGCGCTTTGTAGGAACCACCCAGCATTATATGTGGAGCGCCATCAAAACTGAATATGGGCTTGCCCAGTCTCTGGATTGGCTTATGGCAGAGCATCACCAGCAGTTGTTGGCTGCATTGAACTCAGAGCCCCTGCCCCCTATGCCAGGCGTGACGCAACTTCTCGGCGCCTTGAATAAAGCAGGTATCCCCTGCGCAGTGGCGTCGTCTTCGCCTAGAGGACTCGTTGAGATCATTTTGCGCAAGGCGGGGCTGCACATTTTTTTTAATGAAATTGTTTGCGGCGATGACATTAAACATAGCAAACCAGACCCCGAGATATTTCTCATGGCCGCTAAGCGCTTGGGTACCCTCCCCTCGGCCTGTGTGGTGATTGAAGATTCAGCCCATGGTGTGGCGGCGGCGAAAGCCGCAACAATGTTTTGTATTGGCTTGCTTAACCCCAACTCAGGACAGCAGGACCTTAGCGCGGCGAATTTTTGTGTTCACCAGCACAGCGAAATAACCCACTGGCTTTCCGAGCAATAAAAACATGAAAACGCTGAATACTTCAGACTGGACCTGGATTAATGCGACAGAGCGATCTTCCATTAGTGATCGCGAAATCATCATTCATACCACGCCCGACACCGACTTTTGGCGAGGCACTTATTACGGCCTGGAGTACAACAATGCACCCGCCGTTGTTGTTGCAAGCGACGAACAATATTGGACATTTAAGGCCAAGGTAGCTTTTGCCTCACACACCCACTTCGACCAATGCGGTTTGTTCATCTACCAGAATGAAAACAACTGGATGAAAAGCGGCATCGAATATCAGAACAACGGTTTCCAACAACTATTTTCCGTCGTAACAAACAGTGGCTATTCGGACTGGTCCATGGTTAATTTCGATCGTACTACGCAGACCATGTACTATCGACTGAGCCGAAGAGGTTGCGACTTCCTCCTTGAAAACTCCATTGACGGGACGGACTTCAGCATGATGCGCATGTTTCACATGTTTCATGCAGACGAGTCTGTTCAATTCGGTTTTTTTGCCAGCAGCCCGGGCGATTCTTCTTTTGCCGCACACTTCTCACAGTTTGAATGGACTGAATGTTGCTGGAAAGAGCACGGCGCTCCTCGCTTCTAATCTCAAGAGTTCCTACATCATGTTGTCTTCGCCCTCCCCCAACCGCCAAGCGCTTTACGCTTGCTATGCAGCCATGATGTGTTTGGCTATGGCACTCAACTTTCTACCGGTATACCTGACCACCTTCAGTGATGCTTTTGGCCCCTCTTCAGGGCTGACGACGGAACAACTTGGCCGAATCCCGGCTGTCATGTTCCTCAGTTTTATAATAGCCATTTTGATCACCGGACCATTGGCAGACAGGGGCAACGCCAAGCTGATTATCCTCCTTGGACTGATGACCACTTTATCAGGCTTGGGCCTCGTGGCTTTCGCACCGTCGTACACCTTCCTGCTGTTCGCTGTTGCCATCATGGGGTTTGGTGCAGGTGTGCTGGATATGATCCTCAGCCCCATTGTCGCCGCCCTGCAGCCCGAACGCCGAAGCGCCGCCATGAACTGGTTGCATTCGTACTTCTGCATCGGGGCGGTCAGTGCTGTGCTGATCGCAAGCATCGCGTTGAAATGGGATATATCCTGGCGCTTGGTTGCCTTGGGCTTGATGATTGCCCCGCTGGCCACCTTCCTGTTGTTCATACGATTAACGCTGCCGCCCCTGGTACAGGCGCATGAGCAACGTGAGTCCATGCCCACACTTATCAAGCAGCCATATTTCATCGCCTGCATGATTGCTATCTTTCTAGGTGGGGCCACAGAAGTGGGACTGTCCCAATGGCTACCCGCCTTTGCTGAGCAAGGATTGGGTTATTCAAAAGAAGTGGGGGGCTTTGCACTCGCCGGCTTTTCCGTTGGCATGGCACTCGGGCGCATTGCCGCCGCCATGCTGCAAGAGCGGGTACCCACCATCTCACTGATGCTGGGATGCTGCGCCGTTACCGTCGTCCTGTTTTTCCTGATCAGCTTTGCACCTAGTCCTGCAATGGCGTTAACCGCCGCCATCGCCGCAGGGTTCTCAGGCAGTTGCCTATGGCCAACGATGCTCGCCATTACTGCTGATGCGTACCCCCAAGGTGGCGCAACGATGTTTTCTGTACTGACCGCCTCCGGGAATGCTGGGTGCAGTTTGATCCCATGGCTAGTAGGGATGATTTCAGCGCACTCGGATTTGCACATCGGTTTACTGGCGGTCACTCTCTGCCCGGCAACCATGATGCTGTTACTCGTATGGATGTCTCGTAGGCCAAATCCCCAGACGCGTGCAGATATTCCCCGGATTTAGACGGGACGCCAGTGGCCGGGGAGACCATGTGAATCGGCCACCCCGGCCCCGCTGCACAGGCAGCCCAGACTCACGGGGCGAGCTTTCTTCTCTCGATAGGTATGGACAGAACAATGCTGGTACGCGTCTCACCGTACGCATTGATTTTCGCAATAATGTCCTCGATCTCAGCCATGGACCTGGCATAGATCCTGATCAGGTAGGAGTCGTTCCCCGTGATGTGCAGGCACTCAACGACTTCAGGTATGTCGGTGAGCGTCGCTATTAATTTGGATTTCGCCGGCTTGAGGGTGGTGATGCCGACGACTGCGGATATGCCGTACCCCAGTTTGGTTGGATCTAACTGAGCGCAATAGCCCTTGATGACCCCTGAGTCTTCAAGTTTGCGTAACCTGTCATTGGTGGCAGGAATAGAAAGACCCGCGTGCTTGGAAAGCTCTGTGATGGAAATGCGACCACAGTCCTGTACCTTACCCAGGATTTTGACGTCTATACGATCCATGTGCGTTTCCCCTGGTTAAAAGTATAAATTTTAATGAAAAGCCCGCGTTTTTCATTAAAAAAAGCATGCACCAAAATAAAGCAGCGCGCTAGTCTATTTCCAGCCTGAAAACCTGATGGCAATCAATAGCTGCTCTTTAGCGTGACCCACTCATAATAAAATGTTCTCTCCAGGGATGGTATTCGCATGGAAGATGAGAAGACAAAGTGTGGAAAAAAGTCATACTCATTCGCTCAGCCTATTGGCACGAAAGTCCTAAATCTTCGCCACTTCCAGAAGGACCCGGCCCTGATGTACCTGAGCGGCGTCAGTTTCTTTTCGCTGGGCGCCAAGTGCATCATAATCAGTCAACTGGGTACCGACCCATTAGACGTTCTGATCATCTCGACCGATAAAATATTTATGTTCGGCATGGGCACTTGTTCGGTTATCGCGCCCCTCTTCTTCCTGGCAGGGTGGATGCTCTGGAACAAAAAATACCCGCCGATAAGTCCTTTCATTACAACGACCATGAAAGCCAAGCGCTTTTCACTCAAGAACGATGGTTTGACTCGCGCTTCATCCGCTTACTAATACCCATAAAGATAGCAGCCATGCATGGCGACGGGATTGTTTCGCCTCGAGTTTTTTAACCGATGATGTTGATAGTAACTTCTGTGATGAGGAGTGGTAGATGGACACTACAAAAAATAAAAACTGGACCTTGGAAAGCAGCCCGGCAAAACTGGAGGAAAGACTCCCCGGGGGCGCCGTCAAGTGTCATCTCTCCCCGCGAAACTGTGTCATACAAGAGGGCAAGGTAGGCTTTTGCAAAGTGCGCGGAAACCGCGGGGGTAGACTCGTTACATTGAACTACGGCAAAGGCGTTCACAGCACAGAAGAAACGATCGAAACCGAAGCGGTTTTCCACTTTGCTCCTGGAGAGCGGATCCTGTCCCTGGGCAATATCGGTTGTATGCTCAATTGCGGCTATTGTCACAACTGGAAGACCTCGCAAGCCAAATATGTCACCGATAAAGACGTTTACTACTACACCCCTGAGCAAGTTGTGGAGACCGCACTCAAGCACGGAATACGCGTCATTTCCTGGACGTACAATGATCCGGTTGTCTGGCATGAATTCATCCTCGACACGGCGAAGCTGGCCAAGGAAGCGGGCCTGATCAACCTGTATAAATCGGCGTTCTTCATCAGTGAAGAAGCCATTGATGAACTATTGCCGGTCATCGACATCTTTTCGATTTCGCTGAAATCCATTTCCCCAGAGTATTACCGCAAGGTCACGACAGGCTGGGTGGAGCCCGTCCTGGCCGGTATCAAGAAAGTCTATGACGCCGGCAAATATGTTGAGGTCAGCACCTTGATGGTGACCGACATCAGCGACGACGAGGAAACAGCCAGAAAAATCAGCCAGTGGGTCTTGGATGAACTGGGCCCGAATGTGCCGCTGCACTTCGTCAGGTTCCACCCCGATTATAAAATGAGCAACAGCACCCGCACCCCTGTGGATAGGCTGCTGAAGGCTCGGGACGTTGCTCGGAGCATGGGCGTTGAGCATGTCTACCTGGGCAACGTGAATGACGTCGAGGGGACCAATACCAGTTGCAACAACTGTAACGCCCTGCTCGTCACCCGCTACGGTTTGAACGCTGAAATCATCGGACTGGACAGCAAGGGTTGCTGCTCTCAATGCGGGCACGATGCGCATTTCAAATTACTGGGCGAACACCAGGCGTACGCCCCTGTCGAGTTGCGCGAGGACGCCCAGAGCGCTTACGAGAAGCGTAAGTTCGAGTGGCACGGGGACATCGTGTCGCTGCACGCCCAAGTGCTGAATACCGAGGACTTCGAACAAACTGTCTACCTGCGACGCAATTATACGGACGGGCACAACAGCGATTGGAAATCACTGACACTGCGGCCGCATGAAAGCTATCGATTCATTATTGCCAAGGCACGCATCGATGAAACCGGTCCTGAGGTCTGGCTTCCCAACGGCGTGAACTCCAACCTTCATGAAGTATTCGACAGGGCTCACTTCCCGACGGAGTCGATTGAAGAGATTGGTATCTCGCAAAATGACATCACCCCTACCATTGGTTATGAGGGCAGGCAGAACATGTATGAACAGGTCATCAAACTGGTCAGTCAAGCATGAAAGTGTCTACTGAAATACTTCATATCAAGGTCGATGACCGGGACGCGCACCCTTCGGTAACGCCAATTTATCAGTGCAGTGCTTTCAGCGCGGACTCAGCCTTCTTCTATTCAAGGAAGGCCAATCCCAATGTGACTGAATTGGAGCAGGTCGTCGCATCCCTGGAGGGCAGCGAATACGCCCTGGCCTACAGCACCGGGATGAGCGCCATCTACATGGTGTTGGAACTGTTGAAACCGGGGGCTTCGCTGGTCGTCAACAAATACATCTATGGCTGCTCTTATAAACTGTTCCAGCGGTATGCGGCCCGCATCGGCGCACACCTGACGATTCTGGATCTCACCACGGCAGACGGGTTGAAGAGTTTGCCGGCGAACGTCGACATGGTCATTTTCGAAACGCCGACCAACCCGTTCCTGAAAGACATTGATATTCATGCGGTCAGCAGGGCCGTCAAGCAAATCAATCCGCAGGCGCTGGTGGTCGTTGACAATACCTGGGCCACGCCGATATTCCAGAAGCCGTTGAATTTTGGCGCCGACATCTCCCTATACAGCGCAACCAAATACTTCTCTGGACATAGCGATGTCATGGGCGGCTTGGTTCTGGTCAACAACGAGAAAATTTATAACCGTCTCCTTGAGGGCCGCTTCTATTCAGGCACGATATTAACCCCCAATAGCGCCTGGCTACTTCGCAGAAGCATGCAAACATTCAACCTGCGCATGGAAAAACACAGCCAGACGACATCCAGCATGCTCAACTATCTGCGCGAGCTGCCTTTTATTGAGCATGTCTATTACCCACGCGTCGATGACAAACAGCTGACCGGTTATGGCGGCATTGTGTTTGTTGATATTCGGCCCGACCTGGTGCCCTTCTACAGAACGTTTACCAGCGCGCTCAAATGGTTTGGCACGGGCACTGGAATGGCCTGCGTGACGTCAATGGTTGCCCAACCCTTCAGTGGCAGCCATGCCTCAATGACGGACCAGGAAAAAGCGGACATGGGCATCGAGAAGGGCCTGGTTCGATTGTGCTTTGGCCTGGAGGACCTGGAAGACCTCAAGGAGGACCTGCTGCAAGCATTCGAAGCCACGCAGAGCAAGGCCGATCAAGAACGCTCACTCGATCCTGCGTAGCGGGTGTTGATCATGAGCAACGGGCCTTCTGAGGCTCGTTGCTTTTTTATGGAGAAGCGAAGTGTCCAGCGCATTCGAAAACACGATATTCGACGACCCCACCCTGAACGTCATCCACCTACTAAACGCCATTGCCCAAGAACACCCGGAGGCCATTTCACTGGCCTCCGGTCGACCCGATGATGAGCAGTGCGACCCTTCGCTCATCGACAGGGGCCTGGCCCAATACAAACATCACCTTGCCGGCACCGAACAGTCACTGACGACGCTGCTTTGCCAATATGGAAAAACCTCTGGAATCATCAATGAAATAATCGCCACCTATTTGCAGGTGGATGAAGCGATCAACGTTTCCACCCCTGAAAGCATTGTGGTGTGCATGGGCTTTCAAGAAGCCTGCACCTTGACGCTCCTGTCCATTTTTGAAGGCGGTGGGGTTTTATTGGTACCTGACCCGGTGTTTTCCGGGATCACGGGGATCGCAAAACTGCTGGGTATAAAAATAGTCCCTGTGCCTATGACGGTCTTTCTTGATCCGATCGCCCTGCGCAGGCTCATTGAAGCACTGGAATCCAGAGGTGAAAGAATCAAGGCACTCTATGCGGTTCCGGACTTCAGCAATCCTACCGCTGACAACCTTTCCTATGACGACAGGAGAGCCATGCTCGCTCTGGCCGATGAAAAGAATTTTTTCATCCTCGAAGACACGGCGTACCGTTACTTCAGGTACGAAGGCGATGCCATTGCGTCCATGAAGTCCATCGACAGCCGTCGGGTGTTCTTGCTGGGCTCCTTTGCCAAATCGATTTTCCCGGGCTTGCGCATGGGCTATGTGGTCGCCCCAGAGGGCACTGGGGTCATGTCGTTCAGCGGCCGATTGTGCAAGGCCAAAAGCTTGATCACGGTGAACACCCCCGCCGTGTGCCAAGCGGTTGTCGCAGGCTTGCTGATCGAGCACGACTACTCGTTGAAAGCGCTGAACCAATCCAGGGTGTTGTCTTACACGAAGAAAAGAAATCACATGCTTGAATGCCTTGAGCGCGAATTTCCACTCAAGGTCGGCGCTCAAAGAGCGGTCAGCTGGAATCATCCGGCAGGCGGCTTCTTCATCAATGTGCAGCTGCCTTTCGTCTTTGGATATTCTGAAATGCGCGAATGCGCCAGGCTGTTCAAGGTGATTGTATTTCCCACCACCTTGTTTTCGCTGATGAATGAGGCGGCCACCCAGGTCAGGCTGTCGTTCAGCAACGCAACCGCCTCAGAAATCACCCAGGCGATAGGTTGTTTCAGGGCGTACGTCGAGTTCAGGCTGCACCAAAAAACCTGCCGGCATCGCAGCGCAGATGCCAAGGCTTATGCACCGCTAAGCGACGGATAAGCCTTGTATGACTTCCCATCAGGTTGCCGTGGCCAGCATGACGCCAGTGGCGACTTGGTAGGCCCCCAGGATGGTGATGGTTGCCCCCGAAAAATAGTTGATCAGCCTTAGCTTTGATTCGGCAATCCTCGCCTTGAAAATGGAGGAGAACCCACTCAACCCCAGCCACCAGGCAGCCGAGCCCAGGAAGATACCGGTCACCATCGGCAGCAAGGCGTACTGGCCGCCTTGGTCGCTGGCCATGCCATCACTCAACGCAGCAAATATCGCGATAAACGACAAGATGGTCATGGGGTTCGACAGGGTCAGGAACAGCGTCGTGGAGTAGGCTTTGAACATATTGGCCCGCTCACCCGCCATGGCCGTTGCGCCCCCCTTCGATCGTATTGTCTGATAGCCAATGTAGGCGAGGAACAGCCCGCCAAAGATACACAACCAGGGTTTGAAGCTGATGAGCGTCGCAATGATGGCCGTGACACCCAGGGCACCGATGAATCCATAGATCGAATCGGCTGTGGCCGCGCCCAATCCCGTCGCGAAACCGGCCCTCCATCCGAGCATCAGACTTCTTTGTATGCACAGCAGCCCAATAGGTCCTACAGGAGCTGCAATGCACAGCCCGATGACCAGCGATTTAACGAAAATCAGCATAAATGCATCTCCAGAAGGGGTACTGCGAGATTAGGAGAAGTGCATTTTTTTAGGAATGAACTATTAATCTTCCTCGGCGTTCTCCCTTAAGTTTTGCAGGAAGTACGCTCACCCTTCCTTCAATATTAAGGAAAATCGTCGCCAGCTCCCTCAGACAACGCAAATCGCTCGTTAAAAGCCCGTGAACGCCGGATTCACAACCTTGAGCATTGAAGTGGTTTTATACGCATAAAAAAACGCCGCTCAAATGAGCGGCGTTTTTTTGAATTTGGAGCGGGAAACGAGACTCGAACTCGCGACCCCGACCTTGGCAAGGTCGTGCTCTACCAACTGAGCTATTCCCGCAAATGGCGTCCCCTAGGGGACTCGAACCCCTGTTACCGCCGTGAAAGGGCGGTGTCCTAGGCCACTAGACGAAGGGGACACGCTGCCCGGAACACATGGTGTGTGTTCCAGTGCCCAGATCCGCCTCCGAAGACTTGGTTCTGGTTTCACTCAGCCCTGCCCGAGAGCAACGCTGTTTAAAATTGGAGCGGGAAACGAGACTCGAACTCGCGACCCCGACCTTGGCAAGGTCGTGCTCTACCAACTGAGCTATTCCCGCATTGGCGTCCCCTAGGGGACTCGAACCCCTGTTACCGCCGTGAAAGGGCGGTGTCCTAGGCCACTAGACGAAGGGGACACACATACAACATTCACTGCTTACAGCGTTTGGCTGAGTGCTTTACGCTGTAAGTGGCGCGCATTCTATGGATGGATTGATGGGTCGTCAACCCCCAGATATAAATTTATTTAAATCAATGACTTCGCCCGGTTTGAGGCGATCCGCAGATTTTGCCCGCCCGCTCTCTGACGCCTATATTCTGTCATCCGCCGAGACGCTATAGTCGCACCCGGCAAATGATGGCAATGTGCACCTAGCCGGTTATGCTTCCTATAAACAGCACGACGCCCGTCTAATCGCCTCGCTCGGGCCTATGCGCTTAAAAGCCAAGCCACTACACTCATGACATGCGTACCATAATAAAGAGGTCTTACCGGTGACACCACTCATGATCACCCTGCTCGTCGTAGCCGGGATCGCCCTGTTGATCGCCATTGGCTACATGAACCACGTGGTGGAAAACAACAAGCTGGAAAAGGCCCGCACCAAGGTCGAACTCAACGACCGCATGCGTCGCTGTGGCGAGCTCACCGAAACCTTCCCCGGGCAGTTGATGACCCCTGCCCTGAAGTTGTTGATGACGCGCCTTGAGATGAACGCCTGCCAGCGCTTGCTGAACCTGGATAAAACCAATTCCGCGGTCAAGGCACGCCTGGACGAACTAAACGCACTGGCCGCCCAGGGTGAATCGATCCCGGTGAACAACCCACCGGCACCGATCCAGACCGAAGCCAAGGCCAAGGACGTACGTTTTCTGCTCGAGGCCTTGCATGGCCAGATCACCCGCGCCGCCCAGGACGGCTTCCTGCCGTCTAACGAAGCCAAGCGCTGGATTCGCGAAGTGCGACATATCCTGGTGCTGCTGCACATCGAGTTCTTCAACAACCTCGGTCAGCAAGCCCTGCAGCAAGAACAGCCCGGGCCGGCCCGCCTGGCCTTCGAGCGCGGCGTGCAGTACCTGCGCAAGCAACAGGAACCGCAGGTCTACGCCGAACAACTGGCGTACCTGGAGAAACTCCTGGCCCGCGCCAATGCCCAGGTCCTGGCGAGCACCCAACCGGTCGAAGGCGAGGTCAACCAGTTGACCGAAGGGCTGAAGGATGCCGAAGTCAACGACGACTGGAAGAAGAAGAAGGTCTACGACTGAGGATTCATTGTCGGCTGCTGGGCTGTGCCCTGTAGGCGCTGCCGAAGGCTGCGATCTTTTGATTTCGACTCCAAAGATCGCAGCCTCGTTGCACTCGTCAGTTCCTACAGCCCAGCGGGGTGGTGCGCCGTTTCGCCAATAAAGGCTTCAGTCGCTTTTGTCACAACCTGAAATGCCCCACCATCCCTTTCAGCTCACCCCCCAGCTGCGCCAGCTCGATGCTGGAGGCGGCATTGCCGCGCATCGCCAGGGAGGATTGATCGGCGCTGGCGCGAATGCTGGTGACACTGCGATTGATCTCTTCGGCCACCGAACTCTGCTGCTCGGCCGCCGCCGCGATCTGTTGGTTCATCTGCTGAATCAGCGACACCGCCGCCGCAATACTGCCCAAGGCGCTTTCGGTCTGCAGTGCATCGCTGACCGCCATCTTCACCAACTCGCCACTGCTTTGAATCTGCTGCACGGAAGCCTGGGCTGCTGAACGCAAGGCGCTCACCAGTCGCTCGATTTCCTCGGTGGACTGTTGCGTGCGCCTGGCCAGCGCCCGCACCTCATCGGCCACGACCGCAAAGCCCCGGCCTTGATCCCCAGCCCGGGCTGCCTCAATAGCGGCATTGAGCGCCAACAGGTTGGTTTGCTCGGCCACACTCTTGATCACACTCAGCACCGTGCCGATGTTCTGGATCTCGGCGCTGAGGCTTTCGATGCTGGAACTGGCCGACGTGGCCGAATCGGCCAACTGCTCGATGCGCACCATGCTCTGACGCACCACCTGCTGACCACTTTCGACCTTGTCGTCAGCAGTCTGGGCCGCTTGCGCGGCTTCTTCGGCGTTGCGTGCCACATCATGCACGGTCGCCGTCATCTGGTTCATCGCCGTGGCGACCTGCTCGGTTTCCTCTTTCTGGCTGCTGACTTCCAGGTTGGTCTGTTCAGTCACGGCCGACAGCGATTGGGCCGAATTGGCCAATTGCTCGATACCGGCCTGCAAGCCACTGACGATACTGCTCAGCCCCGCGCCCATCTGTTGCATCGCCTGCATCAACTGACCAATTTCGTCACGGCGCGTCACTTCGACCGTGGCGCTCAAGTCACCCGCCGCAATCTGCTGCGCCACGCGAATGACACTGCGCAGCGGCGTCACGATCAAGCGGGTTATGACCCACGCCGCGATCAATCCCACCAGCAATGCCAAGGCCGACGAACCGATGATCAGCAGCGAGTTTTTCTTCAGTTCAGTCTGCATGGCATGGTCTTCGGCACTGAAGGCCTGGTCAACCCGCGCTACCACTTGATCGGCCCGCTCGTGCAGTTGCTGATAGACGAGTTTTTCCTGCGCCAGCAGGCCGGTGTATTCGGCCAACTGTTCATTGAACCCGGCGATATGCCCGGCCACTTCATTCAACACGGTCTGGTAACCCGGGTCCTTGACCGTGGTTTTGAGCACCTCGGCCTGTTTCATCGCCTGCTCAGCCTGTTCGATGTTACCTTCTCCGGCGCCCTCAACATTGCCTTTGCGACTCTGATCCAGGCGGACCCGCGCTTCGTTCATGGCCTGCAACATCAAGCGTGATACTTCGCTGACCTGGTTGGCCTGCTCGATGAACTCGGCCCCCTCCTTGCCTTCGGAGTCTTTCAAGGTATAGGCGCCGTCATCCGCCAGCCCGGCCTGCAACACATCCAGGTTATTGGCGACGCTGGACACCGACCAACTGGCCATTTCCAGCGACAGATCCTTGCTCTGGCTCAACCCGACAAATTCGTCGAACGCCTTGCGATACGCCGCCAGCGCCTGCTCCACGTCGTCCATCACCGGCACGTTGGCAGCCGACTGCACCTTGAGTTCGTTCGCCTGGGCCAACAGCCCATCGACACCCTGGCGCAGGGCATCGGCCGTCTTGGGGTCGGAGCGCGAAGCGTATTCCTGCTCCAGCAACCGAACCTTGAGCAAACCGCTGTTGAGGGCGGACATCTGTTTCAGGCCATCGAAGCGATAGCTGATGGTCTGCAGGGACCAGACACCAATGGCCGCGACCACGGCGGTCAGCAACAGCACCAGGACAAATCCGATACCCAGTTTTTTTGCCATACCCAGGTTGGCAAAACGTCCCTGCACCGTCGAAATCATTGCGCTCAGTCCTCTGCCAGTGTGTGTTGATTGCAGATTCGCAACGAGACACCCTGCAACACAAGATGCTGGCGTCGGAATAATGGCAAAAAGCTACAGCCGCGTCGCTTTCAGGACACTAGAGGTCGATCCAGAGCCGCGGCCTGGAAGAACGCCAGCGCCCTGGGGTCACGGGCATACGCCACATTGATCCGTAACCAGTCACTGTCGGCGCCCGAAGGACTGAATGCGTTGCGCGAGGACAGCAGTACGCCGAAACGCCTGGCTAGACGTTGTATTCCAGCGTAGTCACTGATCGGCGGTCTTGCCCAGATGAAAAGCCCGCCGGCCGGTTTGCCAAAGACCTCCCAGTCGGCATCCTCCATTACCTGCAACAACGCCAACATATCGGCACCCAGGCGCTGGCGCTGGCGCTGGACCAGCTTGCGATAGGCGCCATTGGCCAGGAGGCAGGCAAGGACCGACTCACAGAACCGCGATCCACCCATGCTGGTAATGCCCTTGACCTCGCTCAGGCGCGCGATGATAGAGGGCCCGGCCACCACGAAACCGACGCGCAACGAACTGCTCAGGGTTTTCGAGAAACTGCCCACGTAGACCACATCGGGGTCCAGCGCCGCCAGACGAGTCCGTGCCGAGCTCTGGAAATCGCCATAGGCATCGTCTTCGATCACCAGTACAGCGTGTTCCTTCGTCAATTGCAGCAGCCGTTGAGCGACGACCGGAGCCAGGCTGTTGCCGGTCGGGTTATGGCAGGCGCTGTTGACGAACAACGCAATGGGCCGGTGCATCGCCAGCAGCTCTTGCAGCGCATCGACGTCCGGGCCACGCGGGGTCCTGGGCAGTTCGATCATGTCGATGTTGTGCAACCTGAGCAGGTCGAACAGGCTTGAATAGCCGGGGCTCTCCACGACCACGCAGGAACCCGGCGGCAACAGTGTCCGTACGATCAGGTCCAACCCATGGGTTGCCCCGGTGGTGGTCAGGATCAGGTCTTTACTGGCCTCGATATTGAATTGTTTCAGGCGCCTGGACAGCTGCTCCCGCAGGGCGGGCAGCCCCAACGACGTGCTGTAGTTGAACAATCCGGCCATGTCGGTGCGAGTGACCTGACGGATCGCATAGCCCAGATCGTCGCTTTCACGCCAGCTCTCGGGCAGCCCGCCGCATCCCAGCTTCAATTCCCATTGAAGGCCGTCGCCCCCGTCGGGGGGCGTGTCTTGCTGTCGATTCTGATCGGTGGGCGCGGGCCCGGACGAAGGGGTTGCTGCGACAAAAAAGCTGGAACCATGGCGGGACGACAACAGGCCTTGGGCGACCAGGCGCTGACACGCTTCATTGACGCTGGACTGGCTGAGCAGATTCTCCCGCGCCAGTTGGCGGACGGATGGCAGCCGAGTCCCCGGTTGCACCGCATCCTGTCGGATCCAGCCGGTCAGCGCGTCGACGATTTGCTGCACGACAGGCACCAGGGCCTGTCGGTCGATTCTCAACTCCATGAGTAACCAAGCTCCTAAGCGTTTGTTTTATTTCCGGAAACAGTTAAGCACAGGCCGCTACGGGACGATGTACGACAACGCCGTCAAAACCGCCGATTCTCACCCTTTGAAACACATTCAGGGGCCGTTCCGAGGATTTTTCGACCACACACGAAAAAGCCCGCAACCAATGCGGGCTTTTTCCTACAAGCTGAGGGTCACGTCCTCAGAACGCCGTGACGCCGCCGTCTACCGCCAGGGAATGCCCCGTGGTGAAGGCCGCGCCGTCGCTGCACAAATACAGCACGGCGCTGGCGATTTCCTCGACTTTGCCAATACGCCCCACCGGGTGCATGGCATTGGCGAACTCGCCTTTTTTCGGGTCTGCCTCATAGGCACGACGGAACATATCGGTGTCGATCACCGCCGGACAGACTGCATTCACGCGGATTTTCTTCTTGGCGTATTCGATGGCGGCCGACTTGGTCAGGCCGATCACCGCATGCTTGGACGCCGCGTAAATGCTCATCTTCGGCGCCGCGCCCAGGCCAGCCACCGAGGCCGTATTGACGATCGCCCCGCCGCCCTGGGCCAGCAGTAATGGCAACTGGTACTTCATGCACAGCCAGACGCCCTTCACATTGACCCCCATGATCGCGTCGAACTCATCGAGGGTACCGTCGGCCAGCTTGCCCTTCTCGATCTCGATCCCTGCATTGTTGAAAGCGTAGTCAAGGCGACCGTAAGTCTTGATCACCTCGTCCATCAGGTGCTGCACATCGTTTTCCAGCGTCACATTGCAGCGCACGAACACCGCTTCGCCGCCTGAATCACGAATCGACTGCACCGTGCCCTCGCCGTCCGCCACATCCAGATCGGCCACCACCACTTTCAGGCCCTCTGCCGCGAACGCCTGGGCAGTGGCCCGACCAATGCCTGCGGCGGCGCCGGTTACCACGGCGACCTGTCCGGAAAACGTCATACTCATTGTCAGTTCCTCGAAGAATGCGGGAGATGACGCCAGTCTAGCCACAGGTCCCGAGGGCGCGGCAGCACTATCTAATTGCCGTTTGAGCATTTATGGGCACCAGTGATAAGGCCCCAGGGCGAACTATCACTGTGTTGGATCGAACTGCATTCGCTATGTCAGCAAACCTTGCGGCAAGCGCTGCGAAGGTCTATCAACAAGGTTTCATTCATCTTGAGTGCCAACCATGACTGCCCAGACCAATCGCCAGTTCCTGCTCGCCAAACGCCCGGTAGGGGCCGCGACCCGCGAGACTTTCACTTATCAGCAAGTACCGGTGGGCGAGCCGGCAGCCGGCCAGATCCTGGTAAAAAACGAATACCTGTCCCTGGACCCGGCCATGCGCGGCTGGATGAACGAGGGCAAGTCCTATATCCCGCCGGTCGGCATCGGCGAAGTGATGCGAGCATTGGGTGTCGGCCAGGTAATTGCCTCGAACAACCCGGGGTTCGCGGTCGGGGACTACGTAAACGGTGCGCTGGGCGTGCAGGATTATTTCCTCGGCGAGCCAAGAGGTTTCTACAAGGTCGATCCGAAACTGGCACCGCTGCCACGTTATTTGTCCGCACTGGGCATGACAGGCATGACCGCCTATTTCGCCCTGCTGGAGGTCGGCGCGCCCAAGGCTGGCGAGACCGTGGTGCTCTCAGGGGCCGCCGGTGCGGTGGGCAGCATCGCCGGGCAGATCGCCAAGATCAAAGGCTGTCGCGTGGTGGGCATCGCCGGCGGGGCCGACAAATGCAAGTTCCTGATCGATGAACTGGGTTTCGACGGCGCCATCGACTACAAGAACGAAGACGTCCACGCCGGTCTCAAGCGCGAATGCCCCAAAGGCGTGGATGTGTATTTCGATAACGTCGGGGGCGACATCCTGGATGCCGTGCTCAGCCGCTTGAACCTCAAGGCCCGCGTGGTGATTTGCGGTGCCATCAGCCAGTACAACAACAAGGAGGCAGTGAAGGGCCCCGCCAACTACCTGTCGCTGCTGGTCAACCGGGCGCGCATGGAAGGTTTCGTGGTCATGGACTACGCCGCGCAGTTCGCCGCCGCCGGACAGGAAATGGCCGGCTGGATGGCCAAGGGGCAGCTCAAGAGCAAGGAAGACATTGTCGAAGGTCTGGAGACATTCCCCGAGACGCTGACCAAATTGTTCAGTGGGGAGAACTTCGGGAAACTCGTGCTCAAGGTCTGACACACATCAACTGTGGGAGATTGCTCGCGATGGGGCCCTGCCAGTCAACATTGATATTGACTGACATACCGCTATCGCGAGCAAGCTCGCACACATTTAGGATCTTCGGTGTCAGCTCAGGCCAGTTCCGCCACGACCGCCGCCAGCGCCTTGGCCGGATCGGCGGCCTGGCTGATCGGACGGCCGATCACCAGGTAATCGGAACCGGCGTCCAGCGCCTGGCGCGGGGTCAGGATGCGACGCTGATCGTCTTGGGCGCTGCCCGCCGGACGAATCCCCGGGGTCACCAGTTGCAACGACGGGTGAGCCCCTTTCAGGGCGCTGGCCTCCAGGGCCGAACAGACCAGACCGTCCAGGCCGGCCTTCTGCGCCAGCGCCGCCAACCGCAGCACCTGCACCTGGGGCTCGACGTCCAGGCCGATCCCGGCCAGGTCTTCGCGCTCCATGCTGGTCAGCACGGTCACGCCGATCAGCAACGGTTTCGGGCCGCTGCGCTGATCCAGCACGTCACGGCAGGCTGCCATCATGCGCAGGCCACCGGAGCAATGCACGTTGACCATCCACACCCCCATCTCCGCTGCCGCCTTGACGGCCATGGCGGTGGTGTTGGGGATATCGTGGAATTTCAGGTCCAGGAATACCTCGAAACCCTTGTCGCGCAGGGTCCCGACAATTTCCGAAGCACAACTGGTGAACAGTTCCTTGCCGACTTTGACCCGGCAAAGCTTGGGGTCCAACTGGTCGGCCAGCTTCAGGGCGGCGTCACGGGAGGGGAAATCCAGGGCGACGATAATGGGCGTCTGGCAGGCGGACATGAGCGGGCTCTCAGGCAAGTCGAAATCGGCGCGCATTGTAGCGGAACGAGCGCCCGTGCGGGACCCGATGATCGGTAAATCTCATCGCCCCCCCTCGCAGCATGGACGATACCGACCTTTGTGTCGAAGCCGATACACTCATGACATGCGTACAACACATCGACACGCTACCGTCCGCCACCGCACCCCGTCCCCTCGCGGCACGACGCCTGTGCTGAGGGCCCAACCTCGCCGCCTTCTTTGCGTTTGGCAGCCTACCTGGCAGATGCATGCATCCATGCAGAACACCCCTGTTGCAAATTCTGACGTTCAAAAAGTGCCCAGCGATGACAAGCGCTGGAGCACCCGCAACTGCTGATCAATTACCTGGCCCGCTTCAGCATACGGGCCAGCGCCGTGACCGACGGTGCGGCCATGCGCCAGGCAATGCAGGCCGAGCAGTTCGACGTGATGCAAAAGCGGATTCGCGAGCAGGTGCAGTAGCGTTCGCGCATGCTCGGCGCGGTGTCCCATGACCTGCGCACGCCGCTTTCGCGGCTCAAGCTGGGCCTGGAGCAGATCGATGACATCAAGCTGCAAGGCCAGATGCACCAGGACCTGGACGACATGATCGATGCCACCCTCACCTACTTGCACGAACAGCGCACCAGTGAAGCGCTGCATAAGCAGGTGATGATTCGAGTCATCGACCACGGCCCCGGTATTTCGGCGGACAAACGCGAGGCGGTGTTCGAGCCGTTCTTTCGCCTGGAAGGCTCGCGCAACCGGAACTCCGGCGGCGTCGGCCTGGGGATGACCATCGCCCGGGAAGCGACCGAGCGCCTGGGCGGGCAATTGACCCTGGAAGAAACACCAGGGGGTGGGTTGTCTCTAGTGTCCCCCTGTGTGCGAGCTTGCTCGCGATGGCGGTGTATCAGCCCAGCTTGATGTGCCTGACAGGCCGCTATCGCGAGCAAACTCAACAGTGACAGCGACGGTCCGGTCAATCAGGAAGAGTTGAGCTGCGCACTGTCGCAAAAAGCGACGACGGCATCCTGGTTAGCCTGAGCGACAACTTTGGCGACCTGACTCACCGGGGCTGCACCTGTAGGAGCTGCCGAAGGCTACGATCTTTTGATCTTTTGATCTTTTGCTTGAGATTTAAGTGTTAGGGGAAAGATCGCAGCCTCGTTGTACTCGACAGCTCCTACAACGCTCCTACAACGTTCCTACATGGCTGTTACACCGCTGCTGCGCAGCAGCGCGGCATGCAAACTATCGAGCCTGGCTCTTGCTCCAGTCCGTCAACAGGCTATACGCCACCGCCAGCAGGGTCGGGCCGATGAACAGGCCGATGAAACCGAAGGCGATCAACCCGCCGAACACCCCCAGCAGCACGATGACCAAGGGCAGGTTTCCGCCGCGGCTGATCAGGTAGGGCTTGAGCACGTTGTCCACGCCGCTGATGATGAACGTACCCCAGATGCCGAGGAACACCGCCATCCCGTACTCACCCTTCCACACCAGCCACGCCGTGGCGGGAATCCACACCAGGGGTGGCCCCATGGGGATCAGGCTCAACAGGAACGTGACGATACCCAGTACCAGCGCCCCAGGCACCCCGGCGATCAGGAAGCCGATCAGTGCCAGTACGGCCTGGGCCGCCGCGGTGCCAATCACGCCGTTGACCACCCGTTGCACCGTACCGGCCACCAGTTCGATGTAGTAACCGGCGCGGTCGCCGATCAGACGCTCCAGCAACCCGTGGACGAACACCGCCAGGCGCGGGCCGTCACGATAGAAGAAGAACACGAACACGATACTCAGGGTCAGCTCGAGAATGCCGCCGCCAATCTGCGCACTGCGCGCCAACAGCCAGTTGCCGACTTGCCCCAGGTACGGCTTGATGGACACCATCATTGCCGCACCCTGCTGGTCGATGCTGTTCCAGATGCCGACCAGTCGCCCGCCCACCAGCGGCACGCCGGCCAGCCAGTCGGGCGCTTCGGGCAAGCCGTCGACCTGTACATCCTTGATGAACGCCGTGGCATCGCGTACATGGTCGGCCAGATTGAACCCCAGCCACACCAGAGGCACCGCCACCAGCAGCATCCAGCCCATCGTCAGCAACGCTGCCGCCAGGGATTCGCGACCATTGACCCAGCGGGTCAGCAGGCGCATCAGCGGCCAACTGGCGAAAGCCAGCACCGCGCCCCAGAACATAGCCGACCAGAACGGCGCCATGACCCAGAAGCTCGCGCCGAACAACACCAGGAGCAGGATCTGCACCAACAGCCGATCGTTATTGAGCATGTAAGGTCTCGAAAAATGAACAGGAGCGAGGCAACGGCGTGAAACCCGCTGCCCCGAAACAGCTTAGCGCAGCAACTCCAGGTGCAGCCCCACCGCCTCTTCGCGGGCGGCCTCCATGCGTGCCGCCCGGACGCCCTGGCCCGCCAGCGCCGCAAGCCAATCCTCGGCCTGGGGGCCGGCGATACTGACCCGCAAGCCCGTGTCCAGGTTCAGCGCCCGTGACAATAGACGTACCCAGGTGTCGCCTGGTTCACCGGCAAGACGTGGCAAGTCCAGGACCCCAGTGTCCTTGAGCTGGCGCAGCAGCGTGGCCGATGTCGGCAGCAAGTCTCCCAGCGCTGCGTTCGCCTCGAACTGCTCGACATGCAGGTAGGCCTTGCGATTGCCACGGGTGATGGCATACAGCGCAATCACGGTGTTGTCCGCCGGAGGCGCCAGGCGCAGCAACAAGAAAGCCTGGCCCTTGTCGGCACCATAGAGCTTGGCGTTGCCGAAGACTTCGTTGGCCCACAGGCTGCTTTCGCCGCAATCTCGGGCCTGGCACCAGAACAACAACTCGGCGCCCTGTTTCTGCAGCGCTTCGCGAGCCGCGGTAAAAGCCTGGGTGGCGGAATGTTCCGGCGGAAGTTCGTAGGTGACAGCGGTGACGTTTCCACGGGCATCGACCTGGCCGTCGAAGCGCAGCTGGCCGCTGATCTTGCGGATCGAGCCCATGGGGTAGACGCGTTCCAGGTCGCGGGTTTGCCGGTAATCGACAATCTGCGCATCGGGCATGCGCGGCACACGCTCCAGGTCGCGACTGCCCGGCACATCGACGGCGAACGACGCCGGGCTGAAGCAGGCCAGCACCAGCAGGACGAGTGAGCGAACGAATAATTTCATCGGATAGGCTTGGCCTGGGACATTTGGATGCCACGGGCATCGTCGATGCACCGCGGAACTGGTAAACGGAGGTCTGTCATGGTTGTCTCCCTTTCAACCCGCCCAGCCTCGACAGTTGCCCGCCGCAAGTCAAGGAGCGGTGAAGAACCGATTGAAACAGTCTGCTACAAGCGCGGCACCGATCTCGTCGTTCAGGTGTAGATGATGGCCGCCGGGTAACTGCTCATGACTGAAGGGTAGACGCTCCAGCAACTCTGGGTGTTGGGCAAGCATGCCGTCGGCCGCCACCACCAGATGCGCCGGACAACCGACCCGCGCCACGAACGCCATGGCCTGTGCATCGGTCAGGCGCAAAGGCGATGGCAAGGTCAGGCGGTTGTCGGTGCGCCAGGTATAACCCCCGGGCACCGGCATCAGGCCGCGCTGGGCCAGCAACTCTGCGGCCTCGCGACTGACCGCCACCAGCCCCTTCATCCGTGCTTCGATGGCCCGTTCGAGGGTTTTGTAGACCGGCTTGCGTTTTTGCTGCAGATCCAACTGGGCTTGCAGGGCCATGCCCATGCGTTCGGCGGCGTTACCACCTTTGGCCGTCGGAGGAATCACCCCATCGATCAACCCCAGGTGCGTCACCCGCTCCGGCAGGGAGCCCGCCAGCACCAACGACACAATGGCACCCATGGAATGTCCCAACAGGGCAAAACGCTTCAAGCCCAGTTGTTCGGCGACTTGCAGCACATCGAGGGCGTAGTCCCAGAGGGCATAACCGGCACCGGGCGGCCGATGCCCCGAGTGACCATGGCCGGCCATATCCAGGGCAATCACTCGCAGGCCCTCGAGCTTGGGCGCCAGACGGGCGAAGCTGTTGGCGTTGTCCAACCAACCATGCAGGGCAATCACCGGCAGCCCGTCTTCAGGCCCGAACAGGTGGGCCGCCAGTTCGATGTGAGGCAGGCTCAGGCGGACCTCCTCGACCACACTCATGCGCTGCGCCCTTCCCAACGCTGGAACAGGTTCTTGAGCAGGTTGGCCGTGTCCTGCGGACGTTCGAGGGGGAACATATGGCCGCCGGGCATGCTCAGGGATTCGCCATGGAGCATACGCCCCACCGAACGGGTGTGATGACGCATCACCACGCGGCTCTGCCGACCACGCACCACCGCCAGCGGCACCTTGAGCTTGCGCGGACGCCCGGGACTGGTGTGCGGCACGCCGCGGTAAATGCTGATTTCGGTGGCTGGGTCGAAGCGCAGCCGCAGCCGGTCGCCCACTTGTTGCAGGCCGTGTTGCAGGTAGGCGTCGAAGCATTCCGGGTCAAAGCTGCGGAACAGCGTCTTGCCGGCAAAATACTGCCGGGCCGACGCCAGGTCAGCGAACTCCTCACGCCGTCCCAGGGTCCGACCCGCAGGCGTCAAGCGGTCGATGAACCCCAGGCGCTTGGCGGCCAGGATCACCCACTGGTCGGTACGGGTCAGCACCGGCGAATCGAGCATGACCACGCCACGGTACAGCTCGGGGCAGCGCAACGCCGCGTGCAGGTGCAGCACGCCGCCCAAGGAGTGACCGACGCCCCACACCGGCGCCGGTTGCTGCTCCAGGTGATGGATCAGTTCGTCCACCAGGTTGTGCCAGTTATCGTCCACCGGGAAACGCGGGTCATGACCGTGCAACTCCAGATGCGCGACCTGATACTGCGGCGCCAGCGCGGCGAACAGCTTGCCGTAGGTGGCCGAGGGAAAACCGTTGGCGTGGGCGAAAAAAATCTGTTGCGACATGACAGCCGATCCATTGGGGGAACTGGGACAGATTGTCCGCAGAACCCGACGGCACGGCAATGACCGTAACTGACAGGAATGATGACAGTCGGGCTTGGGCTATGGGGCGATCAAGCGGTAAGCACTGCCCCGTGTGGCGAGGAGCCTTGCTCCCACAGAGAATCCCCTCGCCACAGGGGCCGGGGTTAACCCCGCCTCAACGCGCCGGCGGTTGCTCGCCCAGCGGCACCACGGCCATGGTCAGGCGCGACACGCAGTTGACCTTGCCCTCGTCATTGACCAGGCGGATGTCCCAGACCTGGGTGGTGCGACCCAAGTGGACCATACGGGCCGTGGCGGTTACCCGTCCGCTGCGCACGCCGCGCAGATGGTTGGCGTTGATCTCCAAGCCCACGCAATAGAACTTGCTGGCATCGACACAGAGATAGGCCGCCATGGACCCGACCGTTTCGGCCAGTACCACCGAGGCACCGCCATGCAGCAGGCCGAACGGCTGGTGAGTGCGATGATCCACCACCATGCTGGCGGTCAGGGATTCGTCGTCGAAAGACTCGAAACGAATGTCCAGCACTTCGCTGATGGTGTTTTTACCGGCGGCGTTCAGTTGTTCGATGTTGGGGATGGTGCGCCACAGACTCATCGTAGCCCTTCCTTTTCGGTTTTTTTTGCATTCAACCCTGCACAGCACCGTGGGAGCAAGGCTTGCCCGCGAGGCAGACGCCGGGGTGAATCAGGTATTACAGACGCTTGAGCTTCATCGCCCCGGCCAGCGGCATATCGCCTTCCAGCTCGGCCAGGCCGGCGGTTTGCACGTGCTCGGAGTGTTGCAGGTGGCCGTGTTGCAGAAGGCCCAGCAGGCTGCCCACCAAAGGGTTATGGCTGACCAACAGCACATTGTCCTGATCCTCTAGGCGCTCCAGGATTTTTTGTGGCCGGGTGTCTGGTGTGAGCCAGTTCACCGTGATCAACTCAGGCTGAAAACCCAGCGCTTCGCGCACCAGTTGCGCGGTCTGCTGGGCGCGCAGATAGGGACTGGCGTAAATGGCGGTCAGGGGCTGGCCGATCAACTGCGCGGCACTGCGCAACACTTCCTCGCGACCGTGAGCCGTCAGGGCGCGCTCCGGATCGGGACGGGCGCCGTACGGCTCAGCCTCACCATGACGCAACACCCACAATTTCATAGCTTCGGCTCCTCGTCCCGAGCAGGATGCGGGGCCGGCGCCACGGTGTGAGGTGCTTCACCTTCAGGCGTGCGCGGGGTCGGCCAATCAGCGAACGGCCAGGGTTTCTGATCGCTGTGAAAGGTGCCGAAACGGCCAATCTGGGCCAGGAACTGGCTCAGGCTATCGCCGAAATTCATCAGGCTGGCACTGGGTGCGCCGTAAATCAGCCGATAGATCAACTGCACCAGCACCACGGCGCCGAGGATGAATTGCGCCACCTGCCAGACCAGCAGGTAAATCACCATCCACAGCACACGCAGCAGGATGGATTCGTATTGGGGTTGCCCTTGCGGATCGTTCATGGCTCGCTCCTGCTTGCGGTCAATAAAGGTTCAGTTGAAACCGCTGATGGAAATGAAATCGACGTCGGTCTTCGGTTCGCCACGCATCAACAGCTCGATCACCTGTTCAAGCGTGCGCCCTTCGAACAGGATTGCGTGCAGCCCAGCGACCAGCGGCATGTACACCCCTGCCTCCTGGGACTTGGCCTTGAGCACCTTGAGAGTATTGACCCCTTCGGCCACTTCACCCAGACGCGACACGGCCTCGTCGAGGCTCAAGCCTTGGCCGAGGGCAAAACCGACCTGGTAGTTGCGGCTCTTGGGTGAGGAACAGGTGACGATCAGGTCGCCCACGCCGGCCAACCCCAGGAAGGTCATCGGATTGGCGCCCTGGCTGACGGCAAAGCGGGTCATTTCCGCCAGTGCGCGGGTGATCAGCATGCTCTTGGTGTTCTCGCCCATACCCAGCGCCACCGCCATGCCGGCGATGATGGCATAGACGTTCTTCAACGCCCCGCCCAGCTCCACACCGAAACGGTCGGCACTGGCGTAGACCCGAAAGGTGCGGCCATGCAGTGCCGCCTGGACCCGCTGGCAGAGTTCTTCGTCTTCGCTGGCGACCACGGTGGCGGTCAGCGCGTGCTCGGCGATCTCCCGTGCCAGGTTCGGCCCGGAGATCACACCGATCCGGGCCTTGGGCGCAATCTCTTCGAGAATCTCGCTCATCAGCTTGAACGTCTGGGCTTCGATGCCCTTGGTCAGGCTCACCAACAGCTTGCCGCTGAGGCATTCTGCGTAGGGCGCCAGCACCGAACGCAAGGCGCTGGACGGCAAGGCGACGAAGAACAGGTCGCTGCCCTCCAGAGTTGCCTGCAAGTCAGTCACCGGTTCCACTTCCGGGCGGATCTTGATGCCCTTGAGGTAACGTGGGTTCTCGCGGTTGACCCGGATGGCCTCGGCCTGCTCCGGGTCACGCATCCACTGGCGCACCGGGTGACCATTCTCGGCCAGCAGGTTAGCCACGGCGGTGCCGAAACTCCCGCCTCCCAGGACCGCAATCGGGCGCTGTTCAGTCATATGCAATCCGTTCATCCATACCAAGTGGCAATGCGGGGCATTATACGGAGCGGCCAGAGCACGACCAGCCCCGGCAACAATTACCTCCTGCTGTAGGAAGCTGACCATCAATTCCTAGGAAAATGCTGTCAACGCGAATGGAAAAGTCGTTCAGCTCGGTTAACATGCCCGTCATTCACCCATTCTCAAAGGCTGTACCGTGTTCGTTGGCCCTTCCCGTCCAGTTTCGTCCCTGCTATTGGCACTGATCATCAGTCCGTCAGTGCTGGGCGCCGACCTGTTCGTGGACAGCCAGCCCATGCCCCAAGTGCTGACGGCCACGCGCCTCAAGCAATCACCCGCGGCAGTGCCAGGCAGCATGACCGTGCTCGACAGCGAGTTGATCAAGGCCAGCGGCGCCCGCGATATCAGCGAACTGCTACGCTTGGTGCCGGGCATGATGGTCGGCAACATCAGCGGCAACCAGGCTGCCGTGAACTACCATGGCACCAACGCCAGCGAAGCCCGCCGCATGCAAGTGCTGATCGACGGCCGCTCGGTATACCGCGCCGGCCTGGCCACGGTGGACTGGAGCGATATTCCGGTGGCCATGGAAGACATCGAGCGGATCGAAGTCTTCCGCGGCCCCAACACCGTCAGCTACGGCGCCAACGCGCTGATGGCGGTGGTCAACATCATCACCCGAACCCCGGCCGACAGCCACGGCACCCGGCTGAAAATCACCCGTGGCCAGCGCGGCGTCAGCGACTGGTACGCCAGCCAGGGCAGCGGCTGGGACGGTGGCGACCTGCGGCTGTCGCTGTCCGGCCAGGAAGACGATGGCTTTGACAGCGACCGCAACGGCGCCGATTACCGCGACAGCCGTCGCCTGAACCGCTTCAACCTGTCCGTCAGCCAGACCCTGGACGAGCGCCAGAGCATCGACTGGCAACTGAACGCCAAGGACGGAACCAATCAGCGGCCTTACACCTACCACCCAGTGTTCGCTGGGATTACAGCCGCTGGCGACAATTCTGACGTCATCGCCAAGGACTACGCCGGCTCGCTGCGCTGGAACCTGGACCTGGACCCCAACCACAGTCTTTATGTACAGGGCTCGATCCAGCACTGGGATCGCCAGCAGACCTGGCGCGCCTGCGACGCCGAGGTATCTTTCAGCCCGCAACTGACCGACCTGTGGCAGCTCAACCCCAACTATGCCGAGAAGCTGGCACGCAATATCCCCAGCTACGTCAGCAGCGGCGCGCCAGCCGGCACGCCGCAGGAACAGGCGTTGGCCAATCAGGTGCTCGACCAGTGGCGCAACGGCGCCTCGCAAACCCTGTGCGGCGATATCAACCAGAGCGCCCGGGAATCGCGCTACGACCTGGAGATCCAGGACACCCTGAGCCTGTCCGACGGCCTGCGACTGGTCACCGGCGCCAACTATCGCTATGACCGGGCCGACTCGGAGACTTATTTCAATGGCACCCTGGACGACACCACCTGGCGTCTGTTCGGCCAGCTCGAATGGCGGGCCACCGAGCATTGGTTGCTGCAGGGCGGCGCGATGTTCGAAGACACCCGCCTGACCGGCAGCTCGCTGACCCCACGGGTCGCGGTCAACTACCTGATCACCCCGCGCCACGGCCTGCGGGCGGTGTACTCCGAAGCCGTGCGCTCCCCGGACATGTTCGAGAACAACGTCAACTGGAGCTATCAGGTCACCAACCTGCACCCCCCTGCCTTCGGCCAGAGCAGTGCCCGTTACTTCGTCCAGACCCGTGGCCCGGGCAATTTGGAACAAGAGCACATGCGCTCCCGGGAACTGGGCTACAACGGTTATTTCGTGGACTTGGGGCTGGCGGTCGACGTAAAACTGTTTCATGACGAAATCACCGGCATGATCAGCGAACCGTTGCGCAACAATCAGTACATCGCCAGCAACAGCAACGAATCGCAATTTTCCGGGGCTGAAACCCAGTTCGACTGGCGCATCACCCGCGCCGACCGCCTACGCCTGACCTATGCCTATGTCGACGCCCAGGCCAGCAATCCCCTCGACGAACAACTGACCGCCCGCAACAGCGGTTCGGCCGGCTGGCTACGGGACTGGGGCCAAGGCTGGAACAGTGCGCTGTTCTATTACGCCGCCGACGCCCTCAATGGCTATCGCTACGAACGGGTGGACACCCGCCTCGCCCGGCGCATTCCCTTGGGCAAGGCCAGCCTGGAACTGGCGGGTGTCCTGCAGCAGCGCCTGGACAACCAGCCCACCACCTTTATCGATAACCGCTACGACTCCCGCCATGTCGTGTACTTCAGCGCGGAGTTGTCTTTCTAGATGTCCCGACGCCCACCCCGCAAGACGCCATTTCATGGCCGCCTGACGCTGGCCCTATGCCTGGTGTTTGCCGCTTGGCTGGCAACCATCGAGGCCCGGGCCGCCGATATCCTGCTGACCGGCGCCGAGGACAGCCCCGGTGTGCAATCTTTCACCCAGGCCCTGAAAACCCTGCGCCCGGAAGACAGTGTGCGGTTTACGCCAGTGGCCAACCTGCCAGCGCCAGACAAGTTGCCAAGCAATACCCGCCTGGTCCTGCTTGACCTGCCCAGCCTGGAGTGGCGCCTGAAAGACCCCCAGGGCCCAGCCACCCTGGTACTGCGCATCAGCCGCCAGCAAGCCCGCGATCGCCTGGGCGAGGCGACGCCCGCGCGACTGAGCCTACTGTGGAGCGATCCACCGATGGCGCGGCAATTGCGGCTGATCCGCGCCATCCTGCCGCAAGTGCGCCGGGTCGGCGTGCTTTACGACACCCACAGTGAATTCCTGCTCAGGGACATTCAACAGGCCGCGGCACCGTTGGGCCTGACCATTGTCAGCAAACGCTGGGACGACACCCGCGACAGCCGCCCCCTACGAAACCTGCTGGGCCAGAGCGACGTGCTGCTGGGTCTCGATGACCCCGACTTGTACAACCCCAAGACCGTGAAGAACCTTTTGCTCAGCAGCTACGCCCGGCAACGCGCCCTGATCGGGCCTAGCGCCGCATTCGTCAAGGCTGGCAGCCTGGCCAGCACCTATAGCGACCAACAAGACTGGCTGGCGATTCTCGACGAGTTGCTCGACCGCCCCGCCACGACCTGGCCACGCACGCTGTATCCGGACCGTTTCAAGGTCCTGGGCAACCGGCAGGTCTCCCGCTCACTGGGGATCGAACCGATTGACGCCGAATCCGTCGCGGCAACGTTGGCCGAAGGAGAACACCGCCCATGACCTTGCGTCGCCGTTGGGACATCAACACCCGTACCCAGCTCATCGCCCTCGGCCCAGCGTTGTTGCTGACCGTGCTGCTGATCAGTTTCTTTACCTTCGTGCGGATCCAGGACTTGCGCCAGGAACTCAATCACACCGGGCAACTGATCGCCAACCAACTGGCCCCTGCCACGGAGTACGGGGTGATTTCCGGCAACAACGAAGTATTGGAAAGCCTGCTCGCCGCCACCCTGGCGACCCCACACGTGCGCTTCCTGGAGGTCCAGGACAGCACCGACAAGGTCCTGGTGTACGTCGAACAACCCGAGCAAACCCGCAGCCGTGCCCAGCAGGTCGAAGTCTTCCAGGCCCCAGTACGCCTGCAGCGCATCGCCCTGAACAATGATTTCCTGCAGGGCAACAGCACATCCGCGGAGGCCTCCGGCGAAGATTACCTGGGCCGCGTGATCGTCGGCATGTCCAGTGACGCGTTCAGTCAGCGGCAACAAGAGATTCTGTTCAAGGCGGCGATCCTGGCGCTGTTCGCCCTGCTGTTCACCTTCCTGGTGGCGCGCCGGCTGGCGAGCAACCTGTCCCGACCAATCCGCGACATCGGCAACGCGGTCAAGGCCATCCAGCAAGGCGACTACAGCACCCCCCTGCCCATCGTCGATGACACCGAGTTGGGGGCCTTGTCGCGGCACATCAACAACCTGGCCGATGGCTTGGGGCAAGCCAGCCGCGAACAGCACCAGGCCATAGCGCAGTTGATCAAGACCCGCGAAGAAGCGGAAAAAGCCAACAGCGCCAAGTCCGAGTTCCTGGCGATGATGAGTCATGAACTGCGCACGCCCATGAACGGCGTACTGGGCATGCTGCAGTTGTTGGAAACCACCCGTATGACGGACGAGCAGCACGAGTACACGGCGCTGGCGTCGGAATCCACCGAACACCTGCTGAAGGTGATCAACGACATCCTCGACTTCTCGCGCATCGAACGCTCGGCCCTGGAGCTGGAGCACATCCCGTTCAACCTGGCAGAGCTGGTGAGCAGTTGCGCGCAGTCGTTCCAGCACAGCGCCGCGCAGCGCAAGCTGGGCCTGGACCTGATGCTGCCGGACGACATGCTGGCCTTGCAGGTCCAGGGCGATCCAACGCGGATACGGCAGATCCTGGTGAACCTGATCGGCAATGCACTGAAATTCACCGAGCAAGGCCGTGTCACCGTGCAATGCCAGTGGCAGGCCCTGGACCACGAACTGCTGTGGTTCACCTGCACGGTGCGCGACAGTGGCATCGGAATCCCGGCCGAGAGCCTGGAGCGCATGTTCGACGCCTTCCAGCAGGCCGACAATTCGATCTCCCGGCGCTACGGCGGTACCGGCCTGGGCCTGCCGATCGCCCGCACCCTGGCCGAGCGCATGGGTGGGACGCTGCGGGCCCAAAGCGAAGAAGACCAGGGCTCGGTGTTCACCCTCGAGATCCCGCTGGCCCTGTCGCGCCAGACACCACCGACCCGGGCGCCGCGGCTGCCCGTTGGCAACGGCGATGGCGAAGGCCGTAATGTACTGCTGGTGGAAGACAATCCGGTCAACCAGACGGTGGTCGAAGCCATGCTGCGCAGCCTGGGCTTCACCGTCAGCGTCGCCACCGATGGCGCCCAGGCCGTACGCAGCGCCGAAAGCCTGATTTTCGAAGTGATCCTCATGGATTGCCGCTTGCCCATCCTTGATGGCTACGAAGCCACGCGGCAGATCCGTCAGTTGCCGGGTTGCGGTGAGGTACCGATCATCGCCCTGACGGCCAACGCGTTGCAGGGTGACCGCGAAGCCTGCCTCGCGGCGGGCATGAACGATTACCTGGCCAAGCCGTTCAAAAGGAACGACCTACAGCAGATTCTGCAGCGCTGGGCGAGTTAGAACAGGCCACTGGACCATCTGTGACTGGCGTGAAAGGCGAAAGTGCGGCAGTCTTAGGCACCCGAACAAGCCTCTATTGGGGCTTGAATAAAAATTTCAGTGCACAGGTGTACATTCATTTCCCGTGTGCTGTGACTTTCACTACAACGCAATAGTCTATGAGTAAGCTGTCGATTCGAGGCGTGAACGCTTCGATCGGCCGGGAAGATTTGCCCCACCCTGCCGCATGGGACTATTGAGGAGCTCGCATGACCAAACAAAACGCCTTTACCCGGGAAGATCTACTGCGCTGCAGTCGCGGTGAGCTGTTCGGCCCAGGTAACGCGCAACTGCCCGCCCCGAACATGCTGATGGTGGATCGCATCACCCATATCAGCGAAGAGGGTGGCAAGTACGGCAAAGGTGAATTGGTCGCCGAACTGGATATCACTCCGGACCTGTGGTTCTTCGCCTGCCACTTCGAAGGTGACCCGGTCATGCCGGGCTGCCTGGGCTTGGACGCCATGTGGCAACTGGTCGGTTTCTTCCTCGGCTGGCAAGGCCTGCCGGGTCGAGGTCGCGCCCTGGGCTCGGGCGAAGTGAAGTTCTTTGGTCAGGTCCTGCCGACGGCCAAGAAAATCACCTATAACATTCATATCAAACGCGTCCTCAAGGGCAAGCTGAACATGGCCATTGCCGATGGTTCGGTTGCCGTGGATGGTCGCGAGATCTACACCGCCGAAGGCCTCCGGGTCGGCGTTTTCACCTCCACTGACAACTTCTAAGGGTTATCCGCATGCGCCGCGTCGTTATCACTGGTCTGGGCATCGTTTCGTGCCTGGGCAATGACAAAGAGACCGTCTCCGCTAACCTGCGTGCAAGTCGCCCTGGCATCCGGTTCAACCCGGAATATGCCGAAATGGGTCTGCGTAGCCAGGTTTCCGGCTCCATTGACCTTCCCCTCGAAGAGCTGATCGATCGCAAGATCTACCGTTTCGTCGGCCACGCGGCGGCTTACGCCTACCTGGCCATGAAGGACGCCATCGCTGACTCCGGGCTAACCGAAGAGCAGGTTTCCAACCCGCGCACCGGTCTGATCGCCGGCTCCGGTGGCGCCTCCACCTTGAACCAGATGGAAGCGCTGGACATTCTGCGCGAAAAAGGCGTCAAGCGCGTTGGCCCGTACCGCGTCACGCGGACCATGAGCAGCACGGTTTCCGCCTGCCTGGCCACGCCGTTCAAGATCAAGGGCCTGAACTACTCCATCGCTTCTGCCTGCGCCACCAGTGCCCACTGCATTGGCAACGCCATGGAACAGATCCAGATGGGCAAGCAGGACGTCGTCTTCGCCGGCGGTGGTGAAGAAGAACATTGGAGCCAGTCGTTCCTGTTCGACGCCATGGGCGCCCTGTCCAGCAAACGCAACGAGACGCCGGAAAAAGCTTCCCGCGCCTACGATGCCGACCGTGACGGTTTCGTCATCGCTGGCGGCGGCGGCATGGTCGTGGTCGAGGAACTGGAACACGCCCTGGCCCGTGGCGCCAAGATCTACGCGGAAATCGTCGGCTACGGCGCCACTTCCGACGGCTACGACATGGTCGCCCCAAGCGGCGAAGGCGCCATCCGCTGCATGCAGATGGCCATGTCCACCGTCGACACACCGATCGACTACCTGAACACCCACGGCACCTCGACTCCGGTCGGCGACGTCGCGGAAATGAAAGGTGTGCGCGAAGTGTTCGGCGACAAGGCCCCGGCCATCAGCTCCACCAAGAGCCTGTCGGGTCACTCCCTGGGCGCCGCCGGCGTTCACGAAGCGATCTACTGCATGCTGATGATGGAAGGCAATTTCATGGCCGGCTCCGCCAACATCGACGAGCTCGATCCAGAAGTGGCCGACCTGCCAATCCTGAGCAAGACTCGCGAAAACGCCACCATCAATACCGTGATGAGCAACAGCTTCGGCTTCGGCGGCACCAATGCCACCCTGGTACTGAAGCGCTGGCAGGGCAAGTAAGCCCCACCGTTACGCCGCACACAAAAACGCCCCGACTGGTTCGGGGCGTTTTTTGGCCTGGCAAATATGCCCAAGCCCGCACATGAGGCCTGGAGCTCAGCGCACGACGAACCGCTGCTGCGTCAACAGCCGATCCCCCTGGAACACCATGAACCGCCACTCCCCCGGCACCACTTCGTGGCTTTCGGTGAATTCGTAGGCCATGACATCCTGAGGCGCACCCGGTACCAGTTTCTGGATCACCTCGAACTTATCGTGGCGCACGCCATCGGGGGTGCGGATGCCGGGGGTGAAGTACAACAAGGTCAACGGCTGGTCATCCGCGACCTTGCCGGCCAACTGGTAGCGCATGCCGAACTTGGTCCCTAGCTTCGCCGGCACGCTTTCGGTCTGACGGATCTGCTCGTTGCTGCGCCGCAGGACCCGCTCTCCCGACTGCAACTCGGCTTGCGGCCCTTCGAAAACACCATACTCCACCGAGCCTTCGACACGGACTTCGGCCTGTGCCAGGCCGCAGGTCAACAACAGCGCGACCAGTGCGCTTGAACGGGTGAGGTGCATAGTGCGCTCCTTGATTGAGATGAGCGCGAGGGTATGACGCGGGGGTGACAGGCTGATGACAAAGCGACGTTGGCCTATGGGAGCAAAGCCTGCTCGCGATGCAGGCACCTGGTTTTCTCCTCAACCGCGTCGTCTTCATCGCGGGCAAGCCTTGCTCCCACACAACACCGCTAAAAAGTTATCCCGCGCCACCTTCCGAGCCACGTCTTCGGGCAAGGCATCCAGAAACGGATCGAAGCTGCGCAGCTCCCTGCCCAACTTGTTGAACCGCCCGACGACATCCGAGCCCACCATGAAGCGCCCAGGAAAGCGCTCCACCAGCGTTACCCACTCATCCCGGGGCTTGCCCGCCTCATCCAGCAAATACGGTGTGAGCACGCTCCAGGACAGGTCGATGTACAGATTGGGGTAGGTCTCAAGCATGCGGGTCAGGGTCGGCAACAGAAAATCCAGGCGGGTCTGGTGGCGATGGATCTCCATGCTGGTACCGGCGTGGGCCCAGATAAAGCGCGTGTGCGGATGATTGCGCAACGGCTCCTCGATTTCTGCCAGGTACAGCGGATTTTTCTCACGCTTGGACGTGATGTTGGAGTGCAGCATCACCGGCAGGTCGTTCTCGGCCGCCAGGTGATAGATCTGCGTCATGGCTTCATTGTTAGCCCGCGGGGTGTCGCCCGAGGTCAGCGCCGTCAGGTCGTCATGGCGAGTGAAGACCTCGCCGATGCCTTGCCACAAACCCGGGTAGAGATCGAGCATGCGCTGGATATGGGCGGCGGAGTTCTTGTCGTTGGGATTGAAGCCCGACAGGAACGGATGAAAGTGCCGGCGCTGTTCGTCGGTCAGCTTGCTCACCGCCGCAGCGACAATCACGTCGGTGGCGCTGTACCAATAGGCATCGGCATCGTCACCGGCGTAATAGCGCGGACGCTTGGGCTCGTCCTCATGCCATTTCTTGGCCACCGGCACACCGGAAATCATCACATGCTCAATGCGATTGTCCGCCATCGCCTGGAGCAACTTGGGCATACCGGCCGTTTCCTGGAAAAAATCGACGTAATGCAGGTGCGCATCGCTGTAGGCATATTCGCGAGCCACGGCACCGCTGCTGAAAACAACCAGCAGCCAGGCACAGATTAAACGGGTCAGGGGCACGGGCAGTCTCCAGAAGCCTTGAACAGCGTAGACCCTAACCATCCCACCTAGGTTCAAGGCGCATTCGCCGCGTCTGCCGGCGACGGGGTATGCTTCGGGCAACCGTTGTTCAACCTGGAAGACAACATGAGCACTCCCCTGACCGTTCGCCCCCGCGCCGAAGATGTCGAAGGCCAGCCAATTCTTCGCCCGCTGCCGTCCGCCAAATGTCGCAGCGTCGGGCCCTTCGTGTTCTTCGATCACATGCTGCCAACCACCTACCCGACCGGCAGAGGCATGAACATCCGCCAGCATCCGCATATCGGCCTGTCCACCCTCACCTACCTGTTCGAAGGAAAACTCCAGCACAAGGACAGCCTGGGTTCCGACCAAGTGGTGGACGCCGGGGATGTCAGCTGGATGACCGCCGGCAGCGCCATCGCCCACGTCGAGCGCACGCCCGAGTCATCGCTGGGCAGTGCATTCGTCATGCACGGGTTGCAAGTCTGGCTGGCCTCGCCCAAGGCCCACGAACAGGGCCCCGGGCACTACAGTCATCACCCGGCACACAGCCTGCCGGTCAGCGAGAACCTGGGGGTCAGCATCCGGATGATCGCCGGGTCAGGCTTTTGCCTGGAATCGCCGGTACCGGTGCTGTCGCCAACGCTTTATGCCGAATTGAAGCTGCAAACCGCAACGACGCTGCTGATCCCCACCGAGCATGCAGAGCGGGCCCTGTATGTGTTGAGCGGCGAGGCGTTACTGGACGGCGAGCCGGTGCAGGCTCACGCCTTGGTGATATTGCCGACAGGGGAAGAAATGACGCTGTTTGCCGACAGTGACTGCCATGCCGTGTTGTTCGGCGGTGCGCCACTGGATGGGCCGCGACGGATCAACTGGAATTTCGTCGCCAGCGACCCGGCCCGGATCGATGAAGCCCGCCGGCGCTGGGCGGCTGGGGACTGGCCGACGGTGCCAGGGGAAAGTGAGCGGATCGAATTACCCTAGAGTCACAACAGCCTGTGGCGGGGAAACTTGCTCACGCATGGCCCTGTAGGAGCTGGCGAAGCCTGCGATCTTTTGATCTTTTGATCTTTTGATCTTTTGATCTTTTGATCTTTTGATCTTTCGTTTGAGATTCAAGTGTTTGGGGAAAGATCGCAGCCTCGTTGCACTCGACAGCTCCTACACAGCTCCTACAGTTGCTACACAGTTCCTACGGACCCAGCGGGAGCAAGCTCCCTCGCCACGGGTTCTACTTGGAGTATTCAGCCCCTGAACACTTCATCCAACAAGTTATGCATCGACCTGAACGCCCGTCCGGCGACCTTCGCGTTGTACATCGTCTTGCCCGGCACATTCGCCTGCGGGTCGGTGAACGAATGCACCGCACCGCCGTAGCTCAGCAGTTGCCAATCCACCCCGGCGGCGTTCATTTCATCTTCGAAAGCCGGTAGCTGCTCTTTCGGCACCAGCGGGTCCGAGGCGCCATGCATGGCCAGCACCACGCCCTTGATGTTCTGCGCATCGGTCGGGTTCGGTGTATCCAGGGTGCCGTGGAAGGAAATCGCCGCCTTCAGCGGTGCACCGCTACGGGCCAGTTCCAGGGCGCAGCAGCCACCGAAGCAAAAACCGAACGTGGCCAGCCTGGAAGCGTCGACCTGCGCTTCGCCCTGGCTCTGCAGTTGCTCGAACGCCGCCTGCATGCGCTTGCGCAACAGGGCCCGGTCGTTCTTGAGGGGCATCATCGCCGCCCCCGCCTCATCGGCATTGCTCGGGCGGACCACCTGCCCGTACAGGTCGGCGATCAACACCACATAACCGTTGGCCGCCACCGACCTGGCGATGTCCTCGGCGCCCGCCCCAACCCCCATCCAGTTCGGCGCCATCAGCAAACCTGGGCGCAGCCCCTGCTGATTGACGTCGAAGGCCAGACGACCTTCATAACGTTGCCCTTCGATCTGATAGACCAGCGAACGAACCGTAACCTGACTCATGACGGACTCCTTTTTGACTGAACACCAGAAATGAAAAAACCCGCCGAAGCGGGTTTTTTCTACACTTGCTTAAGCTGACAGTTCAACCAGCAGCTTGTTCAGGCGACGCACATACGCCGCCGGGTCCTTCAGGCTGTCGCCAGCCGCCAGGGCCGCTTGGTCGAAGAGGATGTGCGACAGATCGCCGAAACGCTCTTCGCTCTGCTCGTTGTCGAGTTTTTCCACCAGCGGGTGGGCCGGGTTGAATTCGAAGATTGGCTTGGAGTCCGGGACTTTCTGGCCGCTGGCTTCGAGGATCTGGCGCATTTGCAGGCCCAGGTCCTGCTCACCGATGGCCAGGATCGCCGGGGAGTCGGTCAGGCGGTGCGAGACACGCACTTCGCTGACCGCCTCGCCCAGGGCCGTCTTGATTCGCTCAACCAAGCCTTCCTTGCTCTTGGCGACTTCTTCGGCGGCTTTCTTGTCTTCTTCCGAATCCAGGTTGCCGAGGTCCAGGTCACCACGCGCCACGTCGACAAAATTCTTGCCGTCGAACTCGCTGAGGTAGCTCATCAGCCACTCGTCGATGCGGTCGGTCAGCAGCAGTACTTCGATGCCCTTCTTGCGGAAGACTTCCAGGTGCGGGCTGCTCTTGACCTGTGCATAAGTTTCACCGGTCAGGTAGTAGATCTTGTCCTGGCCTTCCTTGGCACGGGCCAGGTAATCGGCCAGGCCCACGACTTGCTCGCCATCGTCACCCTGGGTCGACGCAAAGCGCAGCAGGCCGGCGATTTTTTCTTTGTTGGCGAAGTCCTCGGCCGGGCCTTCTTTCATGACCTGGCCGAAGTTTTTCCAGAAGCTCTTGTACTGCTCGGGCTCGTTCTTCGCCAGTTTTTCCAGCATGTCCAGCACGCGCTTGGTCAGTGCCGACTTCATGGAGTCGATGATCGGATCTTTCTGCAGGATTTCCCGCGAAACGTTCAGCGACAGGTCATTGGAATCCACCACGCCCTTGATGAAGCGCAGGTACAGCGGCAGGAACGATTCGGCCTGGTCCATCACGAACACACGCTGCACGTACAGCTTCAGGCCGCGTGGCGCTTCGCGCTGGTACAGGTCGAACGGTGCACGGGCCGGCACGTACAACAGCGAGTTGTATTCCAGCTTGCCTTCGACCTTGTTGTGGCTCCAGCTCAGCGGGTTCTCGTAGTCATGGGCGATGTGCTTGTAGAACTCCTGGTATTCCTCGTCTTTCACCTCGGTGCGCGGACGGGTCCACAAGGCACTGGCGCGGTTGACGGTTTCCCATTCCACTTCAGGCTTTTCTTCGCCTTCGGTAGCGGTGACTTCCTTCGGCAGCTCGATTGGCAGCGCGATATGGTCGGAGTACTTCTTGATGATGTTGCGCAGGCGCCAGCCATCGGCGAACTCGTCTTCGCCAGACTTGAGGTGCAGCACGATGCGGGTACCGCGATCAGCCTTGTCGACGGTGGCGACTTCAAACTCGCCCTCGCCCTTAGACGACCAGTGCACGCCTTCGCTCGCAGCGAGGCCGGCACGGCGACTGAACACTTCGACCTGGTCGGCGACGATGAACGCGGAATAGAAGCCGACGCCGAACTGACCGATCAGGTGGGAATCTTTCTTCTGATCGCCGGACAGATTCTTCATGAAATCGGCGGTGCCGGACTTGGCGATGGTGCCCAAGTGCGTGATCACCTCTTCGCGGCTCATGCCGATGCCGTTGTCTTCGAGGGTGACGGTTTTCGCGTCCTTGTCGAAGCTCACACGGATTTTCAGCTCAGCGCCGCCTTCCAGCAATTCAGGCTTGGAAAGGGCTTCGAAACGTAATTTGTCGACAGCGTCAGAGGCGTTCGAAATCAACTCGCGAAGGAAAATTTCCTTATTGGAATACAGCGAGTGAATCATCAGGTGCAGCAGTTGCTTTACCTCGGTCTGGAAGCCCAGGGTTTCCTTTTGAGTTTCCACGCTCATGGTCATCAAACTCCAAGTGGATGGTGGTGTCCGCCTCGCTGAGATTGGCGGCGGGATATCCTCAAGGTGGGGGCAACGTTGATGATTTCAAGGGCAATCCGGTTTTGACGGTTCCTGGATCTTGAAATGTGCCCGGGCAGTGGCGATGGATTCGGCCTCGACGTCTTGCCAGGCGGTGATCGCGACGTTGGCGACCCGCCTCTGGCACCTGGCCGGGTACTGGGGGAATGTGTTGCGAAGAAACTGCCTGAGCCACAGATAATCGCTGCTTTAATACCAGACGGCAGTTCACGAAGAACAATGGCTGAGTAAAAAGGAGCATCAATGCATCAGGTAAAGCTGCCGTTAGGTGGAGCATTATGGATGGCAGCAAGCCTGCTTTCATTCATAGGCATGGCCGTCGCGGCCCGAGAGCTTTCCAAATTCATGTCGATCTTCGAGATCCTGTTTTTCAGGTCCTTGGTCGGATTGATCATTATTTTTCCGGTTATTTACCAACAACGCACCAAGCTCAAACAAACCCACGACCTGGGTCTGCAGATTGGCAGGAACGCGGTTCACTTCGCCGGACAATATGCCTGGACCATCGGCGTGGCATCGCTTCCGTTGGTTAAGGTCTTTGCTCTGGAGTTCACCACCCCGATATGGGTTTCCCTCCTGGCGTTTCTATTCTTGAAGGAAAAACTCTCCACCACGAGGGTATTCGCCGCCATCGGCGGTTTCCTGGGGGTCCTGGTCGTTCTAAGGCCCGGCCTTGGTAGCATTGAACCCGCCGCATTTATCGTTCTTATGGCCGCCATGGGCTACGCAACATCCATCATCATGGTGAAAAAACTGACGTTGACCAGCAGTCCCACCATCATCGTGATCTGGATGGTGCTTCTACAATTGCCCTTGGGCCTTGGTCTATCCTTGGCACAATGGCGTACACCTACGCTCGCCTGCATCCCCTGGATCCTGCTGTTAGGCATAACGGGTTTAGGTGCGCACTTCGCTATGGCCAAGGCACTGAGCATCATGGAAGCCTCCATTGCCATCCCGATTGATTTTTTCAGGGTGCCGCTCATTGCCGTCGTTGGTTTTTTTCTCTACGGCGAGCCTCTTGAAATTTGGGTATTGGTCGGCGCAGTGATTATCTTCGCCTCAAACTATCTGACCTTCCGGGTCGAACAAAAGGGCATGCCATCGTCAATTTCGCCGAGCTCAAAGTGATCAGCTCAAGGGCAATCCGGTTTTGACGGTTCCTGGATCTTGAAATGTGCCCGGGCAGTGGCGATGGGTTCGGCCTCGACGTCTTGCCAGGCGGTGATCGCGACGTTGGCGACCCGTCGGCCCTGGCGCCAGACCTGGCATTTGGCATAGGTGTCGCGAAACTGCCCGGTGCGCAGATAATCCAGGGAGAAATCGATGATTTTTGGCACGCCCGGCGTGCCAGTGGCGATCAACAGATGCACTGCAGCAGCCAGTTCCATGAAACCGGCGATGACGCCGCCATGGATGGCCGGCAGTAAAGGGTTACCAATGTTGTCTTTGTTGGCCGGCAGGCGAAACAACAAGTCGTCGCCCTGGCGCGTGCATTCGACGCCGATGAGCTGGGCATAGGGGATCGAGGCGAGCAGCAACGCGTAGTCGCCCTGCTCGCAGGCACGGCGCAGTTGTTCCTGGAGGGTATCGGTCATGGTTGGCCCACAGCGGTCATCGAGCCGCCCTTCCCTATTCCCCTGGCATGCTGGCCCAGGCGCATGAATGTACCCACCACATGGGCGATGGGTTGCTCGGGGTCGTCCTGGTAGGCGAAACCCCGGGTGAAGATCACGTCCGGGGTCACCCGATAGCATTGCGCGAAGCCGTAGACATCCTTGTGGGGCTCGGCCGCGTGCATGTAGTCGATGCGCAGGTCGAGGGTGGGACAGACTTCGAATTGTGGCAACACACATAAGGTCGACATGCCACACGCGGTGTCCATCAATGAGGTCAACGCCCCGCCGTGGATGATGCCCGTCAGGGGATTGCCGACGATTTGCGGGCTGAACGGCAGGATGACCGTCAGCCCGTCACGACTGGCACTGTGCAGCTTCAAGCCCAGCACCTGGCAATGCCTGAGTGCGGATAGAAAGCGTGTCGCACGCTCAAAAACGGGGTCTGCGGCCATTCGATTAACGCTCCAATGAGTGACGAGACCTGACAACAGGCGCGATGCACAAAGTTCCATTGCAGTGCAAAGTTATATATCTGTTACGCAACAGGAACTTAATCCGAGGGGTGGTGTTCAAAAGGCCAGTAGTTATTTCCATAAGGAGAAACACCCCATGCGTAAGACCTTTGCTATTGCCTTGATGTTGGCCGCCTCCCTCGGCCTCGCTGCCTGCGATAAAAAATCCGAGGACAAAGCTCAAGATGCCCAACAACACGCCGAGCAAGCTCAGCAAGACATGAACAAAGCACAGGATAAAGTGAACGACGCGGCGAAAGAAAACGCCGAAGCTGCCAAAGCTCAGTCTGAATCGAACAGCGCCGCTCAGCAGGAACAAGCTCCTGCGCCTGCGCCTGAAGCGCCTGAAGCGCCTAAAACCAACTAATACGGTTTTAGCGGCAAAAGAAAACCCGCCTGGTGCGGGTTTTTTTTGCCTGCGATTTGGAGGCGCCGGCTATCAGGCCGCTTCCTTGCCAACCTCGGGCACTGGCGCATCCGTGGGGGTATAGACCATCACGTCCAGCACATCGGAGTGAAACTCGCGCTGATACAACACGAACACCACGCCAGCACTCATCAACATGAATAACCAGGGGCTGACGAACCACGCCAACATGGTCATGCCGAAATAATAAGAGCGCAGGCCGAAGTTGAATTGGTTGGCCGCCATGGAAATCACCCGTGCCGCCCTTAGCGCAAAGGCCTTGCGTTCCTGCTCCGACACATGGCGCTCACCGATCATCGGCGCCGAGCCAATCAGGACTGCCGCGAAGTTGTATTGGCGCATGCACCAGCTGAACGTGAAGAACGCATACACAAACACCAAGGCCAGGCACAGCAACTTGACCTCCGCCATGCCCTGGGAAGCCTGTTGCACCATCGGCAGGTCCGCCAACAACGACACCGCCCGATCGGACGCCCCGAGCACCGTCAGGATACCGGCCAGGATGATCAGTGTGCTGGAGGCGAAGAATGATGCGTTGCGCTCCAGGTTGCCGATCACGCTGGCATCGGCGATACGGTTCTCACGCAGCAGCATGCGGCGCATCCAGTCTTCGCGATACAGGTGCATCACGCTGGCCAGGCAGGCGGTGTCGCGAGCTTTCCAGGTGGCATAACGGGTGTAACCGCCCCAGCAGATGATGAACCAGGCACCGGCGAGAAGATGGATCAGGTTGGCTTGGATGAATGACATTCGACTTCCTGTGACGAAACAAATCGGTGGCAATGGTATCAGCGAACCCTGTGGGAGCGAGCCCACGGAAAAAGACACGGCACTCAAAAAAAATGCCCCGTATCGATTGATACGGGGCATTTCAGTTCTTGCTGATGGATCTGCCAGTAGGCCGCTTAAGCCAACGCCTCGCTGCGCTTGCCCAGCAGGCGATCGCACACCACCGCGACCGCCAGGGTCATCACCGAAGGCACCAGCCAGGCCAGGCCTTGCTCGCTCAGCGGCAGGTGGGCCAGTTGCGTCGGCATCCAGTCCGCCAGCCCGGCGCCCTTGAGCGCATCGATCAGGCCAAACAGGAACGACACCAGCATCACCGGGCCAACGATGCGCCCCTGCTCGTGCCAGAAGTCCTTGCAGAAGCTCAGGGCCACCAGGACGATGCACGGCGGATAGATCGCGGTGAGGACCGGAATCGAGAAGGCGATCAGCTTGGTCAGGCCCAGGTTGGACACCAGCAGCGAAAAGGCGGCCAGGATCACGACCAAGGTCTTGTAGGACAGCGGCAGGACACGGCTGAAGTACTCGGCACAGGCGCAGGTCAGGCCGACCGCGGTTACCATGCATGCCAGGGAGATGAGCACAGCGAGGAAACCGCTGCCCAGGCTGCCGAAGGTGTGTTGCACGTAGGCATGCAGCACCGCGGCGCCATTGGTCGCGCCCGCAGCCACTTCATGGCTGCCCGAGCCCAGGCGGAACAGGCTGACGTAGACCAGCGCCAGGCCCACCCCGGCAATCAGCCCGGCGATGATCGCATAGCGGGTGATCAAGGCTGGCGACTCGACGCCCCGGGAACGGATCGCGTTGACGATGACAATGCCGAACACCAAGGCGCCCAAGGTATCCATGGTCAGGTAGCCATTGATGAACCCTTGGGAGAACGGCGCCGCGATGTACTCGGGGGTCGCCACGCCAATATCACCTGCGGGCAAGGCAAACGCGGCGATGCCGAGCACAGCCAGGGCGATGATCTTCAATGGCGCGAGGAAGCGTCCGACGGTGTCCAGCAGGCGGCCCGGGTAGAGCGAGATGAAAAACACCAGCAGGAAATACACTGCGCTGTAGAGGAACAGTGCCAGCGGGCTTTCACCGGTCAACGGCGCCAGGCCGACTTCGAACGAAACGGTGGCGGTACGCGGCGTGGCGAACAACGGGCCGACGGCCAGGTAGCACACCGCCGCCAGTACACCACCGGCGAGCTTGCCGATGGGGCTGCTCAAGGCGTCCATCGCACCGCCCACCTTGGCCAGTGCAACGACCGTGATGACCGGCAGCCCGACCGCCGTGATCAAAAAGCCCAGCGCCGCCATCCAGACATGAGGTCCGGACTGCAAACCGACGATAGGCGGGAAGATGATGTTGCCGGCCCCGACGAACAGGGCAAATGTCATGAAACCAAGCGCCAGGACATCCTGGCCTTTCAACACTTTCATTAAGGAAACCACACTACTGAATCGGAATTTAGAGAGGGATTTCCCTTATGGGTAGAGGGAAATGCTGCCGATCCGTATGGGACCGACCCGTTTAGCGCGGCGCTTCCTTGTGGGCAGCGGTCGCAAAAATGGCTGCTAGCCTAACGAATTTAGCGAGAAAACGCACTGTAAAGGGGCTAACTATCCGATGCACGACGTTCGTGTGTCGCGTTTGCGTATCTATTTTCCTGCGAAGCCCCTGTGGCAAGTGGATTTATCTGTGGGACCAAGGCCTTGTTTCCACAGTGCCAGAAACGACAAAGGCCACCCGAAGGTGGCCTTTGTTGCTGGAACAAAAAAGTCAGCCGAAGCTTACTTCTTCATTTCCCAGCCAGTCAGCTCGGCCAGGGCCTTGCCGATGTCTGCCAGCGAACGCACGGTTTTCACGCCTGCGTCTTGCAGTGCAGCGAACTTCTCGTCTGCAGTGCCTTTGCCGCCAGAGATGATTGCGCCAGCATGGCCCATGCGCTTGCCCGGAGGAGCAGTCACACCAGCGATGTAGGAAACAACCGGCTTGGTCACGTTGGCCTTGATGTAGGCAGCCGCTTCTTCTTCAGCCGAACCGCCGATCTCACCGATCATGACGATCGCTTCGGTCTTCGGGTCTTCCTGGAACAGCTTCAGGATGTCAATGAAGTTCGAGCCTGGGATCGGGTCACCGCCGATGCCGACGCAAGTCGACTGACCGAAACCGGCGTCAGTGGTCTGCTTGACAGCTTCGTAGGTCAGGGTGCCGGAACGGGAAACGATACCGACCTTGCCTGGCAAGTGAATGTGACCTGGCATGATGCCGATCTTGCATTCGCCTGGAGTGATCACGCCTGGGCAGTTAGGGCCGATCAGGGTGATACCCAGCTCGTCGCACTTGACCTTGGCTTCCAGCATGTCGATGGTCGGGATGCCTTCGGTGATGCAGACGATCAGCTTGATGCCGCCGAACGCCGCTTCAAGGATGGAGTCCTTGCAGAAAGGCGCTGGAACGTAGATCACGCTGGCGGTGGCGCCAGTGGCGGCTACAGCGTCTTTCACGGTGTTGAACACTGGCAGGCCCAGGTGCTCGGTGCCGCCTTTGCCTGGCGTTACGCCGCCAACCATCTTGGTGCCGTATTCCAGGGCTTGCTGGGTGTGGAAACTACCTTGCGAACCGGTAATACCCTGGCAGATAACCTTGGTGTCTTTATTGATCAGGACGCTCATTATTTGCCCTCCGCAGCTTTGACAACTTGTTGAGCAGCGTCGGTCAGGCTGGTTGCAGCGATGATGTTCAAACCGCTTTCTGCCAGTACTTTAGCGCCCAGCTCAGCGTTGTTGCCTTCAAGGCGAACAACAACCGGGATTTTCACGCCAACTTCTTTCACGGCGCCGATGATGCCTTCGGCAATCATGTCGCAGCGAACGATGCCGCCGAAGATGTTGACCAGTACTGCAGCGACATTGGTGTCGGACAGGATGATCTTGAACGCTTCGGTTACGCGTTCCTTGGTAGCACCACCGCCCACGTCGAGGAAGTTGGCTGGCTTGCCGCCATGCAGGTTGACGATGTCCATGGTACCCATGGCCAGGCCGGCACCGTTGACCATGCAGCCGATGTTACCTTCCAGGGCTACGTAGTTCAGTTCGAACTTGGCAGCGTGCGCTTCGCGCGGATCGTCTTGCGACGGATCGTGGAAAGTCTTCAGCTTTGGCTGACGGTACATGGCGTTGGCGTCGATGTTGATCTTGGCATCGAGGCAGTGCAGGTCGCCGTCGGCCTTGATCACCAGCGGGTTCACTTCCAGCAGCGCCAGGTCGTGGTCCTGGAACAGCTTGGCCAGACCTACGAAGATCTTGGCGAATTGAGTGACCTGCTTGCCTTCCAGGCCCAGCTGGAATGCCAGCTCGCGACCCTGGAATGGCTGTGCGCCAACCAGTGGATCGATAGTGGCCTTGAGGATTTTCTCAGGGGTATCGTGAGCGATTTTCTCGATGTCCACGCCACCTTCGGTGGAAGCCATGAACACGATGCGGCGGCTCGAACGGTCAACGACAGCGCCCAGGTACAGCTCTTTAGCGATATCAGTGCACGATTCAACCAGGATCTTGGTGACTGGCTGACCGTTGGCGTCAGTCTGGTAAGTCACCAGACGCTTGCCCAGCCACTGCTGTGCGAAGGCTTTGGCGTCTTCTTTGCTGCGAACCAGCTTGACGCCGCCCGCTTTACCGCGACCACCGGCGTGAACCTGGGCTTTGACAACCCATTCGCTGCCGCCGATTTTGTCGCAAGCTTCTGCTGCCGCTTCCGGGGTGTCTACCGCGTAACCGGTGGATACTGGCAGGCCGTACTCAGCGAACAGCTGCTTACCCTGATACTCGTGAAGATTCATGCTTATTACCGTCTTCGTTAGGTACTGCGCATTCGGTGCTGCACCGTTCTGGTGCCGCACCACCTGTGACTGCTGCTTGCGTAGCGTTCCAGTCAACCGGTTCGGCTACGCAAGGCTGCGTCCAGCGGATATTCCGCGGTGAGTCTTGCTCGCAAGGCTCACGACGGGCCATACCGCCGTGGTTTCTTATTATTTTTTAACGCTTCTTGCGGTTGGCCACGTGGATGGCGCCGCCATTTACGGCCAGGGCCGCTTCGTGCAAGGCTTCGGACAGGGTCGGATGGGAGAAGACCATCATGCCCAGATCTTCAGCGCTGGTGCCGAATTCCATGCCGATCGCGCCTTGCTGTACCAGCTCGGCAGCGCTTGGGCCAATGACGTGAACGCCCAATACGCGATCCGTCTTGGCATCGGCGATGACTTTCACGAAACCACCGGTATCGTTGGCTGCCATGGCACGGCCACTGGCGGCGAACGGGAAGGTGCCGACGTTAACTTCAACGCCTTCGGCTTTCAAGGCCTGCTCGGTCTTGCCAACCCATGCGATTTCCGGGTGGGTGTAGATAACCGATGGGATCAGGTCGTAGTTCATTTGGGCTTTGTGGCCCTTGATGCGCTCGACGACCATGATGCCTTCTTCGGATGCCTTGTGCGCCAGCATCATGCCGCGAACCACGTCACCGATGGCGAAGACGCCCGGTACTGCGGTTGCGCACTGGTCATCGACGGCAATGAAGCCGCGCTCGTCGATTTCCACGCCGCTGTCGGTAGCCAGCAGGTCAGTGGTCACAGGACGACGGCCGACCGCGACGATCAGTTTGTCAAAGGTGATGGTCTGTTCACCGTTGGTGTCGGTGTAGGTCACCACGACCTCTTCGCCGTTGACTTTCGAACCGGTGACGCGAGCGCCCAGTTTGATGTCCAGGCCCTGTTTGGTCAGGGTTTTCAGCGCTTCCTTGGACACCGCGGTGTCAGCAGCCATCAGGAAGGTATCGAGGGCTTCCAGTACGGTCACTTGCGCGCCCAGGCGCGACCATACCGAACCCAGCTCGAGGCCGATCACACCAGCGCCGATCACGCCCAGGCGTTTTGGCACGGTCTGGAACTCCAGGGCACCGGTGGAATCGACGATTACGTTCTGGTCGACCGGAGCCGGTGGAATGTCGATCGGACGCGAGCCCGGTGCCAGGATGACGTTCTCGGCTTCGATCACTTCAACCGAACCGTCTGGCTTGGTCACTTCGACTTTCTTGCCCATCAGCAGCTTGCCGTGGCCCTGGATCGAGGTCACGCCATTGGCTTTGAACAGGGTGGCAACGCCAGAGGTCAGGCCCTTGACGATGTTGGCCTTGCGGCCAACCATCGCTGGCACGTCCATGGTCACGCCAGCGTGGTTGATACCGTGGATCTTGAAGCCATCCTGCGCCTCATGGAACTTCCAGGAGCTGTCCAGCAGCGCCTTGGAAGGAATGCAACCGACGTTCAGGCAAGTACCGCCGAGGGCCAGTTTGCCCTCCTTGTCGGTGTATTTCTCGATGCAGGCAGTGGTAAGGCCCAGTTGCGCAGCCTTGATGGCCGCTACGTAGCCGCCAGGGCCCGCACCAATCACTACCACGTCGAATTTCTGAGTCATGAGTCATTCCTTTTCGAATCAAACCGGACGGTCACTTGTGATGACCGTCGAGGGACGAAACCGGTTGTTTCAGCAAGAAGCCGGTCACAACAGACCGGCCCTCGCAGCGAAAATCAGATATCCAGCAGCAGACGAGCCGGATCTTCAAGCAGGTTCTTGATGGTTACCAGGAACGTCACGGCTTCTTTACCGTCGATCAGGCGGTGATCGTAGGACAGCGCCAGGTACATCATCGGACGAATCACGACCTGACCGTTGATCGCCATCGGACGCTGCAGAATGTTGTGCATGCCCAGGATAGCCGCTTGCGGCGGGTTGACGATCGGGGTCGACATCATCGAACCGAATGTACCACCGTTGGTGATGGTGAACGTACCGCCGGTCATCTCTTCGATGGACAGCTTGCCGTCACGGGCCTTCTTGCCGAAGGTAGCGATGCCGCCTTCGATTTCGGCCAGGCTCATCAGTTCGGCGTTACGCAGTACCGGAACCACCAGGCCACGGTCGCTGGAAACAGCAACACCGATATCGGCGTAGCCGTGGTAAACGATGTCGGAACCGTCGATCGACGCGTTGACGGCCGGGAAGCGTTTCAGCGCTTCGGTGGCAGCCTTGACGAAGAACGACATGAAGCCCAGGCGTACGCCGTTATGGGACTTCTCGAACAGGTCCTTGTACTTCGAACGCAGGGCCATGACTTCGGTCATGTCGACTTCGTTGAAGGTGGTCAGCATTGCCATGTTCGACTGGGCTTCTACCAGACGCTTGGCCACGGTAGCGCGAACGCGGGTCATCGGAACGCGTTTTTCAACACGGTCACCGGCCGCGAACACCGGCGCGGCAGCGGCAGGTGTGGCAGGCTTGGCTGGCGCGGCGGCCGGAGCAGCTTTCTTGGCGGCAACGGCGGCAACCACATCTTCCTTGGTCACACGACCACCCTTGCCAGTGCCGGCAACGGAAGCGATGTTGATGCCGTTCTCTTCAGCCAGCTTGCGAGCAGCAGGCGCAGCAACTGGATCGTCTTCGCCAGCGGCGGCTGGTGCGGCGGCCTGGGCGGCAGCCGGTGCAGCAGCCGGTGCAGCAGCCGGAGCAGCAGCAGCACTGCCTTCTTCGATCGAGCCCAGGACCTGGTTCGACAGAACGGTAGCGCCCTCTTCGGCAATGATTGCGCCCAGCACGCCGTCAGCTTCGGCCAATACTTCCAGCACGACCTTGTCGGTCTCGATGTCGACGATCAGGTCGTCACGCTTGACGGCCTCGCCTGGTTTCTTGTGCCAGGTGGCAACGGTGCCATCGGCAACCGATTCCGGGAATGACGGGGCTTTGATTTCGATAGCCATTATCTGTGGGTCCTTAAAATTCGGTTTCAGTCAGCGCGAAGGCGTTAAACAGTGAAGGCATCTTGCAGCAGTTTTTCCTGCTGCTCGGCGTGCATCGACGCATAACCACACGCAGGTGCAGCGGAAGCATCACGGCCGGCATATTCCAGGCCCAGGGCCTTGTTATGGTTGCCGATGCTGCGACGCAGGTGATGCTGGCTGCTGTACCAAGCGCCTTGGTTCATCGGTTCTTCCTGACACCACGCCACATGGGTGAGGTTGGTGTAAGGCGCGATGGCCTCCATCAGGTCTTCTTCCGGGAACGGGTAAAGCTGTTCGACACGCACGATGGCGATGTCTTCGCGGCCTTCGGCACGACGTTTTTCCAGCAGGTCGTAGTAGACCTTACCGCTGCACAAGACCAGGCGAGTCACCTTCGCCGCGTCCTGGGTATCGATCTCCGAAATAACGGTCTGGAAGGAGCCTTCGGCCAGATCCTCGAGCGTAGAGATCGCCAGTTTGTGACGCAGCAGCGACTTCGGAGTCAGCACGATCAGCGGCTTGCGCAGCGGACGGATGACCTGACGACGCAGCAGGTGGTAGATCTGCGCCGGAGTCGTCGGTACGCAGACCTGGACGTTGTGTTCGGCACACAGCTGCAGGTAACGCTCCAGACGTGCCGAAGAGTGCTCCGGCCCCTGCCCTTCATAACCGTGTGGCAACAGCATGGTCAGACCGCAGAGACGGCCCCACTTGTGCTCGCCGCTGGTGATGAACTGGTCGACAACCACCTGGGCACCGTTGGCGAAGTCGCCGAACTGGGCTTCCCAGATCACCAGCGCATTTGGCTCGGTGGTGGAGTAGCCATATTCGAACGCCAGGACGGCCTCTTCGGACAGCAGCGAATCGTACAGGTCGAAACGTGGCTGGCCTTTGTACAGGTGTTGCAGCGGGATGTGGGTGCTGGCGTCTTTCTGGTTGTGCAGCGCCGCGTGGCGGTGCGAGAAAGTACCGCGGCCTACGTCCTGGCCGGTGATGCGAATCGGGTGACCTTCGAACGCCAGGGTCGCGTACGCCATGGTTTCGGCGTAACCCCAGTTGATCGGCAGGCCGCCGGCTTGCATCTTCTGCCGGTCTTCGTAGATTTTCGCGACCTGGCGCTGAACCACGAAGCCTTCCGGAATTTCCAGCAGCTTGGCGGACAGTTCCTGCAGGGTCTTGAGGTCGAAACGAGTGTCGTGACGCGCGGTCCAGGCGTGGCCCAGGTATGGACGCCAGTCCACGAACAGCTCTTTGTTCGGCTCTTTGACCAGGCTTTTTACAACGTGCAGGCCGTTATCCAGGGCATTGCGATATTCATCGACTTTTTCCTGGACGCGCTCGGCATCCAGCACACCGCCCTGGGTCAGGCGCTCGGCATACAGCTCACGGGTGGTGCGCTGCTTGGCGATCTGCTGATACATCAGCGGCTGGGTGCCGCTTGGTTCGTCGGCCTCGTTGTGGCCGCGACGACGGTAGCAGACCAGGTCGATCACCACGTCGCGCTTGTACTGCATGCGGTAGTCGATGGCCAACTGGGTCACGAACAGCACGGCTTCCGGGTCATCGCCATTCACATGGAGAATCGGCGCCTGGATCATCTTCGCAACGTCGGTGCAGTACTCGGTGGAGCGCGAGTCTTCCGGGTTGCTGATGGTGAAGCCGACCTGGTTGTTGATAACCAGGTGGATGGTACCGCCGGTCTTGAAGCCGCGGGTCTGCGACATCTGGAAGGTTTCCATGACCACGCCTTGACCTGCGAACGCAGCGTCACCGTGGATGGAAATCGGCAGGACTTTTTCACCGGTTGGATCGTTGCGACGATCCTGACGGGCACGGACCGAACCCTCGACCACCGGGGAAACGATTTCCAGGTGGGATGGGTTGAAAGCCATGGCCAGGTGCACTTCGCCACCTGTGGTCATCACGTTGGACGAGAAGCCCTGGTGGTATTTCACGTCACCGGAACCCAGCTCGACCTTCTTCTTGCCTTCGAACTCGTCGAACAGCTCGCGCGGGTTCTTGCCAAAGGTGTTGACCAGCACGTTCAGGCGACCACGGTGGGCCATGCCGATGACAACTTCCTTGGTGCCGTAGGAGCCCGAACGCTGGATCAGCTCGTCCAGCAGCGGGATCAGGCTTTCGCCACCTTCCAGGCCGAAACGCTTGGTGCCCGGGTATTTGGTGCCCAGGTACTTTTCCAAGCCTTCGGCGGCAGTGACGCGCTCGAGCAAGTGGCTCTTGATATCGACGGAGTACGTCGGACGACCACGAACGCTTTCCAGACGCTGCTGGAACCACTGGCGCTGCTCGGAATCGACGATGTGCGTAAATTCAGCGCCGATGGTGCGGCAATATGTCTGCTGCAACGCTTCGTGAATTTCGCGTAGGCTCGCTTCCTCTTTGCCGATGAACAGGTCGCCGGCACGGAAGGTCGTATCAAGATCGGCATTGGTCAAGCCGTAGTGAGTGATCGACAGGTCTGCAGGTGCAGGACGCTGCCACAGCCCCAGCGGGTCCAGCTGGGCTGCTTGGTGGCCACGCATCCGGTAGGCCTGGATCAGTCGCAGCACTTCAACTTGCTTCTTCTCGTGCTCGCTGCTCACGCTGCCGGCAGACACCGGTTGAGCGCGGCGCTGGTTCTTTGCCAGCAGCACGAAATGATCGCGAATCGTCGAGTGCGAAACATCAGTGGCAGAGTTACCGTCAGCCGGCAACTTCTGAAAGTAGGTGCGCCATTCTTCTGGCACAGCGTTAGGGTCGTGCAGGTAGAGCTCATAAAGCTCTTCCACATAGGCAGCGTTACCACCGGAAAGGTGGGCACTGTTCCACATGCGCTGCATCACGCTTTCTTGCATGCTTGGTCACCCTCGATTAGGGGAACACCACCGGCAAAAACACCGAGCAAACTTGCAGAAGTCCGAGTGCAGCGACTAAAACAAGCCACTTAGGATCACGCCGATAGTCCGGGTACCAGCCCGGATGCCCCTGCTTGTCTCATTTCTTCAAAATAAGAACTGCCGCTTTGTAAGCGGCTGTTCTGGTTATAGCCGAAACGCGGGTTGAAGCCCGCGCCCTGGCCTTTACGGGTACAACGGTCCTACGGGTACAGCAGCTGAATCACACGCCGCTTTGCAGCAGCATGTTACGAATGTGACCGATGGCCTTAGTCGGGTTCAGGCCTTTTGGACAAACGTTGACGCAGTTCATGATCCCGCGGCAGCGGAATACGCTGAACGGGTCATCCAGCGAAGCCAGGCGCTCGGACGTCTTGGTGTCACGGCTGTCTGCCAGGAAGCGATACGCTTGCAGCAGGGCGGCCGGGCCCAGGAATTTGTCCGGGTTCCACCAGAAGGATGGGCACGAGGTCGAGCAGCAAGCGCACAGGATGCACTCGTACAGACCGTCGAGCTTTTCACGCTCTTCAGGAGTCTGCAGACGTTCGATGGCCGGAGCCGGCGTGTCGTTCTGCAGGAATGGCTTCACCTTCTCGTATTGCTTGTAGAAGATGCTCATATCGACGACCAAGTCACGAATAACCGGCAAACCTGGCAGCGGACGAACGATCAGCTTGTTGCCCTTGACCACGGCAGACAGCGGCGTGATGCAGGCCAGGCCGTTCTTGCCGTTGATGTTCATGCCGTCGGAGCCGCAAACGCCCTCACGGCAAGAGCGACGATAGGAGAAACCCTCGTCCTGCTCTTTGATCAGGGCCAGCACGTCCAGCACCATCAGGTCTTTACCACCGGTATCGACCTGGAAGTCCTGCATGAACGGCGCAGCGTCCTGATCAGGGTTGTAGCGATAAACACTGACTTGCAACATAGCGGTCACCCTCAATAAGTCCGGACTTTTGGTTCGAAAGTCGGAACAGTCTTCGGCGAGAAGTTCACGGCACGCTTGGTGACGCGCTTGTCACCCGGGAAGTACAGGGTGTGGCACAGCCAGTTTTCGTCGTCACGGTCTTCGAAGTCTTCGCGGGCGTGGGCACCACGGGACTCTTTACGCACTTCTGCGGCGATGGCGGTGGCTTCGGCCACTTCCAACAGGTTCTGCAACTCCAGCGCTTCGATACGGGCAGTGTTGAACGCCTGCGACTTATCGTTGATCTTCACGTTGGCGATGCGAGCACGCAGGTCAGCAAGCTGAGCGATACCTTTCTGCATGTACTCGCCAGTACGGAATACACCGAAGTAGTTCTGCATGCAGTTTTGCAACTCGCGACGCAGGGTCGCCACGTCTTCACCTTCGGTACGCTCGTTCAGAGCGGACAGACGCGCCAGGGCGGCTTCGATGTTGGCGTCGGTGGCATCGTCATATTCGATACCGTCGGACAGCGCTTTTTCCAGGTGCAGGCCGGCAGCGCGACCAAAGACCACCAGGTCGAGCAGCGAGTTGCCGCCCAGGCGGTTGGCACCGTGGACCGATACGCAAGCCACTTCACCCACTGCGAACAGGCCAGGGATGATTTCATCCACGCCTTCGCCGTTCTGAGTGATCGCCTGGCCGTGAATGTTGGTGGCAACGCCGCCCATCATATAGTGGCAGGTTGGAACCACTGGAACCGGCGCGACGACCGGGTCGACGTGAGCGAAGGTCTTGGACAGCTCGCAAATGCCTGGCAGGCGGCTGTGAAGCACTTCCTCGCCCAGGTGGTCGAGCTTGAGCATCACGTGGTCGCCATCGGGGCCACAGCCGTTGCCGGCAATGATCTCTTTAACCATCGAACGAGCCACAACGTCACGACCGGCAAGGTCCTTGGCGTTCGGAGCATAACGCTCCATGAAACGCTCGCCGTGCTTGTTGATCAGGTAACCACCTTCACCACGGCAACCTTCGGTCACCAGTACACCGGCCCCGGCGATGCCGGTTGGGTGGAACTGCCACATTTCGATGTCTTGCACCGGCACGCCAGCACGCAGAGCCATGCCGACGCCGTCACCGGTGTTGATCAGGGCGTTGGTGGTGGATGCGTAGATACGGCCCGCACCGCCAGTCGCCAGCACGGTGGCCTTGGCGCGGATGTAGGTGGTTTCGCCGGTTTCGATGCAGATCGCGATCACGCCGACAAAGGCACCGTCCTGGTTCTTCACCAGGTCAACGGCGTAGTACTCGTTCAGGAACGTGGTACCGGCCTTCAGGTTGCCCTGGTACAGGGTGTGCAGCAGCGCGTGACCGGTACGGTCCGACGCCGCGCAAGTACGCGCAGCCTGGCCGCCCTTGCCGTAGTCCTTGGACTGGCCACCGAACGGACGCTGATAGATACGACCTTGCTCGGTACGCGAGAATGGCATACCCATGTGATCCAGCTCGAACACCGCGGCCGGGCCTTCCTGACACATGTATTCGATAGCGTCCTGGTCACCTATGTAGTCGGAACCCTTGACGGTATCGTACATGTGCCAGCGCCAGTCATCGTTCGGGTCGGCCGAAGCGATGGCGCAAGTGATGCCGCCCTGGGCGGAAACAGTGTGCGAGCGTGTCGGAAAAACCTTGGTGATCACGGCAGTCTTGTGACCGCCCTGCGCCAGTTGCAGCGCCGCGCGCATGCCGGCACCGCCACCACCAATAATGATGGCGTCGAAAGAAATCGTTGGAATGTTAGCCATGAATCAGATACCCCAGAGAATCTGCACACCCCAGACGAAGTAAGCGAACATCGCAACGCCGCATACTGCCTGGAAGAGGAAACGTACGGCAGTCGCCGACTTGCCAAATGCCATTGGCGTCAGGTAGTCGGTTGCGATGGTCCACATGCCGACCCAGGCGTGAGCGCCCAGTGCGACAAGTGCCAGCAGACTGAAGATACGCATCCAGTTGCTTGCGAACAGTTCATGCCATTGGGCATAGCCCAGGCCTGGGTTTGCTACAACATATCCGATCAGGAAAATGAAGTAAGCCGCGAGAACGACCGCAGACACACGCTGCGCCATCCAGTCATAGAGGCCCGAACGCGAAAGGTTCGTGACGTTGGTTACCATATCCAGACTCCTGCCAGAACGATCAACACCGCAGACACGGCGATAATGATTTTTGAGCCCAGCTTGCCGCCTTCCAGCGTCTCACCGATGCCCATGTCCATGATCAAGTGGCGCACACCGGCGACCAAGTGATACAGCAAGGCGGACAGGATGCCCCAAATCACTAGCTTGGCTAGCGGACTGGTCAGACACGCCTTCACCTGACCGAAGCCTTCTTCCGAATCGAGCGACTTGTCCAATGCATAAAGCATGATGGCCAGGCTGACGAAGAGGATGACACCGGAAATACGGTGAAGAATGGACGTGTAAGCAGTGACTGGGAGTTTGATGGTCCTTAGGTCTAGGTTTACAGGTCGTTGGCTTTTCACGGCTTTTTTTTCACACTGAAGAGCCCCTAACAATCAGGGCAAAGTTGTTGGGGCGCGCACTGGTCAGGTACTCACCACCCAGGGAGTGACGACCCCCAAGAAAGCAGGCCCAAAAGCCCCTGGCGGTCGGTGGCCGAGTATAGACAGTTAGGCTACTAATGACAACGCGTTCACCTTCCCCTAATAGCGCATTGCACATATGAAGCAAAAGGCGTAAACGGCAGGTAATTTCGCGGAAAAAGTCCGGTTAAAGCCTTCTGGAGCAAGACTTTAGGCAAATTGACATTCGGATTTATCTCACTATAGTGGTGCGGGCCCTGCGTGGGGGGTCTGTCTGATGATTCCAAGCATTAATAGGAGGCCACATGGCTGACAAAAAAGCGCAGTTGATCATCGAGGGCGCAGCCCCCGTCGAGCTGCCCATTTTAACCGGCACCGTTGGTCCCGATGTAATCGACGTACGGGGCCTGACGGCCACGGGCCGTTTCACCTTCGACCCGGGTTTCATGTCGACCGCCTCATGCGAGTCGAAAATCACCTATATCGACGGCGACAACGGCATCCTGCTGCACCGCGGCTACCCGATCGAGCAACTGGCCGAAAAATCGGACTACCTGGAAACCTGCTACCTGCTGCTCAATGGCGAGCTGCCGACCACAGAGCAAAAGGCCCAGTTCGTCAGCACCGTGAAGAACCACACCATGGTTCACGAGCAGTTGAAGACTTTCTTCAACGGCTTCCGTCGCGATGCCCACCCGATGGCTGTCATGTGCGGCGTTGTCGGCGCCCTATCGGCCTTCTACCACGACTCCCTGGACATCAATAACCCCCAGCATCGCGAAATCTCCGCGATTCGCCTGGTGGCGAAGATGCCAACCCTGGCAGCCATGGTCTACAAGTACTCCATGGGTCAGCCCATGATGTACCCGCGCAACGACCTGACCTATGCAGAGAACTTCCTGCATATGATGTTCAACACCCCGTGCGAGATCAAACCGATCAGCCCGGTGCTCGCCAAGGCCATGGACCGGATCTTCATCCTCCATGCCGACCACGAGCAGAACGCCTCCACGTCTACCGTGCGCCTGGCCGGCTCCTCGGGTGCCAACCCGTTCGCTTGTATCGCTGCCGGTATCGCCGCACTCTGGGGCCCTGCCCACGGCGGCGCGAACGAAGCGGTACTGACCATGCTCGATGAAATCGGCGATGTCTCGAACATCGACAAGTTCATCGCCAAGGCCAAGGACAAGAACGATCCATTCAAGCTGATGGGCTTCGGTCACCGGGTCTACAAGAACCGCGACCCGCGCGCCACCGTCATGAAGCAGACCTGCGACGAAGTACTCAAGGAACTGGGGATCAAGAACGATCCGCAACTCGAACTGGCCATGCGCCTGGAAGAGATCGCCCTCACCGACCCGTACTTCATCGAGCGCTCGCTGTACCCGAACGTCGACTTCTACTCGGGGATCATCCTCAAGGCGATCGGCATTCCAACCAGCATGTTCACCGTGATCTTCGCCCTGGCGCGGACCGTGGGCTGGATCTCCCACTGGAAGGAAATGCTCTCCAGCCCGTACAAGATCGGCCGCCCGCGCCAGTTGTACACCGGCTACGAGTCGCGTGATATCACCCAGCTGGAAGACCGCAAGTAAGCCCTGCCCTTGCGATAGGTACCAAGCCGCACCGAAACAGCCCCTGCTTCTTATATAAGAACAGGGGCTGTTTTGTTTATGCCCTCTTTGATATCTGCGGCGACTGGTCCGACACCTTCGCGAGCAAGCTCGCACACATTGGACCCTGTGTATGACGCAAATCCTCTGTGGGAGCGTAATACCGCTCACTTAAGAAAACGGCGCTTTTCCGAGGGAGCGCCGTTTTCTTTGGGGTTGGGTTGAGTTGGATTGGGTACATATCCGTTGCTGCGGTAACGGATATACACCCTTACCCCAATCCACAGCCTTACGTGAACAGCATTACCTGTGGGAGCGGGCTTGCTCGCGAAGACGTCATCACTCGAACCGCAGTTATCGCACACAAAAAAAATACCCCGGCCTCTCGACCGGGGTATTTCTTCAAACACAACGCTTTAACTTGAAGCTTTCACCTTGCAGCGGCTGTTAGTGGCTAACCGCCCCACTCGCCCCCAGCCCCGTCTGCGAACGCACGAACTGCGGGAAGAACAGCGCCCGCTCGTTCACACCTTCAGCCGACTTGTCGGTGATGGAGAAGAACCAGATGCCGACGAAGGCAATGGCCATCGAGAACAGCGCAGGGTATTCATACGGGAAGATCGCTTTCTCGTGACCCATGATCTGCACCCAGATGGTCGGACCCAGCACCATCAAGCCCACGGCACTGACCAGGCCCAGCCAGCCGCCAATCATGGCGCCACGAGTGGTCAGCTTCTTCCAGTACATCGAAAGCAGCAGTACTGGGAAGTTGCAGCTCGCCGCGATGGAGAACGCCAAGCCCACCATGAACGCGATGTTCTGCTTCTCGAACAAGATACCCAGGCCGATCGCCAGCACCGCCAGGGCAATGGTGGTGATCTTCGACACGCGGATCTCATCCTTCTCGTTGGCCTTGCCTTTCTTGATCACGCTGGCATACAGGTCATGAGACACCGCCGAGGCACCGGCCAGGGTCAGGCCAGCGACGACCGCCAGGATGGTGGCAAAGGCTACCGCCGAGATGAAGCCCAGGAAGATACTGCCGCCCACAGCGTTAGCCAGGTGCACCGCCGCCATGTTGTTGCCGCCGAGCAAGGCACCTGCCGCGTCCTTGAAGGCCGGGTTGGTGCTGACCAACAGGATCGCGCCGAAGCCGATGATGAAGGTCAGGATGTAGAAGTAACCGATGAAACCGGTGGCATACAGGACGCTCTTGCGCGCTTCCTTGGCGTCACTGACGGTGAAGAAGCGCATCAGGATGTGTGGCAGGCCAGCAGTACCGAACATCAACGCCAAGCCCAGGGAGAACGCCGAGACCGGATCCTTGACCAGGCCACCAGGGCTCATGATCGCCTCACCCTTGGCGTGAACCTTGACCGCCTCGGAGAACAGCATGTTGAAGTCGAAGTTAACGTGCTTCATGACCATCAGGGCCATGAACGAAGCACCCGACAGCAACAGCACCGCCTTGATGATCTGTACCCAGGTGGTGGCCAGCATGCCGCCGAACAGCACATAGAGGCACATCAGGATACCCACCATGACCACCGCGACGTGATAGTCCAAGCCGAACAGCAGCTGGATCAGCTTGCCAGCACCGACCATTTGCGCGATCAGGTAGAACGCCACCACCACCAGCGAGCCGCAGGCGGACAGACTGCGGATCTGGGTTTGCCCCAAGCGATAGGACGCCACGTCGGCAAAGGTGTATTTACCCAGGTTACGCAGGCGCTCGGCAATCAGGAACAGGATGATCGGCCAGCCCACCAGGAAGCCGATGGAGTAGATCAAGCCATCGTAGCCAGAGGTGAACACCAGCGCGGAAATCCCCAGGAAGGACGCCGCCGACATATAGTCGCCCGCGATGGCCAAGCCGTTCTGGAAGCCGGTGATCTTGCCGCCGGCCGCATAGTAGTCAGCCGCCGAGTTGTTTTTCTTGGACGCCCAGTAGGTGATATATAAAGTCGCGCCGACGAAGGCCACGAACATCAGGATCGCCGCGACGTTGAGGGGTTGTTTCTGCACGGCACCGGTCAGGGCTTCAGCCGCCCAGGCGCCCGGGGCGAACGCTGCGATGCTCAATAGAGCCAGTAGACGCCGGATCATTGCTGAGCCTCCTTGAGAATCGCATTGTTCAGGTCGTCGAATTCGCCGTTGGCGCGCCGTACGTAGATACCCGTCAGGATGAAGGCCGAGAGGATCAGGCCGACACCGATGGGAATGCCCCAGGTGATAGTGGACTCAGGCGAGATCTTGGCCCCGAGAATGTGTGGCCCGTAGGCGATCAGAAGAATGAAGCCGGAATACAGCCCAAGCATGATCGCCGAGAGAATCCAGGCGAACTTTTCCCTTTTTCTCACCAGCTCCTTGAAGCGGGGGCTGTTTTGAATAGAGAGGTAAATGCTGTCGTTCATTGTTTTTATCCTCGCAGCACAGATTTAATTTGAACGACCCTACTCTATGCGGCTCAAGGCCAGGTTCCAGACGACCTTAGTATTAGAACGACATGACGGTGTTGCCCGTTTCCCGGACATTTTCGCAATAGCCCGCTCCCACAGGGTTTTGTACAAGACTAAGGATCTGCACGCACAAAAAAACCGCATGACACAAAGCCACGCGGTTTTTCGGAACAGCTACACCAGGCCGATTACTTGCCGGTCCACTCCTTCACGCGGTCTGGGTGCTTGGCAACCCAATCCTTGGCGGCGGCGTCAGGCTTGGCGCCTTCCTGGATCGCCAGCATGACTTCGCCGATCTCGTCTTTCGAAGACCATTGGAATTTCTTCAGGAACGCGACCACTTCCGGCGCCTTGGCCTCCAGTTCCTTGCTGCCGACGCTGTTCACGGTTTCAGCCGCGCCGTAGACGCCTTTCGGGTCTTCCAGGAAGCGCAGTTTCCACTTGGCGAACATCCAGTGCGGCACCCAACCGGTGACGGCGATGGATTCGTTTTTCTTCTCGGCACGGGTCAGCTCGGCAATCATGCCGGCACCGGAACTGGCCTTGAGTTGATAACCGGTCAGGTCGTAGTCCTTGATGGCCTGTTCGGTCTTGAGCATTACGCCTGAACCGGCGTCGATGCCGACGATGCGCTTCTTGAAGGAGTCGTCGGTTTTCAGATCCTCGAGCGACTTGGCCTTGACGTACTCCGGCACGATCAGGCCGATTTTTGCGTCCTTGAAGTTGGGGCCGTAGTCGACCACCTGGTCCTTGTTCTTCGTCCAATAGTCGCCGTGAGTCACCGGCAGCCAGGCCGAGAGCATCGCGTCGAGTTTACCGGTGGCCACGCCCTGCCACATGATCCCGGTCGCGACCGCTTGCAGCTTCACATTGTAGCCAAGCTTCTGCTGGATGACTTCGGCGGCCACGTGAGTGGTCGCGACGCTGTCGGACCAGCCATCAACGTAACCGATGCTCAAGGTTTTGTTTTCGGCGCTGGCCAGGGTGGAGCTGATCGCCAGTACCAGTGCGGCACCTGCGCCCAAGAGTCGTCGCATCTTCATCGTTACTTCCCCGAAAGTGCTGCGCCCGACGGATGTCGAGCAGCGTCAACGTATTGTTATGGTGCTCAGCGCCCCCATCACGCTCGCCTGCCAACCGGTTCGCACGCCAGTGGAGTACTGACTCGTTGATCATCAACCTGCGCCGATCCGGAACCTTCTCTGTCTACGACGTCGAGGCAACGAGAAACGACATCAGAACGCCAGCTCCCAGTTCCGGGCACCTGGATCACCGCCACACGTGAGATTTTGCGGGCAAATCGACAAGCGCCAGATAACTAGCCGCCAGCGCACACGAACGTGTATCGTCCCGCTAGTATCGCGCCCCGTTCGTGCCTGTTTTGCGCCCATCGTGGCACTTGGCTCTGCTTCGGTGGTCATAGCCTGCGAACCTCATTCGGCACCTTCCTCTAAGGGATCCAGTCATGCTTCGTTCCTTGCGCTTCGCTGCCCTTCTTGGCGGACTTATCCTGAGTGCGTCCGCGCTGGCGGCAGATATTGACGCTGCCAGCTATGGCTACCCCTTGACCAACCCGTTCGAGGCGACCATCGCCACCACGCCACCGGACCTGCGTCCGGAGTTGCCGCTGATCGAAGACATCAACCAGGCAGACCACACCCTGACCCTGCGCCCGGAACGCGAGTTCATCCTGCCGGACAACTTCTGGCCGGTGAAAAGCCTCACCTACCGCATGGCCACCCAGGACAAACCCGCGCCGCTGATCTTCCTCATCGCCGGCACCGGTGCGCGCTTTGACAGTAGCATTAATGAATACCTCAAGCGCCTCTACTACAAGGCCGGCTACCACGTGGTGCAGTTGTCATCGCCCACCAGCTTCGACTTCATGAGCGCCGCTTCGCGCTTCGCCACGCCAGGCATTTCCAAGGAAGACGCCGAAGACATGTACCGCGTGATGCAGGCCGTGCGCGCGCAGAACCCCAAGCTGCCGGTGACCGAGTATTACCTGACCGGTTATAGCCTCGGTGCCCTGGACGCGGCCTTCGTTGCACACCTGGACGAGACCCGGCGCAGCTTCAATTTCAAGAAGGTGCTGCTGCTGAACCCGCCGGTGAACCTCTACACCTCGATCACCAACCTGGACAAACTGGTCCAGACCGAGGTCAAGGGCATCAACAACACCACCACCTTCTATGAACTGGTGCTGAACAAGCTGACCCGCTACTTCCAGCAAAAAGGCTACATCGACCTCAACGATGCCCTGCTCTACGACTTCCAGCAGTCCAAGCAACACCTGAGCAACGAGCAGATGGCCATGTTGATCGGCACCACGTTCCGTTTCTCGGCCGCCGACATCGCGTTCACCTCGGACCTGATCAACCGACGCGGCTTGATCATCCCGCCCAAGTTCCCGATTACCGAAAGCACCAGCCTGACGCCGTTCCTCAAACGTGCGCTGCAATGCGATTTCGACTGTTACCTCACCGAGCAGGTGATCCCCATGTGGCGCGCGCGCACTGACGGCGGCAGCCTGCTGCAACTGGTCGACCAGGTCAGCCTGTACGCGCTGAAAGATTACCTGCACGACAGCCCGAAGATTGCCGTCATGCACAATGCCGACGACGTCATTCTCGGCCCGGGCGACCTGGGCTTCCTGCGCAAGACCTTTGGCGATCGCCTGACGGTTTATCCACTGGGCGGCCACTGCGGCAACCTTAACTACCGCGTCAACAGCGACGCCATGCTGGAGTTCTTCCGTGGCTAAATATCTGCTGCTTATCGCTGCGTTAATGAGTGCGGGCATGGTCCACGCCGACAACAGCAAAGCCAATGCACCGGTGGTGGTGGATTCGGACGGTTTCAAGGAACCGCTGACCAAACTCAAGTTCAACCCGGGCCTGGACCAGCGTGAGTTCGAGCGCTCGACCCTCAACGCCCTGAACGTCTATGACCCGCTGGAATCCTGGAACCGCCGCGTCTACCACTTCAACTACCGCTTCGACCAATGGGTCTTCCTGCCCGTCGTCGATGGCTATCGCTACGTTACCCCCGGCTTCGTGCGCACCGGCGTCAGCAACTTCTTCAACAACCTGGGGGACGTGCCGAACCTGATGAACAGCCTGCTGCAATTCAAGGGCAAGCGTTCGATGGAAACCACGGCGCGCCTGTTGCTCAACACCACCGTCGGCATCGCCGGCCTGTGGGACCCGGCCACGGCCATGGGCCTGCCGCGCCAGAGCGAAGATTTCGGCCAGACCCTGGGCTTCTACGGCGTGCCCGGCGGCGCGTATTTCGTATTGCCAATCTTCGGCCCGTCGAACCTGCGCGACACCTCAGGCTTGCTGGTGGACTATACGGCCGAATCGGCGATCAACTACCTGAACGTCTCTGAAGTCAGTTCCAACCACCCAGAGTTGCTGCTTCTGCGCGGCGTCGACAAACGCCACCAGACCAGTTTCCGCTATGGGCAACTGAACTCACCGTTCGAGTATGAGAAGGTGCGCTACGTGTACTCCGAGTCTCGCAAGTTGCAGATTGCCGAGTAATCCTTAAAGCCAACACGTCCGCATGCGGCGTGTTGGCGGCAGTCGCCTTGCGGGCCACAGCCCTTGGTTGTGGCTCGGCAGCCTATTCGAGGAACACCATGTATTCATTGATTGCTTCGGACCTGGACGGAACCTTGCTCTTGCCCGGCGATACGCTGGGCAACTACACCCGGACGGTGATGCGACACCTTTACGATGCCGGCCTGCATGTGGTGTTGGCAACGGGCCGCCAACAGGCCGACGTCGAGACGTTGCTCGACGACAGTTCGCCTCCCTTGCACCTGATCACCTCCAACGGTGCCAGGATCAGCAGCGCCTGTGGCGGATTGATGCGTTGCCAAGCGCTGCCTGACGACGTTGTCCAGGGGCTGATTGAAGAAACCCGCCACATCCCTGACCTGATCATCAACCTGTACGGTCCGTGCGGCTGGTTAATCGGCTGCGAGCATGATGTCAGCGACTTCAACCGCAACCCGCATTTCCAACCGACCGTGATCCGACCCGAGTCGTGGCCTACGGAAAACGTCGAAAAGGTGTTTTTCTTTCAGAAGGAAAAAGATCACCAGGTTTTACTGGCTTTGCAGAAGCGGCTGGAGCGGCGATTCGCCAACCGCATCAGCACGGTGTTCTCGTTTACCTGGTGCCTGGAAGTGATGGCCAGCGACGTTTGCAAGGGGCACGCCCTGAAACAGCTGGCCGCGTTTCTTGATGTCCCCATTGGCGCCTGCATCGCCTTTGGGGACGGCATGAATGACCTTGGCATGCTCTCAGTTGCAGGCAAAGCGGTCATCATGGCAACCGCTCATCAAGACGTGACCCAGGCGCTGCCCGATGCTCAGATCATTGGCGCCTGCAGTGACGAAGCCGTGGCCCGATACCTCTCGAAGCATGTGCTGGTGCCGATTCACTCGGTCGCGCAATCCTGAGGTTCAGGCTCGTACCGCTTTCCAAAGCTTGGCCACGGCCATGACGCCCAGCAACACCACGCCACCGGCGACAATACCCGCCACCGCATTGAGCAGCATCGGCACGATAAACCCGACACCGCCGGCGCTGGCCGTCACGCTTTCGATCCAGTGGTGCACCACCGGCACGCCGTGGGTGAGAATGCCACCGCCCACCAGGAACATCGCCGCCGTGCCGATCACCGACAGGCTTTTCATCATGTAGGGCGCAGCACTCAGGATGGCGCCGCCGATGCTTTTGGCGGCCTGCCCCGGCTTCTGGGTCAACCAGAGCCCCAGGTCATCGAGCTTGACGATCCCGGCCACCAGACCATAGACGCCAATGGTCATGACGATGGCGATGCCCGACAGCACGATCACTTGCTGGGTCAGCGCTGCATCGGCGACGGTGCCGAGGGTGATGGCGATGATTTCCGCCGAGAGGATGAAGTCGGTGCGTACCGCGCCCTTGATCTTGTCCTTTTCAAAGGCCACCAGATCGACCGCCGGATCCGCCACGGCCTCGACCAATTGCGCATGTTCCGCCTGGTCTTCGGCCGGACTATGAAGGAACTTGTGGGCCAGTTTTTCGAACCCTTCGAAACACAAATAAGCACCACCCGCCATCAACAACGGCGTCACCAACCAAGGGACGAAGGCGCTGATCGCCAGCGCCGATGGCACCAGGATCAACTTATTGAGGAACGACCCCTTGGCCACCGCCCACACCACGGGCAGTTCCCGCTCGGCACGCACACCTGACACCTGCTGGGCATTGAGCGCCAAGTCATCGCCAAGCACGCCGGCGGTTTTCTTGGCGGCCACTTTGGTCATCAGCGCAACATCGTCGAGCACAGTGGCGATATCGTCGATCAGTACCAGCAAACTGCTTCCGGCCATGGAGGGGCTCCTTCAATAATAATGCCGCGCAGCATACCGCGAGCCGCAGCGCCTTGGGCATTCTTGAGCGCCGCGCGAGGCCGGTGCTACCATGCGCCACCGCCAGAACAGGCAAGGAACCCCTGGGTTTATGAGCACAATCCGCGAGCGCAACAAAGAACTGATCCTGCGTGCCGCCAGCGAAGAGTTTGCCGACAAGGGCTTCGCCGCGACCAAGACCAGCGACATCGCGGCCAAGGCAGGCCTGCCCAAACCCAACGTCTACTACTACTTCAAATCCAAGGAAAACCTCTACCGCGAGGTGCTGGAAAGCATCATCGAGCCGATTCTCCAGGCTTCGACACCGTTCAATGCCGACGGCGTGCCCGGCGAGGTGCTGAGCCACTACATCCGTTCCAAAATCCGCATCTCCCGCGACCTGCCCTTCGCCTCGAAAGTCTTCGCCAGCGAAATCATGCACGGCGCCCCCCACTTGAGCCCCGACCTGGTGGACCAACTCAACGCCCAGGCCCGGCATAACATCGACTGCATCCAAACCTGGATCGACCGCGGCCAAATCGCCCCCATCGACCCCAACCACCTGATGTTCAGCATCTGGGCCGCCACCCAGACCTATGCCGATTTCGACTGGCAGATCAGCGCCGTGACCGGCAAGGCCAAGCTCGATGAGGCGGATTACGAAGCGGCGGCGCAGACGATTATTCGGTTGGTGTTGAAGGGGTGTGAGGTGGATCGCTAGGCTCAGGACCGAGTCGCCGCCTTCGCGAGCAGGCTCGCTCCCACAGGGTTTGCGGTGAATACAGATTCTGCGAGCAACCTGAATTCCTTGTGGGAGCGAGCCTGCTCGCGAAAGCGGCAACTGGATTTCAAGTCAAAGCCAAATGGCATCCCACAGCGGATAGTCGCCAAGCCGCTTCACCAGACCTGCCCGCAAAGGGTTAGCGACAACATAGCGCGCCATTATCTTCAGATCTTCTTCTCGCCGCAGCGCTCGGTCATGAAATCCTTGCTGCCAAAGGCTAACTTTATTGTCCAGGCGCAGATTTACAGTCTTGGTACTCAATGATTTGGTCCTTTGCATCAACGCACTCAGAGATCCCCTGCGCAACTCGATCAACCAATGGAAATGATCCGGCATAACAACCCAGGCCAGTGAGTCGGCCCGGCCTTGTTCCTGAGCTTTTCGAAATTGCTCAACGACCAGTCTACCCAGGACAACGTCCTTAAAAACTGGTGCGCGGCCAAATGTGTTGGTGGACAGTAAATAGATCCGGCTGGATTCGGCATAGCGGCCGAGGCGCAGTCTATGTGAAGCAGGTGAACCAGGCATTCCTTGCCCCTTTGATGATTGAGTCATAAAGAAGGCTAGACCCGTGAATGCCTGGATGGGAGGCAGACTTTTAGCTGGATGTGTCTGCAAGATTGCTATCGCGAGCAGGCTCGCTCCCACAGTGTGGATTTGCAGTGTTTGCAGAACGTGCGCCACCGCCGCCCTCTTGTCAGAGCGAGTCTGCTCGCGATAGCAAAGGCTCAGTCAGTACAAATCAAGCCCCCACATCCGCCCTCAACCGCAGCGCCTCCACCGCCCTGACCGCCACCTGCTCATCCACATCCGAAACATCACCACTGACACCAATCGCCCCCAGCACCTTCCCGTCCTGATCCCTGATCAACACCCCACCCGGTGCCGGTACGACGCTTCCCTGTCCCAACCCGTTCAATGCCGCGAAAAACGCCGGGCGTTGCTGGGCATCCTGAGCGAGCAGGCGCGAGCCTTTGCCCAGGGCGATGGCCCCCCAGGCCTTGCCGATGGCGATCTGCGGGCGAAGTAGGCTGGCGCCGTCCTCGCGCTGCAAGGCAATCAGGTGTCCACCGCTGTCCAGGACCGCGACGGTCAAGGGCGCTGCGCTGATTTCACGACCGGTGGCAAGGGCATGCTCGGCCAGGTTGACGGCGATTTTCAAGGTTAGAACGCTCATGGGTGCTGTCCTTCTTTTGTTATGGGAAAGCCATGCGGGCTTCACTTTCAGCAAAACCGAATCCAACAAATAGAACACAACACTATTTGTTTTTGTATACAAAAATTCCCACAAATCACCTTTAGCGACAAAAAGCCGCAGCAAAACCAGGCCTTCCGACGAATGAAACAGGTGCTTGAGGAAAGGGATTGACCTGCGTCGCTCGCCGTGAATACACTCTGCGCAAAGCCACTTGTATACAATTACAAAACGTAAGAGGCACAAAATCATGAGCAAAATGAGAGCAATCGAAGCCGCCGTTCTGGTAATGCGCCGTGAAGGCGTGGACACGGCCTTCGGCATCCCGGGTGCAGCGATCAACCCGCTGTACTCCGCCCTGCAGAAGGTGGGTGGCATCGATCACGTCCTCGCTCGCCACGTTGAAGGCGCCTCGCACATGGCCGAGGGCTACACCCGGACCCAGGCCGGCAATATCGGTGTGTGCATCGGCACCTCAGGCCCGGCTGGCACCGACATGGTGACCGGGCTCTATAGCGCTTCGGCCGATTCGATCCCGATTCTGTGCATCACCGGCCAAGCGCCCCGCGCCCGCATGCACAAAGAAGACTTCCAGGCTGTGGATATCACCAGCATCGTCAAACCCGTGACCAAGTGGGCAACCACCGTACTGGAGCCGGGCCAGGTGCCGTATGCCTTCCAAAAGGCGTTCTTTGAGATGCGTTCCGGCCGTCCGGGCCCGGTGCTGATCGACCTGCCGTTCGACGTGCAGATGGCCGAGATCGAATTCGACATCGACGCCTACCAACCACTGCCCCTGGCCAAACCCGCGGCCAACCGCGTGCAGATCGAAAAAGCCCTGGCGATGCTCAATCAGGCTGAGCATCCATTGCTGGTGGCCGGCGGCGGCATCATCAACGCCGATGCCAGCGACCTGCTGGTGGAGTTCGCCGAGCTGACCGGCATCCCCGTCATCCCCACCTTGATGGGCTGGGGCACCATTCCCGACGATCATCCGCTGATGGTCGGCATGGTCGGCCTGCAAACCTCCCATCGCTATGGCAATGCCACCTTGCTCAAGTCGGACGTGGTGCTCGGCATCGGCAACCGCTGGGCCAACCGTCACACCGGTTCGGTGGACGTCTATACCGAAGACCGCACATTCATTCACGTGGACATCGAGCCGACCCAGATCGGCCGGGTGTTCACCCCCGACCTGGGTATCGTCTCCGATGCCGCCTCGGCCCTGACGGTGTTCATCGAAGTGGCCCGTGAATGGCAAGCCGCCGGCAAGCTGAAAAACCGCAGCGCCTGGCTGCAAGACTGCCAGCAGCGCAAGGCCAGCCTGCAACGCAAGACCCACTTCGACAACGTGCCAGTCAAACCACAACGGGTGTACGAAGAAATGAACCAGGTGTTCGGCAAGGACACCTGCTACGTCAGCACCATCGGCCTGTCACAGATCGCCGGGGCGCAGTTCCTCCACGTCTACAAGCCACGCCACTGGATCAACTGCGGCCAGGCGGGCCCTTTGGGTTGGACCATTCCGGCCGCGCTGGGGGTGGTCAAGGCCGATCCAAGCCGCAAGGTCGTGGCGCTGTCGGGCGACTATGATTTCCAATTCATGATTGAAGAGTTGGCGGTGGGCGCGCAGTTCAAGCTGCCCTACATCCATGTGGTGGTGAACAACTCCTACCTGGGCCTGATTCGCCAGGCCCAGCGCGGGTTCGACATGGACTACTGCGTGCAGCTGTCCTTCGACAACCTCAACGCCCCGGAACTCAACGGTTACGGCGTGGACCACGTTGCCGTGGCCGAAGGCCTGGGGTGCAAGGCGCTGCGGGTGTTCGAACCGGCCGGCATCCAACCGGCCCTGCGCCAGGCCCAAGCGATGATCGAGGAGTTCAGGGTGCCGGTGATCGTCGAGATCATCCTGGAGCGGGTGACCAACATTTCCATGGGCACCGAGATCAACGCCGTCAATGAGTTTGAAGATCTGGCGCTGGTCGGCAACGATGCGCCGACCGCCATTTCGCTACTCGACTGAACTGACGGTTGCTTTACCTGGAGCTGCCGAAGGCTGCGATCTTTTGATCTTTCGCTTAAATCTTAAATGTCGATAGAAAGATCGCAGCCTCGCTTCGCTCGACAGCTCCTACGGGTCAGGGCGCCATTTAATTTATAGCAGGAGACCACCATGCCGCGTTTCGCCGCCAACTTGTCCATGCTCTTCACCGAGCAGGATTTCCTCGCCCGTTTCGAAGCCGCCGCCAAGGCCGGTTTCAGTGGCGTCGAATACCTGTTCCCCTATGACTACAGCTCCGCCGAACTCAAGGCCTTGCTCGACGCCAACGGCCTGACCCAGGTGCTGTTCAACCTGCCGGCCGGTGACTGGGCCAAAGGTGAGCGCGGCATTGCCTGCCTGCCGGACCGGGTCGAGGAATTCCGCGCCGGTGTCGACCTGGCCATCGCCTACGCCCAGGTACTGGGCAACACCCAGGTCAACTGCCTGGCCGGGATTCGCCCGCAGAACTGTTCTGAAACCCTGGTAGAGAAAACCTTCGTCGCCAACCTGAAATACGCCGCCGAAAAGCTGCAAGCCAACGGCATCAAGCTGCTAATGGAGGCCATCAACACCCGCGACATTCCCGGCTTCTACCTGAACAACACCGCCCAGGCCCTGTCGATCCGCGAGCAAGTGGGCAGCGCCAACCTGTTCCTGCAATACGACATCTACCACATGCAGATCATGGAAGGAGACCTGGCCCGGACCCTGTCGGCGCACCTGGGCGAGATCAACCACGTGCAACTGGCGGACAACCCCGGCCGCAACGAGCCGGGCACGGGCGAGATCAACTATCGCTTCCTGTTCGAACACCTGGACCGCATCGGCTACACGGGCTGGGTCGGCTGCGAATACAAGCCGCTGACCACTACCGAAGCGGGGTTGGGCTGGCTGAAAACCCATAACGCGATCTGACCCACCTTTCCCTGTAGGAGCTGCCGAGTGCAACGAGGCTGCGATCTTTCCCCTGGCGCTTGAGTCCCCGGTGAAAGATCAAAAGATCGCAGCCTCGTTGCACTCGACAGCTCCTACGAGCAGCGATAACAACAAGAGGATTTTTTCATGGCTAAGATCGGATTCATCGGCACCGGCATCATGGGCCACCCCATGGCACTGAACCTGCAAAAGGCCGGACACAGCCTGTTCCTGTCCCAGCACCACGACTCGGCCCCAGCCGACCTGCTGGCCGGTGGTGCGGTGGCGTTGGCCAACCCGAAGGAGGTGGCCCAGGAAGCCGAGTTCATCATCGTCATGGTCCCGGACACCCCCCAGGTCGAAGACGTGCTGTTTCGCGCCGATGGCGTGGCGACGGGCGTGGGCGCGGGCAAGGTGGTGATCGACATGAGCTCGATCTCCCCCAGCGCCACCAAAGCGTTCGCGGCGAAGATCAATGAAAAAGGCGCGCAGTACCTCGACGCCCCAGTCTCCGGCGGTGAAGTCGGTGCCAAAGCCGCGACGCTGAGCATCATGGTCGGTGGCGACAGCGCCGCCTTCGAGCGGGCCCTGCCGCTGTTCCAGGCCATGGGCAAGAACATCACCCGGGTGGGTGGCAACGGCGACGGCCAGACCGCCAAAGTGGCGAACCAGATCATCGTTGCCTTGAACATCCAGGCCGTGGCCGAAGCGTTGTTGTTCGCCTCGAAAAACGGTGCCGACCCGGCCAAGGTCCGTGAAGCGCTGATGGGCGGTTTCGCTTCGTCGAAGATCCTCGAAGTGCACGGCGAACGCATGATCAAGGGCACCTTCGACCCGGGCTTCCGCATCAGTCTGCACCAGAAGGACCTGAACCTGGCCCTGCAAGGCGCCAGGGAACTGAACATCAACCTGCCCAACACCGCCAACGCCCAACAAGTGTTCAGCACCTGCGCGGCCATTGGTGGCAGCAACTGGGATCACTCGGCGTTGATCAAGGGGTTGGAGCACATGGCCAATTTCTCCATCCGCGATAACTGACACACCAAAGAACCCTGTGGGAGCGAGCCTGCTCGCGAAGGCGATCTACCGGTCAATAAAGTATTGACTGACACGCCGTCTTCGCGAGCAGAGTCGCTCCCACAGGTAACCGAGTCGTCTCAGCCAATAACAAAAACCAGGAGCCCGCCATGTCGGTCGATCCGCAACAACTGCTGCGCGAGCTGTTTGCCACAGCCATCGACGCGGCCCATCCGCAACACGTCCTTGAACGCTACCTGCCCAGCGACCGCAGCGGTCGGGTGATCGTCATCGGTGCTGGCAAGGCCGCGGCGGCCATGGCGCAAGTGGTCGAGCGCTGCTGGCAGGGCGAAGTGTCTGGCCTGGTGGTGACCCGCTACGGCCATGGTGCGCCCTGCCAGAAAATCGAAGTCGTGGAGGCCGCCCACCCGGTGCCTGACGCCGCCGGCTTGGCCGTGGCCCGGCGGATGCTGGAAAGGGTCAGCAACCTCAGCGAAAACGACCGCGTGATCTTTCTGCTGTCCGGCGGCGGCTCTGCCCTGCTGGCCTTGCCCGCCGAAGGCATCACCCTGGCCGACAAGCAATCGATCAACAAAGCCCTGCTCAAATCCGGCGCGACCATCGGCGAGATGAATTGCGTGCGCAAGCACCTCTCGGCGGTCAAGGGTGGGCGCCTGGGCAAGGCCTGCTGGCCGGCGACGGTGTACACCTACGCGATATCCGATGTGCCCGGGGATCTTGCCACGGTCATCGCTTCCGGCCCCACCGTGGCCGACCCCAGCGCGTCGGCCGAAGCCCTGGCGATTCTCCAGCGCTACCACATTGAGGTGCCGGCCTCGGTGCGCACCTGGTTGCACAGCCCGGCATCGGAAACCGTCAAGCCCGGCGACCCGAGCCTGGCCCGCAACCACTTCCAATTGATCGCCCGCCCCCAGCAGTCATTGGAGGCCGCGGCAGTGAAGGCGCGCCAGGCCGGTTTCAGCCCATTGATCCTCGGTGACCTGGAAGGTGAATCCCGGGAGGTGGCGAAGGTCCACGCCGGCATCGCCCGGCAAATCGCCCTGCACGGCCAGCCACTGGCGGCGCCGTGCGTGATCCTCTCCGGCGGCGAAACCACCGTCACTGTGCGCGGAAGTGGCCGTGGCGGGCGCAACGCCGAGTTCCTGCTGAGCCTGACCGACAGCCTCAAGGGTCATCCTGGGATCTACGCGTTGGCCGGCGACACGGACGGCATCGACGGCTCCGAAGACAACGCCGGGGCCCTCATGACCCCGGACAGCTATGGCGCCGCCGCCGAACTGGGGCTCAGCGCCAGCGACGAGCTAGACAACAACAACGGCTACGGCTACTTCGCCGCCCTGGATGCGCTGATCGTCACCGAACCGACCCGCACCAACGTCAACGACTTCCGTGCCATCCTGATCCTCGAGAACCCCAACCATGACGCCTGATAAAAAGGTCAAGATCCTCGCGACCCTCGGCCCCGCCACCCGTGGCATCGATGACATCCGTGAGCTGGTACAGGCTGGGGTGAACATCTTCCGCCTGAACTTCAGTCACGGCGAGCATGCCGACCACGCCCAGCGCTACCAGTGGATTCGTGAGGTCGAGCAGCAGCTCAATTACCCGCTGGGCATCCTGCTGGACCTGCAAGGCCCGAAACTGCGGGTCGGCCGGTTCGCCGACGGCAAAGTCCTGCTGCAACGCGGCCAGGCCCTGCGCCTGGACCTGGACCCGACACCGGGTGATCAACGTCGGGTCAACCTGCCCCACCCGGAAGTCATCGCGGCTCTGGAGCCCGGCATGGACCTGTTGCTGGACGACGGCAAGTTGCGCCTACGCGTGACCGCCAGGCACAGCGACGCCATCGACACCCAAGTGCTCAACGGCGGTGAGCTGTCCGACCGCAAAGGCGTGAACGTACCCCAGGCCGTGCTCGACCTGAGCCCGTTGACCACCAAGGACCGCCAAGACTTGAGTTTCGGCCTGGCGCTGGGCGTGGACTGGGTGGCACTGTCGTTCGTCCAGCGGCCCGAGGACCTGGACGAGGCCCGAGCGCTGATCGGCGACAAAGCGTTCCTGATGGCGAAGATCGAGAAACCGTCGGCGGTGACCCAACTGCGGGAAATCGCCGAATTGAGCGACGCGATCATGGTTGCTCGCGGTGACCTGGGCGTCGAAGTCCCGGCCGAAAGCGTGCCGCAAATCCAGAAAAACATCATCGGCACCTGCCGCGCCCTCGGCAAACCGGTGGTGGTGGCGACGCAGATGCTCGAGTCGATGCGCTTCTCCCCAGCACCCACCCGCGCCGAAGTCACCGACGTGGCCAACGCCGTGGCCGAGGGGGCCGACGCGGTGATGCTGTCGGCGGAAACCGCTTCCGGCGACTACCCCCTCGAAGCCGTGCAGATGATGAGCAAGATCATCCGCCAAGTGGAAAACGGCCCCGACTACCAAACGCAACTGGACGTCAGCCGGCCGAAAGCCGAGGCCACGGTGTCGGATGCGATCAGTTGCGCGATCCGTCGTATCAGCAATGTGCTGCCGGTGGCGGTGCTGGTGAACTACAGCGAATCGGGCAGCTCCAGCCTGCGGGCGGCGCGGGAACGGCCGACGGTACCGATCCTCAACCTCACGCCAAACCTGCAGGCGGCCCGCCGCCTGACGCTGGCCTGGGGCGTGCACTCGGTGGTCAATGATCGGTTGAAGCAAGTGGATGAGGTCTGTTCCACCGCCCTGGAAATCGCCCAGGCCCAAGGCATGGCCCAGCGCGGCGATACCTTGCTGATCACGGCGGGCGTGCCGTTCGGGCAGCCGGGGTCGACCAATTCGCTGCGCATTGAGACGTTGATCTGATTTGCTTCTGTAGGAGCCTGCGATCTTTTGATCTTGATCTTCGCTCTCGACTCAAGGGGCCTGGGAAAGATCGCAGCCTCGCTGCACTCGACAGCTCCTACGGGACTAGCGCTGGCCCCGGTGTTCTCTTATCTCTGAGCCATCATGTCCAATCCCAATGCCCCGACTGGGCTACCGCCCTGCTCAACGGCTTCAGCCAAGTCTTGCTCCAGCGCCATCCGTTGTGCGGCCTGCTGTGCCTGCTGGCGATCCTGCTCACTGCGCCCGCCCTGTTCGGCGCTGCGTTGCTGGGTGCGGTGGCCGGGTTGTTCACGGCCCAGCGACGCGGTTACGCCAAGGCCGACCGGCAAGCCGGGCTGTTCAGCTACAACGGCATCCTGCTGGGCTTGTTGCTAAGCCTCACGTTGCCCCGGTCCGTCCTGCTACCACCGTTGATCATCGCCGCAAGCGGTTTCAGCGCGATGCTGACCCAGCAATGGCTCAAGCGCACCCGTGGCCCTCGATGCCTGCCCGCCTACACCGCGCCTTTTGTAGGGTTGGCTTGGCTGCTGATGAGCTTCCCCCTGCCGCCGCCCCCAACCACCTCGATTGAAATGACGATACCCAACCTGCTGGCCGCGCATTTGAGCGGACTGGGCCAGGTCATGTTTCTCGATCATCCGGTGGCTGGTGCGCTGATTGCGGCGGGCCTGCTGCTGGCCGACCGTCGTGCCGCCGCTTGGGCATTGTTTGGTTCCGCCGTTGGCCTGGCCTTCGCCTTGTCGCAACATGAAAACTCAACCGCTCTTTTCGGGCTGGGCGGTTACAACCCGGCTTTGGTGGCGCTGGCCCTCAGCCAGCAGCGCCGCCAACCTTGGCTGCCGCTGGCTGGCATTCTCCTGACGGTCATGCTCACCCCAGGTTTTATCGCCCTTGGCCTGCCCCCGCTGACGGCGCCGTTCATCCTCGCTTGCTGGTTGATCCAGGCCAGCGGTCGGGCGTGGCGCCAAGCCAGCCTCGACAGCGCGCCTTGCGCTCTGCTGGGCAATCGCCCTAGGCTTCGCTGATTCCAGTTCAGGCGAAGATTATGCAAAGCAGCAATAACTGGCGTGAACGCCTCTACGTGATCATTTTCCACACCGACACCGTGGCCGGACGGCGCTTCGACAGCACCTTGCTGTTGATCATCCTCGCCAGCCTGGTGATCGTGATGCTCGACAGCATCGACAGCGTGCACAAAAACTACGCGGCCCTGCTGGCCGGTATCGAGTGGGGCTTCACCTTCGTCTTCCTTGTCGAGTACGGCCTGCGCCTGTACTGCTCGCCCAAGCCGCTGCGCTATGCCTTCAGTTTCTACGGACTGGTGGATCTGCTAGCGATCGTGCCGGGGATCCTGGCGCTGTACTACAGCGATGGCCAATACCTGCTGATCATTCGGATCATCCGCATGCTGCGGATTTTCCGTGTGCTCAAGCTCAGCCCCTACCTCAAGCAAGCCAATTACCTGATGGCGGCGCTGCGCGGGAGCAAGCAGAAAATCATCGTGTTCCTGGTCAGCGTCTCGACCCTGGTAACCGTCTTCGGCACGCTGATGTACGTCATCGAAGGCCCCCAGAACGGTTTCACCAGCATTCCCAAGGGCATCTATTGGGCTATCGTGACACTCACCACCGTGGGCTTCGGCGACATCGTGCCCAAGACGCCGCTGGGTCAGGTGGTGTCATCCCTGGTAATGATCACCGGTTATTCGATCATCGCCGTGCCGACGGGTATTTTCACGGCTGAGCTGGCCACGGCCATGCGCGGTGACCAGCTCCAGCACGATTGCCCAGTGTGCAGCAAAAACAACCACGAACACGGTGCTGCTTTCTGCTCCCGTTGTGGCAATGCGCTGTTTAAGAAACTGGAATAAGCAAAGTACTTTTTGATGCTTGAAGGTCTATAGGCTTGCAGCTAGTGTCCTGGCTAATTGCCCGGAACCCCCGTTCGAATAAAAAGGAATTCGCAGTGAAGAACCTCTTTGGCGCCTCCCTTCTCGCCGTCGGCCTGACTTTTGGCAGCCTGGCCCACGCCGCCCCGACCCTGCTCAACGTGTCCTACGACGTGATGCGCGATTTCTACAAGGACTACAACGCCGCCTTCCAGAAGCACTGGCAGGCCGAGCACAACGAAAACATCACCGTGCAGATGTCGTTTGGCGGCTCCAGCAAGCAGGCGCGCTCGGTGATCGACGGGCTGCCGGCGGATGTCATCACCATGAACATGGCCACCGACATCAACGCCCTGGCGGACAACGGAAAACTGGTGCCCGAGAACTGGGTTTCCCGCCTGCCAAACAACAGCGCGCCGTTCACCTCGGCCACGGTGTTCATCGTGCGCAAAGGCAACCCGAAAGCCTTGAAAGACTGGCCCGACCTGCTCAAGGACGGCGTGCAGGTGATCGTGCCCAACCCGAAAACCTCCGGCAACGGTCGCTACACCTACCTGTCGGCCTGGGGTTACGTGCTCAACAATGGCGGTGACGAAACCAAAGCCAAGGACTTCGTCGGCAAGCTGTTCAAGCAAGCGCCGGTACTGGACACCGGCGGTCGCGCCGCGACGACCACCTTCATGACCAACCAGATCGGCGATGTGCTGGTGACCTTTGAAAACGAAGCGGAAATGATCGCCCGCGAATTCGGCCGTGACCAGTTCGAAGTGATCTACCCGAGCGTTTCCGCCGAGGCCGAGCCACCGGTCAGCGTGGTGGACAAAGTCGTCGAGAAAAAAGGCTCCCGCGAAGCCGCCGAGGCGTACCTCAAGTACCTGTGGTCACCCGAAGGCCAGGAAATCGCCGCCGCCAACTACCTGCGTCCACGGGACCCGGCGGTACTGGCCAAATACACCGACCGTTTCCCGAAAGTGGACTTCCTGTCCGTGGAAAAAACCTTCGGCGACTGGCGCACGGTGCAGAAGACTCACTTCAATGACGGTGGGATTTTCGACCAGATCTACAGCGGGCAGTAAAGAAGATAATAAGCCGCAGGGGCATCCACCGCAGGCCTCTGTAGGAGTTGCCTAAGGCTGCGATCTTTTGGTTTTGAGCGTCCACTTGCGACTCAACTGTCAGGGGCAAGATCGCAGCCTCGTTGCACTCGGCAGCTCCTACAGGACTGCCTATCATCAACAACAGGTATGACTGATATCAGCCACAAAGCCCTATTCCAGCCCACCGCAAGTCTTTAGCCTCACGCCATCCTTTCAATTGATCGACGAGATTGCCATGAGTGCTCATTCCCCCACGCCCGGCAGCACCTTGACCCGCGGCATGGTCCTGCTCTTCGCCTTCTGCTGCGGCGCCATCGTCGCCAACATCTACTACGCCCAACCCATCATCGAACTGATCGCTCCTGACGTCGGCCTGAGCAGCACCATGGCCAGCCTGATCGTCTCGCTGACCCAGATCGGTTATGCCCTTGGCCTGTTTTTCCTGGTGCCACTGGGGGATTTGCTGGAGAACCGTCGACTGATGATCATCACCACCGTGGTGGCGATCGCCAGTTTGTTAGGGGCAGCGTTCACCGATCAACCGAACGTATTCCTGCTGGTTTCGCTGTTGGTGGGGTTCAGCTCGGTGTCGGTGCAAGTGCTGATTCCGCTGGCCGCACACCTGGCGCCGGAGGAGTCCCGGGGGCGGGTCGTGGGAGGGATCATGGGCGGCCTGCTGCTGGGGATCCTGCTGGCGCGGCCAGTCTCCAGCGTCGTGGCCGATCACTTCGGCTGGCGGGCCATGTTTATCATCGCCGCTGCGCTGATGGCCGCCATCAGCATCGTCCTGGCCCTGACCGTGCCCAAGCGCCAGCCCGACCATAGCGCCTCTTATGGCCAACTGCTGGGCTCGCTCGGCACCCTGCTGCGCCAACAACCGCTGTTGCGGCAACGGGCGTTCTACCAGGCTTGCTTGTTCGCCACGTTCAGCCTGTTCTGGACCGCCGTGCCGTTGGAACTGTCACGCAACCATGGCCTGTCCCAGACTGAAATCGCCTTGTTCGCCCTGGTCGGTGCCATTGGCGCCATCGCCGCGCCCATTGCCGGTCGCCTGGCGGATGCCGGCCATACCCGCAACGCCTCGCTGCTGGCGATGCTGTTCGCCAGCCTGAGTTTCCTGCCGGCGTTCATCCATCCGCTCTACAGCGTGATCGGCCTGGCGGTGACCGGCGTGGCCCTGGATTTCTGTGTGCAGATGAACATGGTCCTGGGCCAGCGCACCATCTATGCCCTCGATGCCAAGAGTCGCAGCCGACTGAATGCGCTGTACATGACCAGCATCTTCGTCGGTGGTGCCTTCGGCTCATCGATTGCCAGTGCGCTGTACGAACATGGCGCCTGGTTGTGGGTGGTGATCGTCGGCAGTGCCTTTCCACTGCTGGCCTTGCTGCGTTTTTTAAGCACCTCGCGCAAGCCATCCCTGGCAACGGCCTAAAGCCCCATGCCCCCCAAAAAGCCCGGTCGCCTTCAGCCACCGGGCTTTTTGTGGACAGCGTTGTCAGATCTGCACGTTGCCACGCGGCCCGGCAATCGCCCAAATGATCAGGCCCAGTACCGGCAACAGCAGGATCAGCAGCACCCAGAGGATTTTCATCCCGATTTGCGCGCCACTCTTGAGTACGTTGATGATCGCCCAGATATCGAGCGCCAGGATGATCAGGCCGACCAGACCATTGAAGGTGGAACCCATAGTGTCGCTCCCAAATGGTGATGTGCACACTTAGGATAGCGGGCCCTCGATAAGGGTTCCGTTTTATTGCGTCAGACGTGGACCGCGACCTTGAGGGCCTCCAGGGATGGCGCGGCGGCGATGCCGACTTCGGCACACAGCTCCAGCACCCGTGGCACATCGTTGCCGTAGACCAGCACCATTTGCAATTCATCGTCGAGCAATTGGCTGAAGTTCATCAGCACGTAGCCGCCGTTTTCCTTGTTCAGGCTGCTCATCTGGATCTGGATGCGGTTGAGCGCGGTCAGGGCTTCGGTTTTCGCCAGTTGCTTGGGCTTGAGGTTGAACGCCACGCCGGGGCCGAACGAGGCGACGATCTGTTCGAACAGGTCAACGTAGGTGTCGGCCTGGAACAGCACGGTATCCGGCAGACTGCCCACCACTACCCACTCACCCAACGGGATCGGGAAGGTGTCGTCGTAGTTGATATCGGGGTTGGCCGCCAGGAAAGCCGTCGGATCGGCGTAGGCCTGGGCCGCTTCGTCAGCGATTTTCGCAATCTCCGCCTCGCCGAGGCAGCCGGAGCTGATTTTACCGATGAGTTCGATGAGGGCGGCTTTCATGGGGGTGAATCCTGTGGCGAAGGGTGTTTGGAGGACGGGCAGGATAGCGCATCACATCAGCCTGTAGGAGCTGCCGAGCGAAGCGAGGCTGCGATCTTTCACCTGACAGTTGAATCTCAAGCGAAAGATCAAGATCAAGATCAAGATCAAGATCAAAAGATCGCAGCCTCGCTTCGCTCGGCAGCTCCTACAGGGCCAACAACTTTTCCAACTGCGCCGTGGTGTCCACCGCGCCCATGGTCCGGGCAGCATCGAGGGCCGAGACGTCGTTCGCATCCTTGGCTTTCGGATCGGCGCCTTTGCCGATCAGGTAGTCGACAATTTCCACCCGGTTGAACATCGCCGCCATCATCAGCGCGGTACGGCCATCGAAGGAGGCACCTTCCACTTGCGCACCGCCCTCCACCAGCGCCGAAACCACCGCCAGATCGCCCTTGAACGCCGCGCCGGCAATCGGGCTCTGGCCGTTGTCGTTGCGGATTTCCGGATCGGCCTTGTGCTCCAGCAACACTTTCACCGTTTCCACATGCCCGTGGTAAGCGGCCAGCATCAACAAGGTGTCACCCTTGTGATTACGCAAGTTGGGCGGCAGGCCCTTGCTCAGCAACGCGGCCATCATGGCCGCATCACCCTGGCGTGCGACATTGAACACCTGCTCGGCAAACTCAGCAGCCTCTTCCGGGGTCATCTGGCGGCTTGTATCGGACATGGGTAACTCCACTCGGGTCTTCGCAAAGCGGCTAGTTTCCCGAGGGACCCGGGCGCTGTCATCCCTTTTTTCGCTGTGTCCGTCATAGCCAGAATCAATAACGCAATTGTCCGCCCTGAATCCGAACTGCCAACTGCCGATCCACCCGCACGTATGTATCGGTGCCCGGCAGCCAGGCGTAGACCGGCTCATCCCCGGTGATGCATGGGTCGAACGCTTCGGCCTTGAGGCGGGCCTTCTGATACTTGAAGGTGCCGGTGGTGTCCATTTTCACCTTGATGCGCAAGAACAGCGGCACGGCATAGGCGGGCAACTTGCATTGCAAAAACTGCAACAACTCGCTGAAGTCCAGGGTCGCCAGGGATTCGGACGGCGTGATTGCCGCCATGCCCGCACGGCCATTGGTGCCATTGATCTCCACGCCGTAGGCCACCGCCTCGGCCACCTGCGGATGTTGCAGCAGCACATTTTCGACTTCCGTGGTGGAGACGTTCTCACCTTTCCAGCGATAGGTGTCGCCGAGGCGATCAACGAACTGCCCATGCCCGAAACCAATGTTGCGCAACAGGTCTCCGGTATTGAAGTAACGGTCGCCCGACGCAAAGACATCCCGGCAAATGGTTTTTTCGGTCAAGGCCTGATCGGTGTAGCCATCCAGTGGCGCCTTCTCGTCGATCCGCGCCAGCAGCAGGCCCGGTTGGCCCCTGGGCACTTTTTGCATGCGACCTTGCAGGTTGCGCAACGGCAAGCCGCTGGCCTGGTCGTACTGCACCAGCTCCCAGCCCATCAAGGAAAACCCGATGGTGTTGTCGAAATTCAGGATGTTGGTAAAACCGATATTGCCGTCGCTGGCGGCATACAGCTCACAGATATGGTCGATGCCAAACCGGGTCTTGAAAGTCGACCAGGCCCCGGGGCGCAGACCGTTGCCGATCATTTTCTTCACACCGTGGTGGCGGTCATCGGCAGCGACAGGCTGGTCGATCAGGTAGCGGCACAACTCACCGACATAACCCAGCGTGGTCGCCCGGTAACGGCGCACGTCGCTCCAGAACTGGCTGGCGCTGAACTTGCGCCGAATCGCAAACCCCGATGCGCCACAGATCGCCGCGCCCCAGCACACGCACAGGCCCGTGGCGTGATACAGCGGCAAGGTGCAATAGACGACATCGTCAGGCTGCATGTCCAAGGCGATCAAGCCGAAGCTGGTGGACGTGCGCATCCAGCGACCATGGCGGAACACCCCGGCCTTGGGCAGCCCGGTGGTACCCGAGGTGTAGAGATAAAAACACGGGTCGTTGCAGAACACCTGCTGGCTGCACGCCGGGTTATCGCTTGGATAATCCTCGCTGCCAGCCATCAGGTCGATGAAACCGGACGGGGCATCGGACGTGATATCGGCACTGTCCTGATCCGCCAGCCACCAGGTCCTGCTGCTCGACAGCGTGGTTCGCTCTCGTATGTCGTTGAAGGCCGCGACCCGTTCATCCCCCACCACCACCGCGACTGGGTTGACCAGGGCCAGGCTGTGCACCAGCGCGTCGCCGGTTTGTGAGGTGTTGAGCATGGCACTGACCGCGCCAACCTTGGCCATCGCCAGTACGCTGATCAACAGCTGTGGCCGGTTCTCGATGAATATCGCCACGCAATCGCCCTTGCCGATGCCCTGGGCCAGCAGGTAATGGGCGATGCGATTGGCCTGCGCGTTGACCTGTGCATAACTCAACACCGTATCGCCGCACAGCAGCGCCGGGCCTTGAGGATTGCGTTGCGTGGCCTGCTCGAAACACCAACCCAGGCCGCAAGGCTGGGTCGGGTCCTGGACGTTGGCCTGTTTCATGCCTTTGACAATCCGGGGGATAGCTTTGGCAATGGCTGGCAGCTTGCGCAGCATCATGCCCCAGGTAATCACGTCGCTGGGTGTACGACTCATGGTGAAATTCCCCGTTCGACCTCGTGGGTCTCGGTTCTTGTTATCGGGCAGGAGTTGATTTGGCTCGAAAGTACGCCGGCGATTGCGGCACTGTACACGCGGTTTTTGCAATGTTTTGTATCCACTGCCTGAGACAGGCGAAGCGTGAGCGCCGGAAAACGATTTGGTTCCAAAAATCATTGCCCGACCACGCAAAATGCAGGATGCGCGATGGCTATTCATGCAAAATGCACGAAATCAAAAATACAGAAAAAAGATAACTCGCTGTTTTTAAGGGTTTTTGTATAAAAGAAGATGCTGGCACAGACAGTGCAACGTCCCCTCCACGGTTTGCCATACCATGGAGCAGTCAACGATGAACATGATTCAAGAGAAGTTTGCGTCCCTGTTTTCCAACTACGAAGTGACCACTCAGCCCCGCCCGGATGGCGGCATTCTGCTGACCTTGCGTAATAGTGACGGCAAGCTGTTCAAACGTACGATTTCCTATACACAGTTGCATGCGGGGGATCAGTTGTCCTGGGCGATCAGCGCGATTCGTCGCGACCTGGCTGAACAGGCTAGCGAGTTACCACAGATCACCTTGTTGCAGAGCCAGCATCGGTTTGCTTTACCGACTTACCATAGCGCGTGAGCCTGCTGGTCAACTCGGCTTGCTGTTCACTTGGAAACGGCGCTTTTTTCAGAGATGGGAAGCGCCGTTTTTTGCGCCTTGGGAAAGCCCGCTTTGGTGTGTAGATCCATTTCTTCGAGGGTGTGGGGGTGTCCTGGATTTTGTGTAAACGGCGTTGCTGTTAATCCTCCAAACGCAGAAACCGCCGAGCAATATCATCCCCAGTGAGCTCAGCAACCAACCCCTGCAAATCACCAGACAAACGAATCGTAACGAAATGCGGCCGCTCCCCCCTGTCAAACCAATGCGGCGTACCAGCAGGCACCGTTATCAAGTCATTCCTTTCACACAGCACCGCGTAGACATAATCGCCAAGGTGCAGGTTAAACAAACCACGACCGGTAACGAAAAATCGCACTTCATCCTGGCTATGGCGATACTCATCGAGCTCCCCAGCCTGTTCCGGATGATCACTGCTGACACTGACAACATCGACCCCAACATAACCCCGTTCAGTCATCAACCCATCGATCTGAGCCTGGTAAGCCGCAATGATCTCTTCCTCACTGGCACCCGGCTGGATTTTCACCGCCGCTTCCCAACGGGCAAAGTGAATACCTTGCTCAGCCAAGGTCGCGGCAATGTCCTCAAAGTGAGTCAACACCTTGTTCGGAATGTCAGGGCTCGAGACGTGATAGACGGACAGGCTGCTCATGACAATGGCTCCAGCAAATTAACGGTTCGAAGGCTCATGGCCGGTCCTCTTGCATACGTGTGGCAATGATAACGGCTGCCGCGAAGGCGGCGAGGCTGGCGACGCTGAATGTCCAACTGGCACCCAAGGCGTTCCAGCTGTAGCCGGAATACAACGCCCCCAAGGCTCCGCCCGTGCCGGCCAGCGCCGCGTACAGCGCCTGCCCCTGGCCTTGCTGGCGAGGCCCAAAGCTGCGTTGCACGAAATGGATGGCGGCGGCGTGAAAGCTGCCGAAGGTCGCCGCGTGCAGCACTTGGGCGAACAACAATACCCAGAGAAACTCGGCCAGCGAGCCCAACAACAGCCAGCGCAACGCCGCCAGCAGGAAGCTCGCCAGCAGCACCCGGCGCACGGAAAACCGCGCCAGGATCCGGCTCATCAACAGAAAAACCAACACTTCCGCCACGACGCCGAGGGCCCAGAGCAGGCCGATCAGCCCGCGGCTGTAGCCCAGGTGTTCGAGGTGCAGCGTCAGGAAGGTGTAATACGGGCCGTGACTCACCTGCATCAGGCCCACACACGTATAGAATGCCAGCACGCCAGGGTTGCGCAGTTGCCGCACAAACCCGTCCCCCGCCACTCGCGACCCCTGCAATGGCTGGGCGTTGGGCACCCAGAAGCTGGCGAGGACGATGCCGGCCATGATCAGCACCAGCGCCACCGGGTAGATGTCCAGGCTCAGCCATTCGAACAAGCGCCCGAGCATGACCACGGTGATGATGAACCCGATGGAACCCCACAGGCGGATCTGGCTGTAGCGCGAGGCCTGCCCACCCAAATGGGCCAGGGTAATGACTTCGAACTGCGGCAACACCGCATGCCAGAAAAACGCATGCAGCGCCATGACCATCGCCAGCCAGGCGTAGCTTTTATCGATGAAGATCAGCGAGAACGCCAGCAGCGTGCAGACTGCACCAAAACGCACGATCGCCAGGCGCCGACCGGTGTAATCCCCCAGCCAGCCCCAGATGTTCGGCGCCACGCAGCGCATCAGCATCGGGATTGCCACCAACTCGCCGATGCGCGCCGCGTTGAACCCCAGGTGGTCGAAATACAGCGCCAGGAACGGCGCCGTCGAACCGAGCAGGGCGAAATAGAACAGATAGAAGCTGGAGAGCCGCCAGTACGGCAGTGCCGCCACGGTCGTCAGGCCACGGCGGCTGGCAGGCCGCCCATCAAAGCTGCCCCAGCACCGGGGTGCTGACGCGTACGTCGGCGTTCTGGCCGCGATGACGCAGCAGGTGATCCATCAGCACGATGGCCATCATCGCCTCGGCGATGGGCGTGGCACGGATACCGACGCACGGGTCATGACGGCCTTTGGTGATGACGTCCACCGGGTTGCCATGGATGTCGATGGAGCGGCCCGGCGTGGTGATGCTGGACGTCGGCTTCAAGGCCAGGTGCGCCACGATCGGCTGGCCCGAGGAAATGCCGCCGAGGATGCCGCCGGCATTGTTGCTCAGGAAACCTTGCGGGGTCAGTTCGTCACGGTGCTCGGTGCCGCGCTGGGCGACACAGGCGAAACCGGCACCGATCTCCACGCCCTTCACCGCGTTGATGCTCATCAGCGCGTGGGCCAGCTCGGCGTCGAGGCGGTCGAAGATCGGCTCGCCGAGGCCCGGCATCACACCTTCAGCCACCACGGTGATCTTCGCGCCGACCGAGTCCTGGTCCCGGCGCAGTTGGTCCATGTAGGCCTCAAGTTCCGGCACCTTGTCTGGATCGGGACAGAAGAAGGCGTTCTGCTCCACCGAGTCCCAGGTCTTGAACGGGATTTCGATGGGGCCCAACTGGCTCATGTAGCCACGAATGACGATGCCCTGGCTGGCCAGGTACTTCTTGGCAATCGCCCCGGCCGCCACGCGCATGGCGGTTTCCCGGGCCGAACTGCGACCGCCGCCACGGTAGTCGCGCTCACCGTATTTGTGGTGGTAGGTGTAGTCGGCGTGGGCCGGGCGGAACAGGTCCTTGATGGCCGAGTAGTCCTTGGACTTCTGGTCGGTGTTGCGGATCAGCAGGCCGATGGCGCAGCCGGTGGTGCGCCCTTCGAACACGCCGGACAGGATTTCGACTTCATCGGCTTCCTGGCGCTGGGTCGTGTGGCGGCTGGTGCCTGGCTTGCGCCGGTCCAGGTCACGCTGCAGGTCGTCCAGGGAAATCTCCAGGCCCGGCGGGCAGCCGTCGACAATGGCGACCAACGCCGGGCCATGGCTTTCGCCCGCGGTGGTGACAGTGAACAGCTTGCCGTAGGTATTGCCGGACATGCAGGGTGCTCCGTGAAAAACGCTGAGAGACTCAACCGTGGATTCGTAATGCGCGCCAGTATACGCAGGCTCCCCGCGTAGTTCATCCTCGAACCTTATCGGCGGCCACCAGTCCAACCGGCACCTTCGTAACTAATGGCGTGATGATGTTAAAGCTGCTTGCCTTAAGCCTTACCTTGTTCACCGGCTTGTTTTGCGGCCTGGCCCAGGCCACGGTGCTGCAACGCCCGATCAGCCTCGACACAGGCAGTGGTGAGCTGTTCGGCTCGTTGTTGCTGCCCAGGTCCGACACGCCGGTGCCGGTTGTCCTGATCATTTCCGGGTCTGGTCCTACGGATCGCGACGGCAACAACCCAGAGGGCGGGCGCAACGACAGCCTCAAGCGCCTGGCTTGGGTACTGGCCAAACACAACATCGCCAGCGTGCGCTATGACAAACGCGGCGTAGCGGCCAGCCTTGCGGCGACGCCGGACGAACGCAACCTGAGCGTCGAGGCCTATGTGGCCGATGCCGTGGCCTGGAGCCACAAGCTCGCCAACGATCCACGCCTGGGCCCGTTGATCCTGCTGGGCCACAGTGAAGGCGCGTTGATCGCCAGCCTCGCCGCGCCCCAGGCCCATGCAGCGGCGGTGATTTCGCTGTCCGGCAGCGCCCGGCCGATCGACCAGGTGCTGCGCCAACAACTGAGCAACCGCCTGCCAGCGCCGCTGATGTTGCGCAGCAACGAGTTACTCGACAGCCTCAAGGCCGGTCGACTCGACGGCAACGTGCCGGCACAACTGCAGGTCATTTTCCGCCCCAGCGTGCAGCCTTATCTGATCTCATTGTTCCGCCAGCACCCGGCCCAGGCCTTTGCGGCATTGAAGATGCCGGCCTTGATCATCCAGGGCAGCCATGACATCCAGGTCAGCGTCGATGACGCCAGGCAGTTGAAAGCCGCCAAGCCCGACGCCGAACTGGCGCTGATCGTGGGCATGAACCACGTGATGCGCATCGTGCCCAACAACATGAAACGGCAACTGGCCTCCTACAAGGATCCCAACCTGCCCCTGGCGGCCGAGCTTGGTTCGCGAATTCTGCGCTTTATTGACTCGCTAGCTGCCCGTTGAGCGGTTTTAGTAGCCACTTAGCGTCCTGTTTCACAAACAGTATGTGTAATACAGGACACGCGCCCTCCAGTCCTGGCAAAAACGGCCGATAGCCCGATGTCGGGCAGCGCTATGGCTGCCGACCCGCCGGCCTGGACAGGATTTTTGCCGTTATGACTGAAACTGAAACTTCCCCCAACACCGCTGCCGAAGCCCCCGCCTCGTCTGCGGTGGAACTGCCTTGGGCCGACGTGCATACCGAGCATCACAAGATGCTCCGGCTGGCGCCGCTCAAGACCGACCGCGCCACCGGTGCGCGGCCATTGCGGTTTGTCGAGTTCAGCTATGCCGAGCGCCACAGCAAGGAACGCAGCTTGCTGCGCATGAGCATCCAGTTGCCGAACCAGCGCGTGCGCAAGGAACAGAATCACCTGGACGTCTGGGCCGACCACGTCGAGAAACGCTTGTTCTTTTCTCCGGACAACCTGCAAGTCGAGCCGTCTAACCGTGGCATCGGCCGTTTCCTGGCGGCCCAGGGCCTTACCTGGGCCAAGAAACGCTGGTCGGCCTACCAGGTGAACGGCACGGACCTGGATAACAAGGACGCCCTGAACGAAGACACTCGCCAGCGCCGTGACCGCTTTCTCAAGGCTCAAGGTTTCGAGGTGGTCTATGTCGACGCCCAGCACCTTAAGGGCAGCGTCAAGCCAACCCACGTTGGCGATCTGCTCGGGGACTGGAACACCGAGAAGTTGCAGTTCGTGGAAATCCTTGAAGCGGCGCAGATGCTGCAACAGGCCGAGCAGAACCTGGCGGAACAGGAAGTCAAACTCAAGCAGCACGAAGAAAAGGTCACCAAGTTCAAGCGCGAAGACGCCGGCCTGCGCTTCACGATCACCTGCCTGGTGGCCTTCGCCATGTTCCAGGCGGGGTTGCTGATCTGGATTGCGACACGGCATTGAGCCCGACAGCGCCTGAATAACCCTGCGGGAACGAACTTGCTCGCGATAGCGCTGTAGGAGCTGGCGAAGCCTGCGATCTCTTGATCTTGATCTTTCGCTTGAGGCTCAAGTGTTTGGGGAAAGATCGCAGCCTCGTTTCACTCGACAGCTCCTACACATTTCCTACAGGCCCAGCGGGGATAAATCCTCTCGCCACGAAAGCAATCCGCGATCAATAGGATCAAACCCGCGAAGCAAATAACCCCTGATGCTGGCGGCATTGTTCGGCGCTGAGCATGAACACGCCATGGCCGCCGCGTTCGAAGTCGAGCCAGGCGAAATCGACTTCCGGGTACAACGCCTCGACGTGCACCTGGCTGTTGCCCACCTCGACAATCAACAACCCCTTCTCGGTCAGATGATCAGCCGCCTCGGCCAGCATCCGGCGAACCAGGTTCAAGCCGTCATCGCCACAAGCCAGGCCCAGCTCCGGCTCGTGCTGGTATTCCTGCGGCATGTCGGCGAAATCTTCCGCATCGACGTAGGGCGGGTTCGACACGATCAAGTCGAAACGTTGCCCCGGCAGGCCTTCGAAGCCATCGCCCTGGACCGTGAACACGCGCTCATCGACGCCATGGCGTTCGATGTTCTGGTTAGCCACTTCCAGCGCTTCGAACGACAGGTCGGCCAGCACCACCTCAGCCTCCGGGAACTCATAGGCACAGGTAATGCCGATGCAACCGGAACCGGTGCACAGATCAAGAATCCGTGCGGGTTCCTGGCCCAACCAAGGCTCGAAACGCTTTTCGATCAGTTCGCCGATGGGCGAGCGCGGAATGAGCACACGCTCGTCGACGATGAACGACATCCCGCAGAACCAGGCCTCCCCCAACAAATAGGCGGTTGGCACCCGCTCTGTGATACGCCGACGCAGCAGGCGCTGCACATGGACCAGTTCTTCGTCTTCAAGACGGCAGTCCAGGTAGCTGTCGGCAATTTCCCATGGCAGGTGCAATGCGCCCAACACCAGTTGCCGGGCTTCGTCCCACGCATTGTCGGTGCCATGGCCGAAAAACAGATCCTCCCCATGGAAACGGCTGACGGCCCAACGGATATGGTCGCGCAGGGTACGGAGACGGGAAGTGATCACGGCGGCAAACTCCAGAAAAATCGACGGGCGAGTCTACCAGCCAAACGCGGCCCCACCCAAACACGCCCCGATGACGAACGAAAAACCCCGGACCGCTCGTAGGAATTATCCGTTTTTTGACCCGCCTATTGAACAAGATGAGCATCTTGACAAGGCTGTAGACCAGCAACGGCGGCCCTTGCGATGGAAGCGATTCACAGAACCGCTCAGCCAGAGGACAATGTCGCAAAAGCCCCACTCGAAGGAGCCCCAGAATGTCCGTTCCAAAAACGATGTTTCAACTCAGCGGCCGTGGTTATGCAGCGGCCAATCTGAGTCAAGCGACCCTGATCATCATCGATGCCCAGAAAGAATACCTCGCAGGTCCCCTGGCCCTGAGCGGCATGGATGCAGCCGTCGCGAACATCAAGCAAGTGCTCGGCGCGGCCCGTGCAGCCGGTCGACCGATCGTGCATGTGCGCCACCTGGGCACCCATGGCGGGCTGTTCGATCCGCAAGGCGAACGCGGAGAATTCATTCCCGGCCTCGAACCCCAGGGCGATGAGACCGTGATCGAAAAGCTGCTGCCCAGCGCGTTCCACGGCACCGAGTTGAAAAAACGCCTGGAAGACCTCGGCCCCCTGGACCTGATCGTGTGCGGGTTCATGAGCCACTCCAGCGTCAGCACCACCGTGCGCGCCGCCAAGAACCTGGGCTTTCGCTGTACCCTGGTGGAAGACGCCTGCGCCACTCGAGACCTGCCGCACAAGGACGGCGTCCTCAGCGCCGAACACGTTCAGCAGACCGAAATGGCGATCATGGCAGACAACTTCGCCACCCTGGCGTTGACCCGTGACTTCATCTGATTCGCCTTGATGAGCGGCCATTCGCGCCGCTCATCCGCAAAAGCCTCTCATTTGCCATACTGTCAGGAACAACCCGAACATCTTCCGGTCGAAGGGCCGATACCCATTGAGGAAGGTCGGAATGAAGTTATCCGATGGTTTTGACGCACGTCGCTTGCGGCCCAAAGGCCCGAGCAACTGGCGGCTTCGTTTTGGCGCGGCGATCGCCGCGCTACTGGCAACACTCGGTGTACTGCTGGCCATGGCCGGTGCCGCCAGCCTGCTGGGCCGCTCGCCCGCATTGGGCGAGTTGAACGCCAGCCCACTGGGCTCGGCGATCGTCCTGGCAGTCGGTCTTTTCGTGTTGTTGCTGGGCGTCTGGCTCTGGCGCCTCTGCCGCCGTCGCGCCCGCCAATCCCTGGAGCTGGCCATGGCTCCGCACCTGATGAAAAAGCACGACTGACCCGCCATCCGACGTTTTGTCGCGCCTGATCCCGCCAGAGTTGGGTAAACTGGCCGGCCTTCGCGGAGGCTGACATGCAAGACGACGACTTTTCCCTGTTCAAAAGTGCGATCCAGGGCGTAAAACCGATCAAGCACGACCGGGCCGAGACCGGCAAGCCCAAGGCCGATCGTGCGCAAATCGCCAAGCTGCGCCAGGCTGCCACCGTGCGTACCGACGCCACGACCGTGGATGGCTTGTCCGATCAGTTCGTGATCGACGTCGGGCCGGAAGACGAGTTGATGTGGGCGCGCGACGGCGTCCAGGAAAGCCAGATGCGCAAGCTGAAGGTCGGCCAGATCCCCTTTGAGGGCAGCCTCGACCTGCACGGCATGAGCGTCGAAAAGGCCCGGGAAACCCTGTGGGCATTTCTGGCCGAAGCCACCAAGTTCGAAATCCGCTGCGTGCGCGTCACCCATGGCAAAGCCGTGCGCCTGGACGGCAAGCGGCCGATGATCAAGAGCCACGTCAACACCTGGCTGCGCCAGCACCCGCAAGTGCTGGGCTTCACCTCCTGCCAGGCAAAACACGGCGGCGCCGGGGCGGTCTACGTGATGCTCAAGCGCACCATGATGGAAGGCCGCGACGAATAGCCCTCGCTTGCCGAGCTTGCAGCGCCGTGTCCGCCACCGTACCCTTGCCCTTTGCGTAAAATCCCACAGGTAGTTTCATGTCTCTGGAACAGAATTACACCGCGATTCTCGGCCAACTGGGCGAGGACGTTTCCCGCGAGGGCCTGCTCGACACGCCCAAGCGCGCTGCCAAGGCCATGCAGTACCTCTGCCGCGGTTATGAACAGACCCTGGAAGAAGTCACCAACGGTGCCTTGTTCAGCTCCGACAACAGCGAGATGGTGCTGGTCAAGGACATCGAGTTGTACTCGCTGTGCGAACATCACCTGCTGCCTTTCATCGGTAAGGCCCACGTGGCCTACATCCCGAGCGGCAAGGTGCTGGGGTTGTCGAAAGTCGCGCGCATCGTCGACATGTATGCGCGTCGCCTGCAGATCCAGGAAAACCTCAGCCGCCAGATCGCCGATGCGGTCCAGCAAGTGACTGGCGCCCTGGGCGTGGCGGTGGTGATCGAGGCCAAGCACATGTGCATGATGATGCGCGGTGTGGAGAAGCAGAATTCCTCGATGATCACCTCGGTGATGCTCGGCGAGTTCCGGGAAAATGCCGCCACTCGTAGCGAATTCCTCAGCCTCATCAAGTAATCCGTCACCTGAAGAAAACCGGCATTGATCGCCGGTTTTTTTTCGCCGGTGAAAAATCAGGTAAGCTGCGCGCCCTCTTCCTCCCTGCCGCGAGGCTTAATACCGTGATCGTCAAAGCGCTTCGAGTTGGCTTGGGCCAGCTCATTATCTTCATCGACTTCATCACCCGCCCGGGCAAGAAAAAGCGCCCGGCCGAGGCTCAGGCGCAGGTCGAGCAAGCCGCTCGCAGCCTGACGCTGTATCAATTCCACGCCTGCCCGTTCTGCGTGAAAACCCGCCGCACCCTGCGCCGCCTCAATGTGCCGGTGGCGCTGCGCGATGCGAAAAACAATGAGCAGGATCGCCAGACGCTGCTGGAGCAAGGCGGCCGGATCAAAGTGCCGTGCCTGCGTATTGAAGAGAATGGCGAGACCACCTGGATGTATGAGTCCAAGGTGATCATTGATTATCTGGATAAGCGGTTCTCTGCAGCCTGATAGTTTTCTGGTGTGGCGACTGACCTCATCGTGAGCAAGCTTTGCTCCCACAGGGGGCCTTGGTGAACACTGGATTTGTATTCGCCACTGTCCCTGTGGGGGCAAAGCTTGCTCGCGACGGGCCCCGGACAGCCACCGCGAAGATCAAGCCGCCTTCGCAGCCAACGCCTCCCGCACTACCCCCGCCAACCGCTTGAGCCCTTCATCCAGCCGCGCCGGGTCGATGTGGCTGAAGTTCAAGCGCAGGTGCCCGGGGTGCTGGTCCGGCTCAGGAAAGAACGGCTCCCCCGGCATGAACGCAACGTCGGCCGCCAAGGCGGCGGGGAGCAAGGTGCGGGTGTCCAGCGGTTGCCTGAGGGTGAGCCAGAAAAACAACCCGCCCTGGGGCACGTTCCAGTCCGCGATATCAGAGAAATGCGTTTGCAACGCCGCCTGGAACCGATCACGACGGTCCCGATAGAAACCCCTCAACTCACTCAAATGGCTGCGGTACTGCTCGGTGCCGATCCACTGCAGCGCCTGCCACTGACCGATGCGATTGGTGTGCAAATCCGCCGACTGCTTGAGTCGCAACAGGTGCGGGAACAAATCCGGGCTGGCAATCAGGTAGCCCACCCGTAGCCCCGGTAACAGGGTTTTCGACACGGTGCCGGTGTAGATCCAACTGGCTTTCTTCAAGCGACTGACAATCGGCGTGGCGCTGCCACCATCGAACGTCAGCTCGCGGTAGGGTTCGTCCTCGATCAGGGTCACGCCAAACTCGTCCAACAGCGCCGCCACCGCATCGCGCTTGGCTTCGCTGTAGCGCACCGCCGAGGGGTTCTGGAACGTCGGGATCAGGTAGATGAACGCTGGCCGATGCTGCTCCAGCCGGGCTCGCAACTGTTTCAGGTCCGGCCCGTCAGCCGCCAGGGGCACGGTGATGCAGTCGGCGCCGAACAGCTGGAAAATCTGCAACGCGGCCAGATACGTCGGCGCTTCGAGCATCACTTGCGTGCCGACGTCGATGTGCAACTTGGCCGCCAGGTCGAGGGTTTGCTGGGACCCGCTGACCACCAGCACCTGACTCACCTCACAGGCCACGCCCAGCGTCCGCGCCTGGGCCGCCAGGGCTTCGCGCAGAGCAGGTTCGCCTTCGCTCATGCCGTACTGGCCCATGGACAACGGCATGGCCGCCCATTTCACTTTCGGCAGCATGGCTTCGGCCGGCAGGCCGCCAGCGAACGACATCACTTCAGGGCGCTGTGCCGCCGCGAGAATTTCTCGAATCAAAGAACTTTTGAGGCGCGAGACACGTTCGGAAAAAGCCATGGGGTCACCTGTAGCGGGGCACGGGAGGAATGAGTCAAACTGGTTGACCAAAACTACTCTGCCACCTCTGGATACGTCAATATGCTTGACCTTAAAAATCCGACCTCTCAACAAATGGCCATGGAAGCGTTCTTCTTCGGTTACCAGGCTTTCACCGCCAAGGCCGATGAAATGCTTGAGCGCCGCGGGTTGAGCCGGGTGCACCAGCGCATCGTTTTTTTCATCGCCCGCTACCCGGCATTGAGCGTGAAGGAGTTGCTGGCATTGCTCGGGGTGAGCAAGCAGGCGCTGAACATGCCGTTGCGGCAACTGATGGAAATGCATCTGGTAAACAGCGTCGCGTCCGAGACCGACAAGCGCAAGCGACTGCTGGAACTGACGGCCGAGGGAGAGCGGTTCGAGCAGGCCTTGCGGCGTGAGCAGGTGAAACTACTGGAGCGGGTGTTTGCCGAGGCCGGGGAAGCGGCGGTGAATGGGTGGTTGGCGGTGAATCTGGGGCTGGGGAAGGGTCAGCTGGCTGTCGACTGAGTTTGTCTCTGCAAGAGGTGCATTACCCGCCTCCTGCCATCGCGGGCAAGCCTTGCTCCCACAGAGGGTCTTAGCAGGCGCCAGCGGTGGGAGCAAAGCTTGCTCGCGACAGCGCCCCCAAGGTCGATATACCCCTATCGAACGACATTTCGTCGACAACATAGAAAACATTATTTGATTTTTTTGTATACAAAAGCATAATTCGCTTCGTGCGAGTTCCTGACCACTAGGTCAACATACTTCGCCAGCCTTACCTGCCTCAGCGCATCGCAGCCACCCCCAGGGCGAGTGCGGTGCTGGAAATAACAATAAAACTCTTGAGGAGTACTCGCTGTGGAAAGCCGCAAACCCGAAGCCCGGACGCTGGACCTCTCGCCGCCACTACGCAGGGGCTGGCTGGAGCGCCTCTTCAAACTCAGCTTGCATGGCACCACGGTGAAGACCGAGCTGATTGCCGGCCTGACGACCTTCATCACCATGGCCTACATCATCTTCGTCAACCCCAACATCATGGCCGACGCCGGCATTGATCACGGCGCCGCATTCGTCGCCACCTGCATCGCCGCGGCCCTGGGTTGCCTGTTGATGGGCCTGTACGCCAACTGGCCGGTGGGCCTGGCGCCAGGCATGGGCTTGAACGCATTCTTTACCTACACCGTGGTCGGCACCATGGGCTACAACTGGGAAACCGCGTTGGGCGCGGTGTTCGTTTCCGGTGTGCTGTTCATGGTCCTGACCCTGTCACGGGTGCGGGAGTGGCTGCTCAACAGCATTCCGGTGAGTCTGCGGTTCGCCATGGGCGCGGGGGTCGGGTTGTTCCTCGGGCTGATCGGCCTGAAAACCGCCGGGATCATCGTCGACAGCCCCGCCACCCTGATCAAGCTCGGCTCGTTGCGTGAGCCCGGTCCATTGTTGGCCGCGGTGTGCTTCCTGATGATCGCCGTGCTCAGCTATCACCGCGTGTTCGGCGCGATCCTGATCAGCATCATCGCCGTGACCCTGGCCGGCTGGGGCCTGGGATTGGTGCAGTACAACGGCGTCATGTCGACACCACCGAGCCTGGCCCCCACCTGGATGGCGATGGACGTGGCCGGGGTGTTCAACGTCAGCATGATCAGCGTGGTGTTGGCCTTCCTGTTCGTGCACATGTTCGACACTGCCGGCACCCTGATGGGCGTTGCCCAGCGCGCCGGCCTGGTAAAAGCCGATGGCAAGATCGAGAACCTGTCCCGCGCCTTGAAAGCCGACAGCGCCTCCAGCGTCTTCGGCGCCATGGTTGGCGTGCCGCCAGTGACCAGCTACGTGGAAAGTGCCGCTGGCGTGGCCGCCGGTGGCCGCACGGGGCTTACCGCCGTGACTGTCGGTGTGCTATTTATTGCTGCCATGTTCTTCGCACCGCTGGCCGGGATGATCCCGGCCTACGCCACGGCCGGGGCCTTGATCTACGTTGCCATGCTGATGATGGGCGGCATGGCCCACATCGAATGGGACGAGGCGACTGACAGCATCCCGGCCATCGTCACGGCCATCATGATGCCCCTGACGTTCTCGGTCGCCGACGGTATCGCATTGGGTTTCATCACCTATGTGGTGCTCAAGGCCGGCACCGGTAAACGCAAGGAAATCTCCGTCAGCCTGTGGGTGCTCTGCGCGATCTTCATCGCCAAGTTCATCTTCTTGTAAGCAACACCGTATTTACCCGCCTCATCCATTGGGTGAGGCTTTTGTACATCAGGAGCAAAGCAATGAATCTGGAAACCTGGCTGTTGTTCAGTGGTGCCGCCTTGGTGGTGATCCTCATCCCCGGCCCGTTGTCGTTATTGATGATCGGCAACAGCCTGAACTACGGCCTGCGCCGCTCGTATCCGGCGTTCCTGGGTGGAGTGTTTGCCTCGATCTGCCTGCTGAGCGCCTCGGCGCTGGGGCTCGGTGCGTTGTTGATGGCGTCGGAGCAACTGTTCAGTGCCCTGAAGATTGTCGGTGCCCTGTACCTGTTTTATCTGGCCTGGCAGAGCTGGCAGCAATCGCGCCAACCATCCCAGGGTGCCGAAGTACCCCAGGCTGCCGCGATCCCACGCTTTCGCGCGCTGTTCGGCCGGGCGTTCGTGCTGGGCGCCAGCAACCCGAAAGACATTCTGTTCTTTGCCGCTTTCCTGCCGCAGTTCCTGAGCGCCAAGCAAGCGTTCCTGCCCCAACTGTTGATCATGATCGCCACCTGGACCGTGCTCGACCTGCTGTGCAAGCTGGCCTACGGCTTCGGCGCCCACGGTGCGGCGCGGTACCTGCGTACGGGTAACGGCCAGGGCTGGTTCAACCGGGTCAGTGCCGGGTTGTTTGGCGGTGCGGGGGCGGCGTCCTTGTTGAGCCGCTAAGCGCCAAAAACATCGCGAGCAGGCTCGCCCCACAGGTTTTTGTGAACGACAAAAATCCAGTGTGGGAGCGGGCTTGCTCGCGAAGACGCCCTCCCAGACACCCTATTTTCATGGACAAAAAAAAGCCCGCAGTGTGAGCGGGCAAAAAACCAAAGAAGCGCCATGCGCAGTCGCTTCCAGGACAAGGCAGCAGCTCGGGGGGTCAGCTGCCTCGATAGGTTGAATAAGCGTAAGGCGAAATCAGCAAGGGCACGTGGTAATGCTCCTGCTCGGCCGAAATGCCGAAGCGCAGCACCACCACATCCAGGAACGCCGGTTCGGACAACTGGACACCACGGGCGCGGTAGTAATCGCCGGCATGGAATTGAATCTGATAGACGCCCGAACGGTAGTCATCCCCTTGCAGCAGCGGCGCGTCGCAGCGACCGTCGCTGTTGGTCAGCGCGCTGGCGACCAGTTGCAGTTGCGAACCTTCCACACGGTACAACTCGACTTTGATCGAGCTGCCCGGGCAGCCGTGTGCAGCATCCAAAACGTGAGTAGTCAAACGTCCCATTGATTGTGCGCGCCTCGCTGCAGTGCAGTCCGGCCCGACGCCTCCTGAATCAGTTGAAAGACAGGCCGCACCGTTTCGGAGCACGAAACGCCACGGCGATGAACGAATTAAGACACTTTAAAATAAAATTGTACACAATAAAAAATCAATATTTTTGCCCCTGTGCGTTCCGACCAGGGTTCCAACCCAATCCGAAGCCAAACCAATGGATACGCTATCCTTACACTGATTAATTGACCAGATGGGCAGGTTTCTTGCAGTGTAGACAAACCCGGAGCAGCGGTGAAAAATGCAAAAAACCAGGCTTACAAATCGTACATAAAGTTGTATACAATCAACCCATCGTCGTGACGCCAGCCTATGATCCATCGCCAGGGCGCCACCCACATGGTTCGAACAAGAAGGAAGACTGCAGTGAGCGCTGACTACCCACGCGACCTGATCGGTTACGGCAGTAACCCTCCCCATCCCCAGTGGCCGGGCAATGCCCGCATCGCCCTGTCCTTCGTGCTCAATTACGAAGAAGGCGGCGAGCGCAACATCCTGCATGGCGACAAGGAATCCGAGGCATTCCTCTCCGAGATGGTCGCGGCGCAACCGCTGCAGGGCGAGCGCAACATGAGCATGGAATCGCTGTACGAGTATGGCAGTCGCGCCGGGGTCTGGCGGGTCCTCAAGCTGTTCAAGGCGTTCGATATCCCGCTGACCATTTTCGCCGTGGCCATGGCCGCCCAGCGCCATCCTGACGTGATCCGCGCCATGGTTGCCGCCGGTCACGAAATCTGCAGCCACGGCTATCGCTGGATCGACTACCAATACATGGATGAGGCCCAGGAGCGCGAGCACATGCTCGAAGCGATCCGCATCCTCACCGAAATCACCGGCGAACGCCCGCTGGGTTGGTACACCGGTCGCACCGGCTCCAATACCCGCCGGCTGGTCATGGAGGAAGGCGGTTTTCTCTATGACAGCGACACCTACGACGACGACCTGCCCTACTGGGAACCGAACACACCCAACGGCAAGCCGCACCTGGTGATCCCCTACACCCTCGATACCAACGACATGCGCTTCACCCAGGTGCAGGGTTTCAACAAGGGCGACGATTTCTTCCAATACCTCAAGGACGCCTTCGACGTGCTGTATGCCGAAGGCGCCGAAGCCCCCAAAATGCTGTCCATCGGCCTGCACTGCCGCCTGATCGGCCGCCCTGCCCGCCTGGCGTCCCTCAAGCGCTTCCTCGAATATGCCAAGGGTCATGAACAGGTCTGGTTCAGCCGTCGCGTCGACATCGCCCGCCACTGGCAACAGACTCACCCGTGCCCGCAAGCGTTGAAACCAGGGGCTTCGAAATGACGACCTTCCAGACCCTCAAGCCTTCCACCTTGAGCCGTGCAGCCTTCGTCCGGACTTTCGGCGACATCTATGAACATTCGCCATGGGTCGCCGAAAAGGCGTTCGACCTGGGCCAGGATCCGTCAATCGACCAGATCGAAACCCTGCACCAGCGCATGAGCGACATCCTCTTGAGCGCCGATCACGCCCGCCAACTGGCGCTGATCAATGCTCACCCGGACCTGGCAGGTAAAGCCGCTGTCCAGGGCCAACTGACCGAAGCCAGCACGAACGAACAGGCCGGCGCCGGTATTCACCAATGCACGGCCGAAGAGTTCCAGCGTTTCACCGAGCTGAACGACGCCTACAAGGCCAAGTTCAAGTTCCCCTTCATCATGGCGGTAAAAGGCAGCAACCGGCATCAGATCCTCGCGGCGTTCGAAACGCGCATCCATCACTCGGTAGACACCGAATTCAAATGCGCGCTGGCAGAGATCAACAAGATCGCGTTGTTCCGATTACTGACCCTATAGCGAGCAGCCCTGCTACCCGAGGCCCTGCAAGCATCCCCAGCCAACCTATTTAAAGGCAGACAAGAAGAATGAAAGCTTACGCCGTACCTTTCGAGAAGTTCGTCAACCTGGCCGACGCCCGCCTCGGCACCAAGATCATCTCGGTCACCGATGACTGGTTCGCCGACGCCAACCGTTTGTTCCAACCGACCCCGGCCGTATGGAAGGAGGGCGTGTTCGATGACAACGGCAAGTGGATGGATGGCTGGGAATCGCGGCGCAAGCGCTTCGAAGGCTACGACAGCGCGGTGATCCGCCTGGGTGTGGCCGGCTCGATCAAAGGCGTGGACATCGACACCTCATTCTTCACCGGTAACTACCCACCCTCGGCCTCCCTGGAAGCCTGCTTCCTGACCGAAGGCGAGCCAGACGAAAACACCCAATGGAGCGAAGTGCTGTCGGCTGTCGAGCTGCAAGGCAACAGCCACCACTATCACGAAATCAGCAACGTCCAGGCCTTCAGCCACCTGCGCTTCAACATCTACCCCGATGGCGGCGTGGCTCGGTTGCGGGTCTATGGCATTCCGTACCGCGACTGGTCGGCCGTGGGCGACAATGAACAGATCGACCTGGCTGCCGCCCTCAATGGTGGCCGTGCCCTGGCCTGTTCCGACGAACACTTCGGTCGCATGAGCAACATCCTCAACCCCGGTCGCGGCGTGAACATGGGCGATGGCTGGGAAACCGCCCGTCGTCGTACCCCGGGCAACGACTGGGTGATCGTCGCCCTGGGCCATGCCGGCGAGGTCGAGAAAATCATCGTCGACACCCTGCACTTCAAGGGCAACTACCCCGACAGTTGCTCGATCCAGGGCGCGTTCGTCAAGGGCGGCACCGACAGCCAGATCGAAACCCAATCGCTGTTCTGGCGTGAGCTGCTGCCAAGCCAGAAGCTGGAAATGCACGCCGAACACACCTTCGCCGAGCAGATCAAGGCCCTCGGGCCGATCACCCACATCCGCCTGAACGTGTTCCCGGACGGTGGGGTGAGTCGCCTGCGGGTGCTCGGTAAGGTCGCGAAATAACTTCTTGTGGGACCACGGCTTACCGGCGATAGCGTCGGCACTGGCGCCACCGCCAGCAAGCTGTACTCCCACAGAACAGACAACACAGAATTTTTGGATAAGAAGACCAGCATGCGCACACTCAAGATCGAACCGTTGACCAAAGAAGCCTTCGCCCCGTTCGGTGACGTGATCGAAACCGACGGCAGCGATCACTTCATGATCAACAACGGTTCGACCATGCGCTTCCATCGCCTGGCGACGGTGGAAACCGCCACGCCGGACGACAAGGCGATCATCAGCATCTTCCGCGCCGACGCGCTGGACATGCCGTTGACCGTGCGCATGCTGGAGCGCCATCCGCTGGGCAGCCAAGCCTTCATTCCGCTGCTCGGCAACCCCTTTCTGATCGTGGTCGCGCCACTTGGCGATGCACCTGTATCAGGCATGGTCCGCGCCTTCGTCACCAACGGCAGGCAGGGCATTAATTACCATCGCGGCGTCTGGCACCACCCGGTGCTGACGATCGAAAAGCGGGATGACTTCCTGGTGGTTGATCGCAGTGGCACAGGCAATAACTGCGATGAGCATTTTTTCAAAGAGGATGAGTATTTGATCCTCGCCCCCCACCAGCGGACGGAGTGAAAACTACTGCGGGCTGAGCGGCTACGCCGCCACGCGTGCAATACTGCGTTGAAAACTGACTCGAAATGCTCATTGACTAAAGTCAACTCCGCTTTCTCGCCAGTTTTCGCCTTGTCTTGCCTTCGCTCGCTACGTTTTCACACCGTCCCCAAGAGAAGGTCCGATCACGCGAAAACAAGCGTGACGGGCGAGAGGTAAAGACTGTGCAAGCACATATGCTGGAATGGCTGAACCTGAGCGTGCGCTGGGTTCACATGATCACTGGCGTGGCCTGGATCGGCGCGTCGTTCTACTTCGTCTGGCTGGAAAACAACCTCAATCGCGCCAACCCCAGGAGCGGCCTGGCCGGCGACCTGTGGGCCATCCACGGCGGCGGCATCTACCACCTGGAAAAATACAAACTCGCGCCTCCGTCCATGCCGGACAACCTGCACTGGTTCAAGTGGGAAGCCTACTTCACCTGGATGTCGGGCATCGCGCTGTTGTGCCTGGTGTTCTATTGGAACCCGACCGTCTACCTGCTGGCTCCCGGCAGCAGCCTGAGTGGTCCCGAAGGCGTCGCCCTGGGCCTCGGTTCGTTGCTCGTCGGCTGGTTCATCTACTCCTTCCTCTGCGACTCGGCCCTGGGCAAGCGCCCTGCCTTGCTCGGCCTGATCCTGTTCGTGCTGTTGATCGCCGCGGCCTACGGCTTCAGCAAGGTGTTCAGCGGTCGCGGTGCCTACCTGCACGTCGGGGCGGTCATCGGGACGATCATGGTCGGCAACGTGTTCCGTATCATCATGCCGGCACAACGGGCCCTGGTAGCGGCCATCGCCGAGAACCGCACCCCCGACCCGGCGTTGCCGGCCAAAGGCTTGCTGCGTTCACGCCACAACAACTACTTCACCCTGCCGGTGCTGTTCATCATGATCAGCAACCACTTCCCGAGCACCTACGGCAGCCAATACAACTGGCTGATCCTGGCCGGGATCGCCGTGGCGGCGGTGTTGGTGCGGCATTACTTCAACACCCGCCATGACAGCAACCGGTTTGCCTGGACGCTGCCCGTCGGCGCCCTGGCGATGATTTGCCTGGCTTACGTTACCGGCCCCAAGCCCATGCCCACCGCACCGGAGGTAGCCAAGGCACCCGCCGCCATCGAGTACCAACCGCTGCCGGAAACGGCGGTAGGCGGTGGTGCAAAACCGGCGCCGGCCCCGGCTGCACCGGCATCGGCGCCCACCCAGGCCGCCAACGCCCTGGGCCCGTCGTTCGAGAAGGTCCATAGCGTGATCCAGGAACGCTGCTCGGTCTGCCACTCGGCCAAACCCAGCAGCCCGTTGTTCAGCGCCGCGCCAGGTGGGGTGATGTTCGACACCCCGCAGCAGATCCAGCAACAGGCCGCGCGCATCCAGGCCCAGGCCGTCACCAGCCAGATCATGCCGTTGGGCAACATCACCCAGATGACCCAGCAGGAACGCGACCTGATCGGCGCGTGGATCAACCAGGGTGCGCGGACCAACTGAGCCTCGCGCGCCAATAGCGTCACATGTCATACCGCTGACAGGCCGATCGGCACACCACCGGTCGCCCGTCAGCGACTGCCTGCGCCTCAACAATAAAAACAAGAGGAAAGCACCCGATGACCCAGCCCCGCCATCACGCCCTAAATTCGCCACGAATGCGCCGTTGCAGGGCACTTGAGCCCCTCAAGGCAAGCCCGCATCCTGCGCGGCCGTTCGAAGCCGGCCGACAACAGAAAACCATCCAATCCTGACCGCCCCGCCAACTTATCCGGGCGCTGGCGGACAAAAACGCGCCCCTGAAAACCCTTTTTACGACTGTTCAAAAAGCAGCTGGACGAGCCTTTTTTGGGCCTTGGCTCAGCTCTTGCTATCAGCACTGGCCACAAGCTAAAAGCTGACCGAACGGATGTTTTTTTCCGTAGAAAAAAGGCGCCACACCAGAGCGCTGATCTGAAAAAAGCGGTACCACTTACCTTTGGGAGCAAACCGAATGAAACGTACGTGCACCAGCCTGATACTCGCAGGATCCTTGCTGGCCGCAGGCCAGGCGATGGCCGACGATCTGTTCCAGTGGCAGAACAACAGCCTGACCTACTTGTATGGCAAGGATTTCCAGGTCAACCCGCGCATCCAGCAGACCGTGACCTTCGAACACGCGGACGCCTGGAAATACGGGGACAACTTCTTCTTTCTCGACCGGATCTTCTACAACGGCCAGGACGACAGCCTGTCCGGCCCGAACACCTACTACGGCGAGTTCAGCCCCCGCCTGTCGTTTGGCAAGATCTTCGACCAGAAGCTGGAACTGGGCCCGATCAAGGATGTGCTGCTGGCCATGACGTATGAGTTCGGGGAAGGCGACAACGAGTCGTACCTGATCGGTCCGGGTTTCGACCTGGCGATTCCCGGCTTCGATTACTTCCAGTTGAACGTCTACAACCGCCAGACCGAAGGCCCGCGCGCCGGCGACAATGTCTGGCAGATCACCCCGGTCTGGGCCTATACCGTGCCACTGGGCTCATCCGACATCCTCATCGACGGTTTCATCGACTGGGTGGTGGACAACGACACCAACTCCAAGGGCACCTACCACGCCAACCTGCACATCGTCCCGCAGGTCAAATATGACTTGGGCAAGGCTTTGAAACTCGGCGCCAAGCAGTTGTATGTCGGGGTGGAATATGACTACTGGAAGAACAAGTACGCCATCGAAGACAGCGATGGGTTCAAGACCAACCAGAGCACGACCAGCTTTTTGCTGAAGTACCATTTCTGAACCCAGGATTTACATCCGCAGCAATACCCCTGTGGGAGCGAGCCTGCTCGCGATTGCGGTGGACCTGCTTGCATTGATGTTGAATGTACCGCCGTCATCGCGAGCAAGCTCGCTCCCACACTGGGTTGTGTGTTGGGCTCAGCTTAAGCGGCCACCGCAAATCCCCTGTGGGAGCGAGCCTGCTCGCGATTGCGGTGGACCTGCTTACGCCAACCCCAGAAACCGACTCAACGCCTCGCGCTGCGCCAACGCATCCTGGCGTCCCAGCTCGATCAGTTCGCTGCAATACCCCGACTCGAACAACAGGTAACTCAGCACCCCCGCGCCACTGGTCTTGGTTGCGCCGGGTCCGCGCAAGAATACCCTCAACGCTCGCGGCAATTCCTGGCGATGGCGGGCGGCGATTTCGTCGATGGGCTGGCTGGGTGAAATCACCAACACCTCCACCGGCGCCGCGCCGAGGGCGTGGGCCGGGACGTCATCGGGCAGCAGGTGACTGAAACCGTTCAGGCGCTCAAGCAACTCGATGTCGCTTTCCAGGCTGTCGATGAACGTGCTGTTGAGCATATGACCGCCGATCTGCGCCAGGGTCGGTTGCAGGCCCGTGTAGCTGCGCTCGCGGGGATCTTGTCCGCCGCCACCACGAGGGTTGCCGCTGACGCCGATCACCAGCACGCGATTGGCCCCCAGGTGCAAGGCCGGGCTGATGGGCGCCGATTGCCGCACCGCGCCGTCGCCAAAGTATTGCGGACCGATCTTGACCGGCGCGAACAACAGTGGAATGGCCGAGCTGGCCAGCAGGTGTTCCACCGACAACTGCGTCGGCACACCGATACGCCGGTGACGCAGCCAGGTATCGATGGTCCCGCGGCCCTGGTAGAACGTGACGGCCTGGCCGGATTCATAACCGAATGCCGTCACCGCCACCGCCCGCAGTTGCTGCTCGGCGATGGCCAGCTCGATACCCGAGGCGTGGAATTGGGCCTCGAGCAGTTCGCGCAACGGCGAACTGTCGATCAGCGCCACCGGCAACTTGGCCCCCAGGCCCAACAGGCTGTGGGTAATGAAACGCGTCGCCTGGGCGATCACGCCCCGCCAGTCGCTGCGCATGACCTGATGGCTGCGCACCGCTTGCCAGAACGCTGTCAGCCGCTCGATGGCGGTCTTGAAGTCCATCGCCCCGCTCGCCAGGCTGACCGCGTTTATCGCTCCGGCCGACGTGCCGACGATCACCGGGAAAGGGTTGTCCGCACCGTCTGGCAACAATTCGGCGATGGCCGCCAGTACGCCTACCTGATACGCCGCTCGAGCCCCACCGCCGGAAAGAATCAAACCTGTAACCGGTTCAGCTGGGGTCATCGCAATGCTCCGTGCTCAAAGTACTGCTGAAAATGGCGGACTAGCGGTTCAACCACGCTTGTCGTACAGCTTCGGCTCGCCCGGCGGACGGCTCTTGAAGCGCCGGTGGGCCCAGAGGTATTGCTCGGGACAATCACTCACCGACTGCTCGACCCACTGGTTGATGCGGATGCAATCGGCCTCCTCGGTCTCACCCGGGAAATCCGTCAGAGGGGCCTGGATCACCAAGCGATAACCGCTGCCATCGGCCAGGCGCTCCTGAATGAAGGGCACCACCAGTGCCTTGCCCAGGCGGGCGAACTTGCTGGTGGCGGTGACCGTCGCAGCCTGGATGCCGAACAGCGGCACGAACACACTCTGCTTGGCACCGTAATCCTGGTCCGGCGCATACCAGATCGCCCGCCCGGCCCGCAGCAGCTTGAGCATGCCACGCACGTCGTCACGCTCCACCGCCAGGGAGTCGAGGTTGTGCCGCTCGCGGCCCCGGCGTTGGATGTAGTCGAACAGCGGGTTCTTGTGCTCGCGGTACATACCATCGATGGTGTGCTGCTGGCCGAGCAAGGCCGCACCGATTTCCAGCGTGGTGAAATGCAGCGCCATCAGGATCACGCCCTTGCCCTCGCGCTGGGCCTGCTTGAGATGTTCCAGCCCTTCGACATGGGCCAGTTTCGCCAAGCGCGAACGCGACCACCACCAACTCATGGCCATTTCGAAAAAGGCGATGCCGGTGGAGGCAAAGTTTTCCTTGAGCAGACGCTTGCGCTCGGCGGCGGATTTTTCCGGGAAACACAATTCCAGGTTGCGACGGGCGATGCGCCGTCGGTCGCCAGCCACTCGGTACATCAATGCACCCAATGCGCGGCCGACCCGCAGCAATAACGGATAAGGCAACTGGACGATCAGCCACAACAGCCCTAGGCCGCACCACAGCAGCCAGAAACGCGGATGAAAGAATGCAGCTCGAAAACGCGGGTGATCCATTACAGCTTCCATTAAGACATGGGCCGCGCATTCTACATTGTTCGACCCGGGTTGCGGCTCGCGGACGATCTCGTTATAAGTCTCGGCACTTTTAGTGACAAGCCGTTGTACGCCGACCATGAGCCAAACCGAACCGCTAGACCAAGACCCCGTGTTCCAGCTGAAGGGCAGCATGCTCGCCATTACGGTGCTGGAACTGGCCCGCAACGACCTGGAAGGCCTTGACCGGCAGTTGGCGGCCAAAGTCGCTCAGGCCCCGAACTTCTTCAGCAATGCTCCGCTGGTGCTGGCCCTCGACAAGCTGCCTGCCGGCGAAGGCGCGGTCGATCTGCCAGGCCTGATGCGCGTTTGCCGCCAGCACGGCCTGCGCACCCTGGCGATCCGCGCCAGCCGCATCGAAGACATCGCCGCCGCCATCGCCGTGGACATTCCGGTGCTGCCCCCGTCGGGTGCCCGGGAGCGCGTGCTGGAACTGAGCCCGATCGAAGCCAGGAAAGCCCCGGAAAAACCACCAGAGCCCACCATCAAGCCGACGCGCGTGATCACCTCGCCCGTGCGCGGCGGGCAACAGATTTATGCCCAGGGTGGCGATCTGGTCATCGTGTCCTCGGTCAGCCCGGGGGCGGAACTTCTCGCCGATGGCAACATCCATGTATACGGCCCGATGCGCGGTCGAGCACTGGCCGGCGTCAAGGGTGATACCAAAGCCAGGATCTTCTGTCAGCAATTGAGCGCTGAGCTGGTTTCCATCGCCGGGCAGTACAAGGTCTCCGAGGATTTGCGCCGCGACCCGTTGTGGGGAGCTGGCGTTCAGATCAGCCTGTCGGGCGACGTGTTGAACATCATTCGGCTTTAACGGATACTGCCGCATTTTCCAAGCATCTCTAGAACGAGCGAAAACGGCTTATAACGACGTAGGAAAAAGGATCAGGCAGTGTTTACCGGAGGTAGACCCCGCCCGACAGCCGATTCCAGCCAAGCCTGTCCAATTGCAGCCGTTTTCCAGAGATGTTTTTCAGGGACTGAGAAAGTCCTTTTTCCTTAGGGGTGAAACACCTTGGCCAAGATTCTCGTGGTTACATCCGGCAAGGGTGGTGTGGGTAAGACCACCACCAGCGCCGCTATCGGTACCGGCCTCGCTCTGCGCGGCCACAAGACAGTCATCGTCGACTTCGACGTCGGTCTGCGTAACCTGGACCTGATCATGGGTTGCGAGCGGCGCGTGGTCTACGACTTCGTCAACGTGGTCAATGGCGAAGCGAACCTGCAACAAGCCCTGATCAAGGACAAGCGCCTTGAGAACCTCTACGTGCTGGCCGCCAGTCAGACCCGCGACAAAGACGCGCTGACCCAGGAAGGCGTGGAAAAAGTCCTGATGCAACTCAAGGAAGACTTCGAGTTCGTGGTCTGCGACTCCCCGGCCGGTATCGAGAAAGGTGCCCACCTGGCCATGTACTTCGCTGACGAAGCGATCGTCGTGACCAACCCGGAAGTGTCGTCGGTCCGTGACTCCGACCGCATGTTGGGCCTGCTGGCGAGCAAGTCCCGGCGCGCCGAGAAGGGCGAAGAACCGATCAAGGAACACCTGCTGCTGACACGCTACAACCCACAACGGGTCAGCGATGGCGAAATGCTCGGCGTCGAAGACGTCAAGGAAATCCTCGCTGTCACCCTGCTGGGTGTCATTCCGGAATCCCAAGCGGTACTCAAGGCCTCCAACTCCGGCGTGCCGGTGATTCTCGACGACCAGAGTGACGCCGGCCAGGCATACAGCGATGCCGTCGATCGCCTGCTGGGCAAAACCGTAGCGCATCGATTCCTCGATGTAACGAAGAAAGGTTTCTTCGAGCGCCTGTTTGGAGGTAGGTAATGAACCTTTTTGACTTCTTTCGTGCCAACAAAAAACCCAGTACCGCCTCGGTCGCGAAAGAGCGTCTACAGATCATCGTGGCGCACGAACGCGGCCAACGCAGCACCCCTGACTACCTGCCGGCCTTGCAGAAGGAACTGGTGGAAGTGATCCGCAAATACGTCAACATCGGTAGCGATGACGTGCACGTGGCACTGGAAAACCAGGGCAGTTGCTCGATTCTGGAACTCAACATCACCCTGCCGGATCGCTGATAGATCCTGCGGGAGCCACGGCGGCTCGGGCTCAGCGCCCTTGTGTAGGAGCTGGCGAAGCCTGCGATCTTTTGATCTTGACTTGAACTCAAGGAAGCTCGGAAAAGATCGCAGGCTTCGCCAGCGCCTACATATAGGACATGGGCCCGAGCCGCCGTTGGCGTTTGTAACGAGACTGCTTTTAATGCCCCTGTCCAACATCCGCATCATTCATCAGGACGCCGCCGTCCTGGTGGTCGACAAGCCGACCCTGTTGCTCTCCGTGCCCGGCCGGGCCGACGACAACAAAGACTGCCTGATCACCCGCCTGCAGGAAAACGGCTATCCGGAAGCCCGAATCGTGCACCGACTGGACTGGGAAACCTCCGGCATCATCCTGTTGGCCCGCGACCCGGACACTCATCGTGAACTGTCCCGGCAATTTCATGATCGCGAAACCGAAAAAGCCTACACGGCGCTGTGCTGGGGCCAACCGGAACTGGACAGCGGCAGCATCGACCTGCCCTTGCGCTACGACCCGCCGACCAAACCTCGGCATGTGGTAGACCATGAGCACGGCAAACACGCCCTGACCTTCTGGCGCGTGCTGGAACGTTGCGGCGATTGGTGCCGGGTCGAACTCACGCCGATTACCGGACGCTCGCACCAATTGCGCGTGCACATGCTGTCCATCGGTCATCCGTTGCTGGGCGACGGACTCTACGCCCACCCGCAGGCCCTCGCGGCCTGGTCGCGCCTGTGCCTGCACGCCAGCATGCTGAGCTTCACCCATCCGCAAAGCGGCGAGCGCTTGCGCTTCGAATGCCCGGCGCCGTTCTAGATTATTCCCCATGAAAAATGGCTTTATCCGATAAAGGCTTGGCATGCAGGTTATTGATTTTCAGGGAACACCCGTCAAAAAAGTTCGTCACCAACTGCTGTACCTGATCTACGGCGACAAGGACGCTTATCGCCACGAAGCCAAGTTCAGCATCCTGACGGCCCTGGCCCACGGCAATCCGGCGACCCTGCCCAGCATCAGGATCCTGACCGACCGGCCCGAGGATTATCAGGACTGGCCAGTCGAGACCCTCGCGCTGAGCCCGCAGTTGCTGACCGAGTGGCAAGGCCATCACGGTTACATTCACCGGCGCAAGGCCTGCGCCATCGCGGCCGGCCTGACGCTCGCGGAAAAGACCCTGTTCGTCGACACCGACACGCTCTTCCTCGCCGATCCCGACCTGCTGTTCAAGCAAATCCAGCCAGGGCGTTACCTGATGGACAGCTTCGAATACAACTGGGAATACGTCTGCAAACGCGAGGATTACCTCAAGCTGGGTTCGCACCTGCGCCGCCACGGCATTACCCCGAGCAACAGCTTCAAGCTCTACAACAGCGGATTATGCGGCGTGACTGACAACGACGCGGCACTGCTGGTCCAGGCCGTCGAACTGATCGATGAATGGACCGAAGGCGGCTTCGACATCCACACCATCGAACAGATCGCGATTTCGTTCACCCTGCGCAACCGGGTCATTAACGAAACCAACAAGCACGCCTATCACTACTTCGCCGAAAAACGCTTCTTCCACACCATGCTGGCGCACTTCTTTGCCCAGCACGGCGAGGCGTTCAGCCAGCAGCTGATAGAGCGCTGCCATGATGTACCGCGCACCCGGCCTTTCCCGTCGGCCTGGCGGCGTCTGAAGATCAAATGGAAATTGCGCCACCAGCGCGGCGCCTTGCACAGGATCGGTCGTGACCTGCTGTATGGCAGCGCGGCGCCGGAGCATCCTTACTACAACCTTTGCCGGCACCATTGGTGGGATTCGGCATCGCGGGAGATTCTCCGCCTGGACCCGGAGCGCCAGCAACAGCTGTTCGGTCAACTGGAGCACTGGCCGCAGCACCTGCCAGAGCCGTCCAAGGGGCAAGACAAGCCCTTGATCATGGCGCACTTGCGCAAGCGGATCACGGCCTCGGACTGACCAGAATGGCCGGGCTGCGGAACGGTCCGTGATGGGGGATTGGGTCTGCAATGCAGGCGGTCGATGGGGTAAACTGCCGCCCATTGCTGTCTGGAGTTTCTTATGCGTGCAGAGTTGAACCAGGGCCTGATCGACTTCCTCAAGGCCTCCCCTACCCCGTTCCATGCCACCGCCAGCCTTGCCAAGCGCCTGGAGGCGGCAGGCTATCAGCGTCTTGACGAACGCGAGACCTGGGCCACCGAGCCCAATGGTCGCTATTACGTCACGCGTAACGACTCCTCGATCATCGCCTTCAAGCTCGGCCGCCACTCACCGTTGCACGATGGCATCCGCCTGGTCGGCGCCCACACCGACAGCCCCTGCCTGCGGGTCAAACCGCAGCCGGAACTGCAACGCCACGGGTTCTGGCAACTGGGCGTGGAAGTCTACGGCGGCGCGTTGCTGGCGCCGTGGTTCGACCGCGACCTGTCCTTGGCCGGGCGCGTGACCTTCCGCCGCGATGGCAAGGTCGAAAGCCAGTTGATCGATTTCAAGGCACCGATCGCCACGATTCCGAACCTGGCCATCCACCTCAATCGCGAAGCCAACCAAGGCTGGGCCATCAACCCGCAGAATGAACTGCCGCCGATCCTCGCCCAGTTCGCCGGGGACGAGCGCGTCGATTTCCGTGCCGTGCTCACCGATCAACTGGCCCGCGAACACGGCCTGAATGCCGACGTAGTACTCGATTACGAGTTGAGCTTCTACGACACGCAAAGCGCTGCGGTCATTGGCCTGCACGGCGACTTCATCGCCGGTGCGCGCCTGGACAACCTGCTGTCGTGCTACGCCGGCCTGCAAGCGTTGCTGAACGCTGACACCGAAGAAACCTGCGTACTGGTGTGCAACGATCACGAGGAGGTCGGCTCATGCTCGGCCTGTGGCGCCGACGGGCCGATGCTGGAACAGACCTTGCGTCGCCTGCTGCCTGAAGGTGAAGCGTTCGTGCGCACTATTCAGAAATCCCTGCTGGTGTCTGCCGACAACGCCCACGGCGTGCATCCCAACTATGCCGACAAGCACGACGCCAACCACGGCCCCAAGCTCAACGCAGGGCCGGTGATCAAGGTCAACAGCAACCAGCGCTACGCCACCAACAGCGAAACCGCCGGGTTCTTCCGCCACCTGTGCATGGCTGAAGAAGTGCCGGTGCAGAGCTTCGTGGTGCGCAGCGACATGGGCTGTGGCTCGACCATCGGCCCGATCACCGCCAGTCAACTGGGCGTGCGCACCGTGGACATCGGCCTGCCGACCTTCGCCATGCATTCGATCCGCGAGCTGTGCGGCAGCCACGACCTGGCGCATCTGGTAAAGGTGCTGAGCGCGTTCTACGCCTCTCGCGAGTTGCCATGATCCCTGAGCTTGCTCCCGCTGGGCCGTAGGAGCTGTCGAGTGCAACGAGGCTGCGATCTTTCCCCAGACACTTGAGTCTCAAGCGAAAGATCAAAAGATCAAAAGATCGCAGCCTTCGGCAGCTCCTACAGAACCCAGCGGGAGCAAGCTCCCTCGCCACAATGATGTCCGCCTCAAAATTTGGGGAGGCCGTGACATACATCAGCACACCCCAGCCAAACCCCAACTAGACTGACCCTATCTCTCCCCGACAAGGCTGTCGTCATGATCTCGATGTCTTCGTTCAACGCCATGCTGGTGCCCATCCTTGCTGGCATGATCCTGCTGGCCATCGGCTTCAACTTCCGCGACAAGAACGTTGGGGTCTTTGCCATGTGGATCGGCATGTTGTTGATCCTCGCCACGGTGGTGATCAAAATCCTGAGCAAGCTCAACGAGTCGCTCTGACCCAGCCTCAGGCTGCGGGCGATTCCAGTACAGGTTGCTCCGGCACATCCACGCCGACATGGATCGCATCGTGTCGCCAGAACTCCAGGTCGCAATCGATCAGCCGCTGATGCTGGTCATAGTTGACCCGTGCGATGCGAAGCCCGGGGCTGCCCACCGAAACCTTCAACGCCGCTGCCGCTTCTGGCTGTAAAGAGGTGGGCACGATTTCAAACTTCACCCGGCCGTAGTGCAGATCGTAATGGCGGGCGTACAGCTCGGTGATGGACTGGTTGAGGTCGAACCCGAGGATGTCCGGAAAATACTGCGGGTTCAGGTAGTGCTCGACGTACAGCACCAGCCGCTCGTCGATACGCCGCACGCGGCAGATCTGGATCACGCTGGACAACGCCGGCAACTGCAACCAGGCACACACCGCCGCCGAGGCAGGTTGCAGGCGCGCCGAGATCACTTGGGTAGAAGGCACACGCCCCTGGGCTGCAACCATGGCGTGGAAATGGCTGCGCTGCATCAAGTTGTAGGCCAGGCGCGGCGGCGAAACAAACCAGCCCCGGCGCTCCTCCCGATAAATCTGCCCCCGGGCTTCAAGCTGCAACAACGCCTCACGCACGGTAATCCGCGTGGTCCCGAACAATTCACTGAGCTTGCGCTCGGCCGGCAACTTGCTGCCGGGCGCCAGCAACCCGTGGCCGAGTTGCTCTTGCAAGACCTGTCCGATGGCTGTCACCGCTTTGGTTGCATCGATGCGCATCAACGTTACCTATTTGGACTAGACCAGCACTGTTTCGGCGCAAGATCGACTGTCCATCGATCCGCTTCTTGGTCCAGCAAGCCTAGGCACTGCACATGACTGGCAGATGACAGAGCCGCCGAACGGTCGCTTTGCAGGCGTGCAAATTAACGGCCAAGTCCTTTCAGATCAGCTGTTTAACCATGGTCTAGGCTTAATTCGCAGCCAACCTCCACGAGCCGGATATTTCCTGGACCCTCCAACACCGACATCAAAATGTCATAGGGCTCGCCTACATTGGCTCAGGTATTGCTGACCTAGACCAACACAACCGCAATCGCAGCGTTGAAAACGCCCATAGGAGCTTCGGATGAAACAGCTTTTCCTGGCATCACTGTTAGGCTCGACCATTGCCATGTGCACCGCCGCCATGGCCGCTGACACCGATCTGAAAACGTTGGAAGCCGCTGCGAAAGCGGAAGGCACCGTAAACAGCGTCGGCATGCCCGATGACTGGGCAAACTGGAAAGGCACCTGGGACGACCTGGCGAAGGTCTACGGCCTGAAACACATCGACACCGACATGAGCTCGGCCCAGGAAATCGCCAAGTTCGCCGCCGAGAAAGACAACGCCAGCGCCGACATCGGCGACGTCGGTGCGGCTTTCGGCCCGATCGCGGTCAAGCAGGGCGTGGTCCAACCCTACAAGCCAAGCACCTGGGAGCAAGTACCGGCCTGGGCCAAGGACAATGACGGCAACTGGGCATTGGCCTACACCGGCACCATCGCGTTCATCTTCAACAAGAAGCTGTTGCACGGTTCCGAAGTGCCGACCAAGTGGGCGGACCTGAAGACCGGTAAATACAAAGTTTCCATCGGTGACGTAAGCACTGCCGCCCAAGCCGCCAACGGTGTGCTGGCCGCGGCCCTGGCCAACGGCGGCGACGAGAAGAACGTCCAGCCGGCACTGTTGATGTTTGCTGAGATCGCCAAGCAAGGGCGCCTGTCCATGGCCAACCCAACCATCGCCACCATGGAAAAAGGTGAAGTCGAAGTCGGCGTGGTCTGGGATTTCAACGGTCTGAGCTACAAGGCCAAGATGGTCAACCCGGATGACTACGTCGTGCTGATTCCGTCCGACGGCTCGGTCATCTCCGGCTACACCACCATCATCAACAAATACGCCAAGCACCCGAACGCCGCCAAACTCGCTCGTGAGTACATCTTCAGCGACGCCGGCCAGATCAACCTGGCCAAGGGCAACGCCCGTCCGATCCGCGCCGAGCACCTGACCCTGCCGGAAGAGGTCAAGGCCAAGCTGCTGCCGAACGAGCAGTACAAAGGCGTGACCCCGATCAAGGACGCGGATGCGTGGGAGAAGACCTCCAAGGCACTGCCGCAGAAGTGGCAGGAAGAAGTGATCATCAACATGCAATAAGGCGGTAGCTCCCGCTCGGATATCCACTGGGCACCCCACTGTGGAAGCAGTCCCTGTGGGAGCAAAGCCTGCTCGCGATGAAGGCGACACGGTTCAACTGCAAGACCGTGTCATCGTTTATCGCGAGCAGGCTTTGCTCCCACAGGCCTGCTTTTACAGTGGAGCTTGTTGAGTCCGAGTTTTCTGGTATCTGCCCGGAGTCCCGATACCCATGAAGCACAACGTCATCCTGGTGGTGCTCGACGGTCTCAACCATGAGGTCGCCCGGCATGCCATGGGGCATTTGCAGGCTTACGTCGGCGCAGGACGCGCGGCCCTCTACAAACTGGAATGTGAGTTGCCCGCCCTGTCGCGCCCACTCTACGAATGCATCCTCACTGGCGTCGTGCCCATCGACAGCGGGATCGTGCACAACAACGTCTCGCGCCTGTCGAACCAGCGCAGCATTTTCCACTACACCACCCAGGCCGGTTTGAGTACGGCGGCCGCGGCGTATCACTGGGTCAGCGAGCTCTACAACGCCTCGCCCTTCGTGGCCGGTCGCGACCGTCACACCGACAACCCCGACTTGCCGATTCAATACGGGCATTTCTATTGGAATGACCACTACCCCGATTCCCACCTGTTCGCCGACGCCGAACACCTGCGCCAGCGCTACTTGCCGAACTTCCTGCTGGTGCACCCGATGAACATCGACGACGCCGGCCACAAGCACGGCCTCGACACCCCGCAATACCGCAACAGCGCCCGCTCGGCGGACATCAACCTGGCGGTCTACCTGCAAGCCTGGCTCGACGCCGGTTACCAGGTGCTGGTGACGTCCGACCACGGCATGAACAACGACCGTTCCCACAACGGTCTGCTGGCCGAAGAACGGGAAGTGCCGCTGTTTGTCTTGGGCAGCGGCTTCAGTTTCGATCCCGCGGCCACGCCCCGGCAGACCGACCTGTGCGGCACCATTTGCCAATTGCTCGGCGTCGACCACGACAAACCCTACTGCCAGGAGTTACTCAAGTGAACGCCATGACGCGCGGCAAATGGCTGGCAGCGTTGTGCCTGGTGCCCTTCGCGATTTTCTTCATCGTGTTCCAGATCGCCCCGCTGCTCTGGGTGCTGGTCAACAGCCTGGAATCGGAAGAGTTCGGCTGGGGCCTGGCCAACTTCAGCAAGATCTTCAGCTCCAAGTTCTACCTGCAAGCAATCCAGCACAGCCTGGAGATCAGTTTCTGGTCAAGTGTGTTCGGCATTGTCATCGCCGTGCTCGGCAGCTACTCCCTGCGCCGTGTGGATTCGCGCCTGCGCAACTTCGTCAACGCCTTTGCCAACATGACCAGTAACTTCGCCGGCGTGCCCCTGGCCTTCGCCTTCATCATTTTGCTCGGGTTCAACGGCAGCATCACGATCATGCTCAAACAGGCGGGCATCATCGAGGATTTCAACCTGTACTCGAAAACCGGGCTGATCATTCTCTACACCTACTTCCAGATCCCCCTGGGCGTGCTGCTGCTCTATCCGGCCTTCGACGCCCTGCGCGAAGACTGGCGCGAATCCGCCGAGCTGCTGGGCGCCAACGGCTGGCAGTTCTGGCGACACATCGGCTTGCCGGTGCTGACCCCGGCGCTGCTGGGCACCTTCGTGATCCTGCTGGCCAACGCCCTCGGCGCCTACGCCACGGTCTATGCGCTGACCACCGGCAACTTCAACGTGCTGCCGATTCGCATCGCCGCCATGGTCTCTGGCGACATTTCCCTCGACCCGAACATGGCCAGTGCCCTGGCCGTGATATTGGTGGCGTTGATGACCGTGGTCACCATCGTCCATCAGTTGCTGCTCAAGAGGAGCTACCATGTCTCGCGCTGAACCGGGCTCCGTCGGGCTCTATCATCGGGTGGTGGTGTACCTGCTGTTCGCCATCTTGCTGCTGCCCCTGGCCGGCACGCTCGTCTACTCCATCGCCAGCAGTTGGTCGGCCACCGTGCTACCCAGCGGCTTCACGTTCAAATGGTATGTGCAGTTGTGGAGCGATCCGCGTTTTCTCCACGCCTTCGGCCAATCGCTGCTGGTCTGCGTCGGTGCCCTGGTGCTCTCGGTGGTATTGATCCTGCCGTTGCTGTTCGTGGTGCATTACCACTTCCCCAGACTCGACGCCCTGATGAACATCCTCATCCTGCTGCCCTTTGCGGTGCCGCCGGTGGTGTCGTCGGTAGGTCTGTTGCAACTCTACGGCTCCGGGCCGCTGGCGATGGTCGGTACGCCGTGGATCCTGATCGGTTGCTACTTCACCGTCGCCCTGCCGTTCATGTACCGGGCAATCACCAACAACCTGCAAGCGATCAACCTGCGCGACCTGATGGACGCCGCCCAACTGCTCGGCGCCAGCACCTTCCAGGCCGCATTCCTGGTGGTGCTGCCAAACCTGCGCAAGGGCCTGATGGTGGCGCTGCTGCTGTCCTTCTCGTTCCTGTTCGGCGAATTCGTGTTTGCCAACATCCTCGTTGGCACCCGCTATGAAACCCTGCAGGTGTACCTGAACAACATGCGCAACAGCAGCGGCCACTTCACCAGTGCGCTGGTGATTTCCTATTTCCTCTTCGTACTGGTCCTGACCTGGGCGGCCAACATCTTGAACAAGGACAAAAGCCAATGAGCTACGTCAGCGTCCAACACCTGCAAAAAAGCTACGCCGGCACACCCGTGTTCAGCGACATCAATTGCGAGATCCGCAAGGGCGAATTCGTCACCCTCCTCGGCCCTTCCGGTTGTGGCAAGTCCACGTTGCTGCGCTGCATTGCCGGCCTGACCGCGGTGGATGCCGGCCAGATCATCCTCGACGGGCAAGACATCGTCCCGTTGAGCCCGCAGAAACGCGGCATCGGCATGGTCTTCCAGAGCTACGCCTTGTTCCCCAACATGACGGTGGAGCAGAACGTTGCCTTCGGCCTGCGCATGCAAAAAGTCGATGCCGCGGACAGCCGCCAGCGCGTGCTGGAGATCCTGCACCTGGTGGAGCTGCATGATTTTGCCGGCCGCTATCCCCATCAACTTTCCGGTGGCCAATGCCAGCGCGTCGCCCTGGCCCGTTCCCTGGTGACCCGGCCGCGCCTGTTGCTACTGGACGAGCCGCTGTCGGCCCTGGATGCACGGATTCGCAAGCACTTGCGCGAACAGATCCGACAGATCCAGCGTGAGTTGGGCCTGACCACGATTTTCGTCACACACGACCAGGAAGAAGCCCTGACCATGTCTGACCGGATTTTCCTGATGAACCAGGGAAAGATCGTACAAAGCGGTGATGCCGAAACCCTTTACACTGCGCCAATCGATGTCTTTGCCGCCGGTTTTATCGGCAACTACAACCTGCTGGACGCCGACAGCGCGACCAAACTGCTGCAACGGCCGGTGAACGGTCGTATCGCCATCCGCCCCGAAGCCATCGAGCTGAGCCGTAGCGGCGAGGCCGACGCGCTGATCCGCAGCCACAGCCTGTTGGGCAACGTGATTCGCTACCGGGTCGAGGCCCGCGGCGTGGAACTGGTGGTGGATGTACTCAATCGCTCGGCCGCCGACTTGCACCCCGATGGCGCACGATTGTCATTTTCCATCGATCCGTCGGCACTGTGTGAGGTAGCCTGACGGCTTTATCGATTTTGAAGCTGATCTTGAAAAGGAAAACGCGCTGATGGCCCTGGCAATTTTTGATCTGGACGAAACCCTTATCCACGGCGACTGCTCCACCCTCTGGAGCGCACAGATGGGACGCCTGGGCTGGGTCGACCCCGAGTCGTTCATGCAACGCAACGACGCGCTGATGGACGCCTACAGCCACGGCAAGCTGAGCATGGAAGAGTACATGGACTTCAGCCTGGAACCGATGATCGGCCGCACGCCGGAAGAAATCGAACACTTGGTGGCGCCCTGGGTGGAAGACTTCATCGAACCGATCATCTTCAGCGACGCCACCAAGACCATCGCCGAACACCGCAAGGCCGGCGACCGGATCCTGGTGATCTCAGCCTCGGGCACGCACCTGGTCAAGCCCATTGCCGAACGCCTGGGCATCGACGAGATCCTGGCGATCGAACTTGACGTGGCTCATGGGGTGTACAGCGGCCAGACCGTCGGCACCCTGACCTACCGCGAAGGCAAGATCGCCCGGTTGCTGGACTGGCTGGACGCCGAGGAAGAGAACCTGGAAGGCGCGAGTTTCTATTCCGACTCGCGCAATGACCTGCCGTTGCTGCTCAAGGTCGATTACCCGCATGTGGTGAACCCGGACCCGGTATTGAAGGCCCATGCCGAATCGGCCGGGTGGCCAATCCATAGTTGGAAATAAGCAGCCTCGTGTGGGAGCGAGCTTGCTCGCGATAGCGGTGGATCAGCCGGCATTGATTTATCTGATACACCGCTATCGCGAGCAAGCTCAGCTCCCACAGGTTCAGGTTCAGCCCAGCAGCAGCCACATGCCCCAACCGAGCAACAACAAACCGCAGAGACGGCTGAGCCAGAGTCCCTGCGGTAGGTTTTTCTCCAACAAGATAAAGACACCGATCACGGCCACCCAAAGCAGGTTCATCACGCCGACCACAAACAGCAGGCCCATCAGGGCCCAGCAGCAGCCCAGGCAATAAGCGCCATGGGCCAGGCCCATGCGCCAGCCGCCGAGTACGCCGGGGCGCCAGTAGCCGAGCAGAAAATGTAACGGCCCGCGACAATGCTCAAGGCAGACCGCCTTGCCTGGCAGCCACTGATAGACGCCTGCGACCAGCAGCAGGCCGGCGCCCAACGCGGTACTGGTGCTGCGCATCCCCGGACTGAGCAGAGCGAGTTGCTCGAGCGCCCATTGCAGCGCCGTGGCGCCCAGGGCGAAACCGGCCCAGACCAGAACATAGGCGCTGCAGAACAGCAGCAGGGCCAGGTGTCGCTGCGGTGCCGGCATACGCTTGCGCAGCATCTGCTGGTAGATCAACAGCATGGGCAGGGTGCTGGGCAGCATCATGCCGACCATCATCACCCCCCACATGGCGAACATCAGCAGTGTATCGGCCAGGCTCCAGGGCATGAGCATGCCGCCCATTGCCGCATCAGCCATGCCACCCGGCGCACTCATGTCCCGAGCCATCCGCAGCAGTATCAGCCAGGCCAGGGCGGTCAGCGCGAACAGGCAGAGCAGGAGCAGCAGCTGCTCGCCTGTCAGTCGCTTGCTCTGCCTCGCCACCTGAGGTTCTGCCATCTTTACGGCTCTATGCCATGACCGGTGAAGTGCACGTGGGCGAGGTGGCTATGACTGCCCTGGGCTTGTAGTTTTAGGGCTGCATGCGTCTGGTAGCTGCCGCTGGCTACTTCGGCCTCGAGGAACTCGAAGCCGTTGGGCAGGGACAGGCGGACTCGATGAGGTGAGCCGTCGATCGGGCTGCGGATCGGCTCGCCGCTGGCCTGCAACACGCCAGGAATATCCAGGTGCGCCAAGCGCTGATCGACATCAATGGAGAGGGTAATAGGCACGAACAGCGGTTCGAACGCTTCACTCATGGTGCTGCTGAACACCTGAAACACGTTGACCCCTGGATCGCTCTCCAGGCCAGAGAGGATGGTCAGCAGAGCCTGGCGTTGCGCCTCGTCGGCGCGTTCATCGATGAACACCTGACAACTGCCGTTGCCCTCATGGATGGCACCCGGCCAAGCGAAAGTGGCGGCCCAGCACAATCCGTCCAGCGCGACCTGATTGAAATACCCGTGTTCCACTCGCATCGACGCCACCGCCTGGCAGTGACCATGGGTCGGTGGCGCATTGAATTGACAGGGGCAGCCCCAATTGCAGTTGCAGGCAATGAATTCGACGCCCTGCATGCGCCATTCGGCGATGGCCATAATCAACCTCTTCACCTACTGGTGAAATGAAAGCTGCGGTTGCCCCATCCCCCATTAGTTAACGCTAGCAGGACGCGCGCATCAGACAGGGGCTGCCGACCGAAGGTGCAAGCCAGCGTCGATAAGGATGAGGGTGCCAGTCATGTCGGCGCGGACCTGTAGGAGCTGGCGAAGCCTGCGATCTTTTGATCTTTTGATCTTTCGCTTGAGATTCAGGTGTCTTGGGAAAGATCGCAGCCTCGTTTCACTCGACAGCTCCTACTCAGCTCCTGCGTAGCGTCTACACAGTTGCCACGGGTCGCACATAGCTGTCGAAATCAGCTCAGGCTTTCATCGATCACCAACACCAGCTTCCCGGACACCTGGTTGGTCGCCAGTTCCGCGAACGCCGCTTCGGCGTCCTTGATCGCGAAGGTCCGGGCCAGTTGCGGGCTCAGGCGTTTATCGGCAAACAGCGGCCACACCTGTTGGCCCAGCTCGCTGATCAGGTCGGCCTTGAACTGCTCGTCGCGGCTGCGCAGGGTCGAGCCGAGCAGTTGGATACGCTTGCCCAGCACCTGAGCCAGATCGAGTTCGGTCGAGCGCCCGCCCATCAGGCCGATCAACACCCAACGGCCGTCAACTGACAAAAGTTTCACGTTGAGTTGGGCGTAGCTGCCGCCCACCGGATCGAGGATCACGTCGAAGGGACCGAGGTCGTTCAAACTCTCCAGGCCATCGGTGCGTACCACGCCGCCCTGGGCGCCCAGGGCCTCGCAATAGGCCAGCCGCTCGGTCGAACCGACACTGACCCAACATGGGTTGCCGAACGCCTTGCACAGCTGGATCGCGGCCGAGCCGACGCCACTGGCGCCAGCGTGCAGTAGCACTTTTTCACCCGGTTTGAGCGCCGCCAACTGGAACAGGTTCAACCACGCCGTGCTGTAGACCTCCGGCAGCGCGGCCGCTTCAGCCAATGACAAGCCCTCGGGTACCGGCAATACATGCCGGCCATCGACCACCACTTCCTCGGCCATCCCGCCGCCGGCCAGCAATGCACAAACGCGGTCGCCCACCTGCCAGGACGAGCCCGGCCCAACCTCGCTGATCACCCCGGAACATTCCAGCCCCAGCACCTGGCTGGCGCCGGGTGGCGGCGGGTAAAGTCCGGCTTTTTGCAACAAATCGGCCCGATTCAGGCCGGCGGCCGCCACACGAATGCGAACTTGCCCGACATCACACGCCGGACTTGGCTCATCAGCCCATACCACTTGGCCTTCAACGCCTTGCAATGCTTTCACGGTGCCTCCATAGTGAGTCTCGACTGGGCCCGCTGCTTCAACGCCGGGCTTTCTTGCATTATGCGCCCGGGCCACATGGAACCGGCGACTTCAAAGACGGCCTAATATGCGTTATCAATTGTCCCTGCGTCGAATCAGCATGAAGCACCTGTTCCCCAGTACCGCCCTCGCGCTCGTCATTGGCCTCGGCCTGTTACCGTTGTCGAACGATACGTTCGCAGCCAACAGTTGGGACAAGCTTCGGCCCGATCGTGACGAGGTGATTGCCAGCCTTAACGTCGTCGAGTTGCTCAAACGCCATCACTACAGCAAGCCACCGCTCGATGATGCGCGCTCGGTCATCATCTACGACAGCTACCTGAAGCTGCTTGATCCCTCGCGCAGTTATTTCCTGGCCAGCGACATCGCCGAATTCAACAAGTGGAAGACCCAGTTCGACGATTTCCTCAAGAGCGGCGACCTGAACGCCGGGTTCACCATCTACAAGCGCTACCTGGACCGCGTGAAATCGCGCCTGGATTTCACCCTTGCCGAGCTGAACAAAGGCGTCGACAAAATCGATTTCAATACCAAGGAAACCTTGCAAGTCGACCGCAAAGACGCCCCCTGGCTCAAAAGCACAGCCGAACTCGATGACCTGTGGCGCAAGCGCGTCAAGGACGAAGTGCTGCGCATGAAGATTTCCGGCAAGGACCCCAAGCAGATCCAGGAAACCCTGACCAAGCGCTACAAGAACCAATTGGCTCGCCTGGACCAGACCCGCGCCGAGGACATTTTCCAGGCGTACATCAACACCTTCGCCATGTCCTACGACCCGCACACCAATTATCTGTCGCCAGATAACGCGGAAAACTTCGACATCAACATGAGCCTGTCCCTGGAAGGCATCGGTGCGGTACTGCAGAGCGACAACGACCAAGTGAAAATCGTGCGCCTGGTCCCGGCGGGCCCTGCGGACAAGACCAAACAGGTCAGCCCGGCGGACAAGATCATCGGCGTCGCCCAAGGCAACAAGGAAATGGTCGACGTGGTCGGCTGGCGCCTGGACGAAGTGGTCAAGCTGATCCGTGGTCCGAAAGGCTCGGTGGTGCGCCTGGAAGTCATCCCGGCCAGCAATGCCCCGAACGACCAGACCAGCAAGGTCGTGTCCATCACCCGTGAAGCGGTGAAGCTGGAAGAACAGGCGGCGAAAAAATCGGTCCTCAACCTCAAGCAGGACGGCAAGGACTACAAGCTCGGCATCATTGAGATCCCGGCTTTCTACCTGGACTTCAAGGCCTTCCGCGCCGGGGATCCGAACTACAAGAGCACCACCCGCGACGTCAAGAAGCTGCTGACCGAACTGCAGAAGGAAAAGGTCGACGGCGTCGTCATCGACTTGCGCAACAACGGCGGTGGCTCCCTGCAGGAAGCCACAGAGTTGACCAGCCTGTTCATCGACAAGGGCCCGACCGTGCTCGTGCGTAACGCCGATGGCCGGGTGGATGTGCTGGAAGACGAAAACCCGGGCGCGTTCTACAAGGGGCCAATGGCCTTGCTGGTCAATCGCCTGTCCGCGTCGGCCTCGGAAATTTTCGCCGGTGCGATGCAGGACTATCACCGTGCGCTGATCATCGGCGGCCAGACCTTCGGCAAAGGCACCGTGCAGACCATCCAGCCGCTCAACCATGGCGAACTGAAACTAACCCTGGCGAAGTTCTACCGGGTTTCCGGACAGAGCACCCAGCACCAGGGCGTGCTGCCTGACATCGATTACCCGTCGATCATCGACACCAAGGAAATCGGTGAAAGCGCCCTGCCCGAAGCCATGCCATGGGACACCATCCGGCCCGCGATCAAACCGGCCGTGGACCCATTCAAACCGTTCCTGGCCCAACTCAAGTCCGACCACGACGCGCGCTCGTCCCAGGACGCGGAATTCGTGTTCATCCGCGACAAGCTGGCCTTGGCGCAGAAGTTGATGATGGAAAAAACCGTCACCCTCAACGAAGCCGAGCGTCGCGCGCAGCATGCCGACATCGAGGCCAAGCAACTGACCCTGGAAAACCAGCGTCGCAAAGCCAAGGACGAAGAACCGCTCAAAGAGCTGAAGAAAGAGGACGAAGACCTGATCACGGAGCCGGAGAAAACCAAACCGGAAGACGATGCCTACCTGAGCGAGACCGGGCGGATCCTGCTGGATTACCTGAAACTCAATACGGCGATCGCCAAGCACTAAGATGATGGCCATTTAATGGTGATGCTCGTCGCAGTGTCATCAAACTGACATCAGTCTGTCGTGAAATACAGGACCGGGTGCCGCGCACCCGGTCCTTTTTTATCGCCAGAGATTACCATGACCACGACAGAGCAGCTGAGTGCCTTGAGTTCGATCCTGGCTCAAAGCGGTTTGCACAGCCTGTTCCAACCGATCATCTGCCTTTCCGAACGGCGCATCGTGGGTTATGAAGCCTTGACCCGCGGCCCCTCCAACAGCCCGTTGCACTCGCCCATCGCGCTGCTCTCCGTGGCCCGCCAGGCCGGCCGCCTCAGCGAATTGGAACTGGCCTGTCGCCGCAGCGCCTGCCAACGCTTCAATGAGCAAAAGCTGCCGGGCAAACTGTTTCTCAACGTCTCGCCCGAGTCCCTGCTGGAATCGGCACACCAGACGGGGCGCACGCTGCAACTGCTGCAGGACCTCGGCATCGCGCCCAGCCAGGTCGTGATCGAACTGACCGAACAAACCCCCATCGATGACTTCCAGCGCCTTCAAACCGCCCTGCATCATTATCGGGCCATGGGTTTCTCGATTGCCCTGGACGACTTGGGCGCCGGTTATTCGAGCCTGCGACTGTGGTCCGAATTGCGGCCCGATTACGTGAAGATCGACCGGCATTTCATCGACGGCATCCACCAGGACGCCCTCAAGCGCGAATTCGTGGGTTCTATCCTGAAAATCGCCCGGGCCTCCCGCGCCCAGGTGATTGCCGAGGGCATCGAACTGCCGGAAGAACTGGCAGTGCTGATCGAAATGGGCGTCGACTTGGTCCAGGGCTATCTGCTGGCGCGGCCTCAGGAACAACCGTCACGCGATGCCAAGGCCCTGATGCCCAAGCAGGACAGCGGCGTGGCGACGTTGAGCGATGAGGTCAACGACCTCAGTGCGCTGCTCAACGAGCAAACGGCAGTGGCCCACAACACGCCAACAGCCACCGTGCTGGAAGCGTTCCGGCGCCAGGCCAACCTCAACTCCCTGGCGGTGCTGGATGATCAAGGGCAGCCCTGCGGCATCGTTCATCGCCATTCGCTCTCGGACGCCTTGCTCAAGCCCTTCGCCACCGACCTGTTCGCCCGCAAACCCATCAGCCGCTTGATGCGCGACGACTTTCTCGCAGTGGAGTTGAACCAGTCGCTGCAACAAGTCAGCCGCCTGATCACCAGCCGCGCCCGACAACGCATCGAAGAAGACTTCATCATCACCCTCAACGGCGGCTACCTGGGCCTGGGCCGGGTAATCGACGTGCTCAAGCTCATCACCGAACTGAAAATCCAACAGGCCCGCTACGCGAACCCCCTGACCCTGCTGCCGGGCAACGTCCCGATCCAGCAATGCCTCACGCGCCTGCTGCAACAACGGCAGGAATCGGTGATCTGCTACGTGGACATCGACAGTTTCAAACCCTTCAACGACCTCTACGGCTACGGGCGCGGCGACGAGGTCCTGCTGTGCCTGGCCCAATGCCTGAACGAACGCATCGACCCCAGCCGCGACTTCGTCGGCCACATCGGCGGCGACGACTTCCTGCTGGTCCTCGGCCCGGAAGACTGGCGCAGACGCCTGGACCAGCTACTCAGCGACTTCCAGACCCACTGCCGGCGCTTCTACCGCCCCGAACACCTGGAGACGGGATGCTTTACAGCGTTGAACCGACAGGGCGTTCGACAGGAGTTCGCGCTGTTGTCATTGTCGATTGGCGTGGTGCATCTGCGCACCGAGGCCTGTGAGGAATTGGATGCCAGTCAGTTGGCTGAGCTGGCTTCGCAGGCCAAGCATCATGCCAAGGACATTTTGGGCGGGAGTGTGTATTTGGTGGAGGGTTTGGCGGAGCGGGAGGTTGTGGTGGGGTTGGGTTTGACGGTGTAAGCGGATTCTCCATTCACCACAGCCCGAACGCCTGGCGCCAACCCTGTGGCGAGGGAGCTTGCTCACGCTGGGCTGCGTGTTGATCGTTCCCACGCTCCTGCGTGGGAACGCCGCCAGGGACGCTCCGCGTTCCGCTTCTGGAAGGTGACGCAGAGCGTCACGGGATACATTCCCACGCAGAGCGTGATCAAATCCTCTAAGGAAACTCTGAAAAAGACTTCCTGATTTGGCAAAATCACCGGGCACCAGTCGCCGAGCTTTTCAATGATGAAACAGATGACCTTCGCCGATGCCGAGTACGCCGGCAAGCGCAAGCAGACCCGCAAGGAGTTGTTCCTGATCGAGATGGATCAGGTAGTGCCTTGGAAAG